>CASFMJ010000022.1 GCA_949295785.1 uncultured Bacillota bacterium | reverse complement strand
CTTGCCTTCGGCTATATCCTTCCCACTACCGGGCGGATTCGGGACTTTCACCCGTTAGAAACGTGCGCCGCCAGGCGCACTAAAAAAAGCCCGCGGCCGCACAAAGCGGCCCGAGCCTTTATGACTGTTGTGTCCAATAATATCCCGGCACACCGGTTTAAAATCTTTCAGCGATTTTTAGTCTGTATAGTTGTCAAAATATCCCTGAATATATATGAATGGTGTTCCCTTATCGCCTGATCCGGATGTAAGGTCACACAAAGATCCCAGTAAGTCAGTGAGTCTTCTGGGGGTAGTTCCCTCTGTAACCATCTGGCCTACCAGATTATCATCTTTTTCTCTTATGGCTTCTTCAATGGCGGCCTTGAGTTCATCTCCTCTCAGATCCGCAAAATCATTGTCTGCCAGGTATTTAAGCTTCAGTTCGTTAGGCTGTCCTTTAAGTCCTGCAGTGAATCCGGGTGAAACTACAGGATCTGCCAGTTCCCAGATTTTTCCTACCGGATCTTTAAAAGCTCCATCACCGTAAACCATGACTTCTATGGTCTTTCCTGTTCTTTTTCTGATTTCTTCCTGCACACCGTCAACAAATTCCTGACAGTTTATCGGGAACAGCTTGATGCTGTCTTCTGTAGCCTTGTTTGAGCCCAGAATACCATAATCGGGATTATATCCGGAACCGTCTACAGATGCAGTCAAAAGATCATCCATGCCCAGTACCACATCTCCTCCTGCGGCTTTTATTAGTCTCTTGGTTCTGGCGCGGGTATGAATATCTGCACATATCACCTTGTCAGTATAATCCAGTATTTTTCTCGGATCATTGGCAAATATTATCTGCGCCTTTGCGCCTTCTTCTTCAATTATATCTTTGTAATAATTTACATAATCTATATCTGTAAATGTATGCTTTGATTTTCCGAAAAGGCCCTCGAACTGCTCCTGGGACAGTACATCCTTATACGGATCCACACCCTTTTCATCCAGCAGATCAAGATCCAGAAGGTGATTTCCTACTTCGTCACTGGGATAGCTGAGCATCAGAACAACTTTTTCTGCCCCTGCGGCTATACCCCTCAGGCATATGGCAAATCTGTTTCTGCTGAGTATAGGGAACACTACTCCTACTGTCTTTCCTCCCAGCTTATTTTTAACATCTTTTGCAAGCTGGTCTTTAGTAGCATAGTTGGCCTGTGAACGTGCCAGTATGGATTCGGTAACGGCAAGAACATCTTTGCTGCCGATTTCAAATTCGCCGTTTTCAATACAATTCATAAAAGTGTCGCAGACTATCTTCTGAAGATCATCCCCTTCTTTTATGATAGGAGCTCTGAGCCCTCTTGAAACAGTGCCTATTCGTCTTTCCATATATAATCATCTCCTTATGGTAAAATAATTTACATTCGGTCTCAAAAAATACTCTTTATTATAGACCCGCATAAAAGTCATGTCAAGCTTATTTAAAATATTTCACGGCAGACTCAAACATTTTCATGTCGAATACACCCGGAACATTTTTATACAGCCCGTTTCCTATTCTTTCTGCATGACCCATCTTGCCCAGCACTCTTCCATCAGGCGAAACTATGCCTTCCACTGCCCAGTCAGAGCCGTTGGGATTGAACTGTATCTCATCAGTGGCATTTCCGTCCATGTCCACATATTGAGTTATTATCCTTCCGTCACCTGCCATCCTCGAAAGAAGCTCTTCAGAAGCCATGAATCTGCCCTCTCCATGAGAAACAGGCACTGTATATATATCGCCCACCTTTGTAGCTGAAAGCCATGGCGAATTGTTGGAGGCAACCCTTACGCGCACCAGCTTTGACTGATGACGCGCTATCTTGTTATATGTCAGTGTGGGGAAAGTCTCATCAGTATCAGTTATCTTTCCAAACGGTACAAGACCCAGTTTTATAAGTGCCTGGAAACCGTTACATATGCCTGCCATGAGTCCGTCTCTTTCCTCAAGCAGCTGAGTTACAGCTTCTTTTATCTCCTGATTCCTGAAAAATGCCGTTATAAGCTTGCCGGAACCATCAGGTTCATCCCCTCCTGAAAATCCGCCGGGTATGAATATTATCTGGCTTTCTCTTACTTTTCTGGCAAAGGCCTCAATGGAGAAAGCAACATCAGCAGCCGTAAGATTGTTTATAACAAATATCTCAGATTCTGCCCCTGCTTTTTCAAAAACCTTGGCAGTATCATATTCACAGTTGGTTCCGGGGAACACAGGTATAAGAACCTTAGGCACAGGATTCTTTACAGCCGCCGAGAATTTTTTGTCAGTTTCAAATGAAATATTGGCCGGTTTCTTATCTGAACATGCAAGGTTACATGGATAAACAGGCTCCAGCTTGTTTTCATAAATATCGCACAATTCTTTAAGAGAAATTCTTTCCTTGCCGGCTATTACCTGTTCTGCAGTTGTATTACCTATAAGCAGTCCGCCATCAGCTGAAAGATCGTCTTCTGATTCTGCGATAAATGCACCGTAGCAGTATCCGAATATCTGATCGTTTGTAAGCGCATCGTTAAATTCAAATCCGATACTGTTACCCATGGACATCTTTAAAACTGCCTCTGCTATTCCTCCAAACCCCGGAGTATAGCATGCGAGAACTTTTCCGTCTCTCATAAGACCTGTTATCTTATGAAACAGTTCTTTTAAAGAGTTTCCTTTCGGCAGCCCCTTTTCATCATATTCAGGTCTGAACAGGTACACACCGTTTTGCGCTTTTTTGAACTCAGGCGATAATATGTTATCTGTTTTTTCTGTTGTTACAGCAAAGGATACCAGTGTAGGAGGAACGTGCATATCCTCAAAAGTTCCGCTCATGGAGTCTTTTCCGCCGATGGCGCAGACTTCCAGATCCAGCTGTGCATCAAGGGCGCCAAGCAGAGCTGCCATAGGCATTCCCCATTTATCAGGATCATTGCCCAGTTTCTCAAAATATTCCTGAAATGAAAGATAAACATCTTCAAATGCGGCACCTTCTGCCACCAGCTTGGATACAGATTCTGCCACTGCAAGATATGCTCCGCTGTAAGGATCTTTTTCTGTTATATACGGATTGTATCCCCACGCCATCAGACTGCATGTATCTGTATCACCTTTTTCCACAGCAATCTTATGTGCCATGGCCTGTATAGGGGTTCTCTGGTATTTTCCCCCGAAAGGCATAAGCACCGTGCCTGCTCCTATGGTGGAGTCAAATCTTTCTGACAGTCCGCGTTTTGAACATACATTCAGATCTCCTGCCAGTTTTTTATAGTTCTCGTAGAAAGATCCGTCTGTTTTCCTTGCATAATCAGAAGATACAGGGGTTTTTATCTCTATGTGTTTTTCTGCTCCGTTTGAATCCAGAAATTCTCTTGAAATGTTGACTATATTTGCTCCGTTCCAGTACATGGAAAGTCTCGGTTCTTCTGTGACACGGGCCACTACCGTAGCCTCCAGATTCTCTTCTTTTGCCAGTCGGCAGAATGTATCCACATCCTTTTCGGCAACAACAACTGCCATTCTCTCCTGTGATTCACTTATGGCAAGTTCTGTTCCGTCCAGACCTTCATACTTTTTAGGCACCTTATTGAGATCGATCAGAAGTCCGTCAGCCAGTTCTCCTATAGCCACCGAAACGCCTCCTGCTCCGAAATCGTTACATCTTTTTATCAGCCTTGAAGCATGTGGGTTTCTGAAGAGTCTCTGGAGTTTTCTTTCCTCTGGAGCATTACCTTTCTGCACCTCTGCTCCACAGCTTTCGAGAGATGATACATCATGGGATTTTGATGATCCTGTAGCTCCTCCGCAGCCATCTCTTCCTGTTCTTCCTCCAAGAAGGATAACTCTGTCGCCTGCAGCCGGAACTTCTCTTATCACATTATCTGCAGGTGCAGCACCTATTACTGCGCCTATTTCCATCCTCTTGGCTACATATCCCGGGTGATATATCTCATCTACCTGTCCTGTAGTAAGACCTATCTGATTTCCGTATGAGCTGTATCCGGCAGCTGCTGTGGTTACCAGTTTGCGCTGAGGCAATTTACCTGGTATGGTATCTGATACAGGTACAAGTGGATCTCCTGCTCCGGTGACTCTCATAGCTGCATATACATAGCTTCTTCCTGAAAGCGGATCTCTTATAGCTCCGCCTACGCATGTAGCAGCTCCTCCAAAGGGTTCTATCTCCGTCGGATGATTGTGAGTCTCGTTTTTGAAAAGCAACAGCCAGTCCTCTTCATTGCCGTCTACTGTCACTTTTATCTTTACAGTACAGGCGTTTATCTCATCTGACTCATCCAGCTTGCTGAGCTTTCCCCGGGACTTGAGATATTTAGCAGCTATTGTCCCGATGTCCATCAGTGTTACCGGTTTAGTTCTGCCAATAGTCTTTCTCAGCTTTATATATCTTTCATATGCTTTTTTCAGACCGTCATCTTCAAAACGGACGCTGTCTATTATGGTATTGAAAGTAGTGTGTCGGCAGTGATCGGACCAGTATGTATCAATCATTTTTATCTCTGTGATGGTAGGGTCTCTGTGTTCTTTTGTGAAATATTCCCTGCACATCTTTATATCAGCCAGATCCATTGCAAGGCCTCTGTCTCTGATAAATCCAGCAAGTCCGTCATCATCCATCTTTCTGAAACCACTCAGAACTTCTACTGATTCAGGTATATCATATTCTGTCTCCAGTGTTTCAGGCAGTGCCATATCGGCTTCTCTTGCTTCTACTGCATTTATCACATACTTTTTGACGGCATCAGCTTCTTCGCTTTTGATATTTCCGTACAGAGCATATACCTTGGCTGTTTTTACAGCAGGCCTTTCGCCTCTTGATATTATCTGTATACACTCGGCAGCAGAAGAAGCTCTCTGGTCAAACTGTCCCGGAAGAAACTCAACAGCAAATATCACATCCGCTTCAGGAAGGGTTTCTGTAACATTATCCAGCTGTGGCTCAGAAAATACTGTATTTACTGAATATCTGAACAATTCCTCAGTGATGTTGTCAACATCATATCTGTTGAAAACCCTGACAGCTTCAACACTTTTTATCTGCAGAAGCTCGTTTATGTCACTTTTCAGAGCTGCAGCCTCATTGTCAAGACCGGTTTTTTTCTCTACAAATATTCTGTAAACCATCTCTTATCTCCTTCCTGCCATAAGCGCACGTTTTCCTATGTCTTTTCTGAAGTAAGCGTTTTCAAAACTTACTTTTGAAACTGTTTCATATGCCTTTTCAACAGCTTCTTTCAGTGTAGGAGCTGTTTCTGTGACTCCCAGCACGCGGCCGCCCGATGTGACAAGTTTCCCATCCTTGAGCGCGGCTCCTGCCACATATATATTTTTATCCTCCGGCATTGTTATCGGAAAACCTTTTTCATATTTTACCGGATATCCTTTTGAAGCCATCACCACACAGGCGGCACATTCATCTCTGAATTTCACCTGGTACGGATCAAGCTTTCCGTCATATATACTGAGCATTATATCAAGAAGATCACTTTCAAGCAGGGGCAGTACCACCTGAGTTTCAGGATCACCGAACCTGCAGTTGTATTCTATGACCTTCGGTCCTTTATCTGTGAGCATCAGCCCGAAATAAAGGCAGCCGGAGAAGGTTCTGCCTTCTCTGTTCATGGCATCTATCGTAGGAATGAAAATTGTCTGCATACATTCTTCTGCAACTTCTTCTGTATAATATGGATTTGGTGCTACAGTGCCCATTCCGCCGGTATTCAGTCCCTTATCACCATCTAAAGCTCTCTTGTGATCCATAGAGGACACCATGGGAACAACTGTCTTTCCGTCAGTAAATGAAAGTACTGATACTTCGGGTCCTGTCAGAAATTCCTCTATTACCACCTTGCTTCCACTGTCTCCGAAAGCACGATCTCTCATTATGGTGTTTACTGCATCAACTGCCTGTTCTCTGGTCTCGGCAATTATAACACCTTTCCCCAGTGCAAGTCCGTCAGCCTTCACAACAACAGGTACGGGACACTTTTCTACATATTCCAGAGCCTTTTCTATGTTATCAAAAGTCTCATAGGCAGCTGTCGGGATGTTGTATTTTTTCATAAGATCCTTGGAGAAAGCTTTGCTTCCCTCGATTATGGCAGCCTTGCTGTCAGGGCCGAAGGTCTTTATGCCTTTTTCTCTTAAAGCATCAACGGCCCCCATCACCAGGGGATCATCGGGTGCGACAACAGCCAGATCTATGTGGTTGTTCACAGCAAAATCAACTATTTTCTCTATATCCTTGGCTCCTATGTCCACGCAGGTGGCATCGGCGGCTATGCCGCCGTTTCCGGGCAGTGCAAAGATTTCTTCAACACTGCTGTTTTCTTTTAACTTTTTTATGATGGCGTGCTCTCTGCCTCCGCCGCCTACTACCATTATCTTCATATCTTCCTCCGTTATCAGTGATGGAAAAGTCTTATTCCGGTCATGGCCATCACCATACCGAATCTGTTGCATGTGTCTATGACATTATCATCTCTTATGGATCCTCCGGGCTGAGCAATATATGTCACACCGCTTTTAGCTGCCCTTTCTATGTTATCTCCAAAGGGGAAGAAAGCATCAGAACCCAGACATACGCCTTTCAGTCCTGCAAGATATTCTCTCTGCATATCTCTGGGGAAAGGCTTTGGTCTTTCAGTAAAAAGAGCCTGCCACTTTCCTTCCCCTATGACATCTTCATAGTCTTCAGACAGGTACACATCTATGGCATTGTCTCTGTCCGGGCGTCTTATTTCATCCCTGAACGGCAGATTGAGCACCATGTCATGCTGACGCAGATGCCATTTATCTGCTTTTTCTCCTGCAAGCCTTGTGCAGTGGATTCTTGACTGCTGCCCTGCACCTACCCCTATAGTCTGTCCGTTTTCAGCATAGCACACTGAGTTTGACTGAGTATACTTGAGAGTGATCAGAGCTATTATAAGATCACGTTTTGCTTCATCAGGCATTTCCTTGTTTTCTGTTACTATTTTTTCAAGTGAAGCTTCATCTATCTTAAGGTCATTGCGTTTCTGCTCAAAGGTTATACCGAATACCTGTTTCTTTTCAGAACTTTCCGGCACATACTCAGGGTTTATTCTGATTATGTTATATCCGCCTTTTCTCTTTCCTCTGAGAATCTCAAGAGCCTCTTCATCATAATCAGGAGCTATTATCCCGTCTGACACCTCACGTGCTATAAGTCTGGCACATGTTACATCACATCTGTCCGAAAGAGCTATCCAGTCTCCGAATGAACTCATCCTGTCCGTTCCTCTGGCTCTTGCATAAGCTGTGGCTATGGGGGAGCAGTCAAGTCCCTCTATATCATCTACAAAGAAAGCTTTTTTCTGTTTCTCTGTCATGGGAATACCTACTGCGGCAGATGTGGGGCTTACGTGTTTGAAGGATGTGGCCGCACACATGCCGAGAGCCTCTTTTATCTCTTTGACCAGCTGCCAGCTGTTCATGGCGTCCAGCAGATTTATATATCCCGGACGCCCGCTTAATATTTCTATGGGAAGGTCTCCGCCGTTTTCCATGAAAATCTTTGCCGGTTTCTGATTGGGATTACATCCGTATTTCAGTTCGTACTCTTTCATAATCATTACCTCCCGTTCTTATTTATCAGCCTTGTTACGGCCGTCATTTTCTCAAGATCTGTATATGCCACAAAGAGTGAGATTCTGTTGTCCTCATTGAGACTTGTCCATATTTCCTCCATCATGGCATCTATGTCGTCTGCTATTTTTATCTCCCGCGGTTCACCGCAAAATGTGGGAAGTGGATTTCCATCACCTTCATATGTATGAATTATATGACCTTTACCGTTCATGGCTTCATAACGATAGAAAAACCGGCTGCATGCACTTCCTTTTTCATCAGCGCTTTTGAGAATACTCATCTCGTAGGAGAATGGAGTCTTCATATCCAAAACGCCGCTGATTCTTGGCGTGAAATTGGGCATGTCCGGTTCAAATTTTCTTGTGGCAAGGGCCTCTGCTGAAGACTTGCCTTTTTCCATGAAATCAGCCAGAGTATCCGTCTGATCTCCGTTGGTGACTATCAGTTTTCCGTTCATATTAGCTACGGCTCTGTAAATTATCAGGCTTGGGTCTTCTACTTTGGATTCATCAAAAGGACGGGTATATATATCGCCCTTTTCATCTTCTTCAAATATCCTGTTGCGGCTGTTTTCACTTCTGCCGCTTATGAAATAGGCGTAGACGGCTTTTCCGTCACCTGTCATGCCTATTATGATTCCTCTTCCCGGGTATGGATTGCTTCCTATGGTTTCTCTTATGGTTTTCATCGCTTTCACCTTTCCTGCAGCATGCCGTCGGTTCCGTTTTTTGCAGCGGCAAATTTTTCTGAAATCATCTCTACTGATAAGGGCAGTATCTTCCATTCCGCCTCTTCCATAACCCGCCTCTGCAGCGACTGAGGCGTATCACCGTCTCTGACCTGGACAGCCTTCTGCATTATTATACGTCCTCCGTCCGGTATCTCATTGACAAAGTGCACAGTGGCGCCTGTAACCTTGACGCCATAATCCAAGGCCGCTTCGTGGACATGGATACCGTAATATCCTTTGCCGCAGAAAGACGGTATCAGCGACGGATGTATGTTTATTATCCTGTCAGGATACATATCTGTAAAATCTTTGGTCAGGATGCTCATAAACCCTGCCATCACTATCAGGTCTATCTTATATTCATCGATGACCTTTTTTATCTCGCTTTCAAAAGCCTGCTGGGTCTGCAGATCTTTTCTGGAGACCACAGCAGTATCGACTCCTGCGTCTTTTGCTCTTGTAAGTGCAAAGGCATTCTGACTGCTGGAAACAACCAGCTTTATCTCACCGTTTTTTATAATACCGCTTTTCTGTGCATCTATAAGAGCCTGAAGATTTGTTCCTCCTCCTGATACCAGAACGGCTATACGGGTCTTCAGCATATTATCACCTTTTCGTCGGATTTTACTATCTCACCTATAACATAGGGATCCTCCCCGGCATCCTTAAGAGTCTTAATGGCTTTTTCTCTGTCTTCTGCCGATACTATGACAGTCATTCCCACTCCCATATTGAAGGTATTGAACATATCATGTTCGGAAATTCCGCCTTCTTTTGCTATAAGATCAAATATAGGCAGAATCTTCACTGAGGCTTTATCTATTTTTGCACCAAGACCGTCAGGTATGCTTCTTGGAATATTTTCGTAAAAGCCTCCACCTGTTATATGGGATACACCTTTGACTTCCACTTCTTTAAAAAGCTGAAGCATAGGTTTTACGTATATTCTGGTCGGTGTCAGCAGAGTATCTCCCAGAGATGCTCCTCCCAGAGCTTCAACAGGAGCCGTAAGATCAGTATTTTCCACATCAAACACTTTTCTCACCAGTGAAAATCCGTTGGAATGAACTCCGCTTGAAGGAAGCGCTATAATAACATCTCCCTCTCTCATCTTTGTCTTGTCGAGAACTTTAGCCTTATCTACAGCACCTACACTGAAACCGGCAAGATCATATTCGTCTTCGCCATAAAATCCGGGCATTTCAGCGGTCTCTCCACCTATAAGCTCACATCCCGACTGAACGCATCCCTCAGCTATGCCTGAAACTATCTGTGCTATCTTTTCCGGATAGTTTTTGCCGCATGCTATATAATCAAGGAAAAACAGAGGCTTCGCACCACAGCATATTATGTCGTTTACACACATGGCCACACAGTCTATACCTACCGTATCGTGTCTGTCCATAAGAAATGCCATTTTAAGCTTTGTGCCGACTCCGTCTGTTCCGCTTACAAGAACCGGGTTGGGCATGTCTTTCACATCCAGCTCGAACAGCCCGCCGAAACCGCCTATGTCGGCGCTTTTTCCCCGGATCATCGTTCTGGCTATATGCTCTTTCATAAGTTCAACGGCTCTGTATCCGGCGGTTATATCCACACCGGCGGCAGCGTAGCTGTCTGATTTGGATTTGTTGTTCATTTTTCTATTCCTTTCCGCTCCAGCAATATGTGCAGAGTTTACACGGTTCTATGCCTATGGCCTCTATTATGCCGTCCAGAGACTGAAATTCCAATGAGTCAAACTGAAACTTCTCACAGATGCACTTTCTTAAGGCTTTTCCCCGTTCTGTCCTGAAATCGCTGTATTCATCGGCATATTTCAGGCCTCCTTCTCCTTCCAGTTCTACTATAACACGTCTTGCTATCAATTCCATCTCATTTTTTGCAGATGAGAAATTTAAATATTTACATCCATATAGTATAGGTGGGCAGGCTGAACGCATATGGACAGCCTTTGCACCGTTCTCATACAGAAATTCGACAGTTTCTCTCAGCTGTGTTCCTCTTACGATGGAGTCATCCACAAACAGAAGATTTTTATCCTGTATCAGTTCATGAACCGGTATCTGCTTCATTTTGGCTACCTTGTTACGTTCTTTCTGATTGGCCGGCATGAAGCTTCTTGGCCATGTGGGAGTATATTTTATAAACGGTCTTGCAAACTGTATATGCCTCTCGTTGGCATACCCTATGGCATGAGGTGTGCCTGAATCAGGCACACCGCATACATAATCCACATCGCCTGCTTTGCCGCTCTCCATATCGTTTCGTGCCATGATCCTGCCGTTTCTGTAACGCATAACTTCTACGTTCACACCTTCATAATTGGATGTGGGGTATCCGTAATATGACCACAGAAAAGCACAGATTTTAAGTTCTTCACCCGGAGCTTTGAGCTGGGTAAGACCGTCATCAGACAGCTCAACTATCTCTGCCGGACCAAGTTCTCTGTCATCGTCGTATCCCAGTTTCTTATAAGCAAAAGATTCAAAAGAAACACAATAGCCTTCATCATTCTTTCCTATAAGCACAGGGATTCTTCCCATTCTGTCTCTTGCTGCTATTATATTACCGTTTTCTTTGAGGATCAGAATAGATGCCGCTCCCTCTATGGCTTCCTGCGCAAATTCTATGCCCGCCTCAAATGTATCTCTCTGATTTATGAGAGCTGCCACCAGTTCAGTTGCATTTACTTTTCCTCCGGTCATTGCGTCAAAATGTCCGCCGCTGTTTTCAAAATATGTTTTTATAAGGTCTTCTGCATTATTGATACGTCCTACTATACATATAGCATATGTTCCCAGCTTTGACCTTATAAGCAGCGGCTGAGGATCGGAATCACTTATACAGCCGATGGCTGACGTCCCTTTCATCTCATCGAATATATTTTCGAATTTAGTCCTGAAAGGCGAGTTCTCTATGTTATGTATCTCTCTCTGCAGCCCTATCTTACTGTCATAGGCCGCAAGACCGCCTCTGCGGGTCCCCAGGTGTGAATGATAATCCACTCCGAAGAAAACATCCAGCATACAGTCTTCTTTTGAGACAACTCCGAAAAATCCGCCCATGATTTCCTCCTTATGCGAAGAATAACTCCGAAAGAGTCATCGGATCTATATATTTTCCATCTTTATATACTCTCATATTGCCTGATGCTATCTCATCTATGAGCATTACTTTGCCATCCTTGTCATATCCGAATTCAAACTTGATGTCATAAAGAACCAGTCCTTTTTCTTTAAGATCGTCAGCAACTATCTGAGTTATTTTCTGTGTCATGGACTTGATATCGTCGTACTGTTCTTCAGTCATTACCCCAAGTACCACAAGGCCATCCTTGGTTACCAGCGGATCGCCCTTTTCATCGTTTTTAAATGTGGTCTCAACATATGCCGGAAGATCTGCACCCTCTTCTATATATTCTCCGTAACGGCGGAAGAAGCTTCCTACTGCTTTATGTCTGCATATTACCTCAAGACCTTTACCGAAAACTTTTGCGGGGAGCACTTCCATTGTGGTGTTTTCAAGATCTGCGCTTACATAATGAGTCCTTATACCGGCAGCGTTGATTTTCTCGAAAAAGTATATGGACATACGCAGGTTTACATCTCCTACACCTTCTATTGTAAGGCCTACTGAATTTTCACCCGGATCAAACACACCGTCTTTTCCGGTACAGTCATCCTTAAACTTCAGCAGATAGTTTCCATTATCAAGAGCGAATACGTTTTTTGTCTTTCCTGTGTACACCAGTTTGTTTTCCATTTTTATTTCTCCTTTATTTTAAATTAAGATATTATAGTCATAAAATAATGTCAGCATGGTTTTTCACCATGACTTCTATTTAAATGAAGCACTTATAGCTTTATCTTTTTCTATTACCTTTGCTCCGTCTTCAGCTCTCTTTTTTGCCAGTTTTGCTGCCGCCTCCTCATCTTCGATGGCAAGCATCTGGACAGAAAGCAATGCGGCATTGACTGCTCCGTCTATGGCTACAGTGGCTACGGGTATTCCCGATGGCATCTGTACGGTAGACAGTAAAGCATCAATGCCGTCTAAAGTCGATGATTTTACAGGTACTCCTATCACGGGCAGTGTGGTATTGGCTGCAAGTGCTCCTGCAAGGTGAGCCGCCTTGCCTGCAAAAGCTATTATTACACCAAACCCGTTTTCTCTGGCTTTTGATGAAAATTCGGCCGCTTCTTTTGGCGTTCTGTGAGCCGAGTATACGTGTACCTCAAAAGGTACTCCCATTTCTTCAAGAGTATCGGCAGCTTTTTTTGCTATAGGAAGATCGCTGTCAGAACCCATTACTATTCCGATTTTTTTCATTTTATCCTCCGTTATATTCTCCATGATATGGTCTTAACATCAGGCTGATTTTCTTAACTTATTATACCAATTTTAAAAAATCATTGTCAATTGCCACACGAGCAAACGCTGACAAAATTTATATATGTTTTGTATGATGTTCGTATATTTTCGAACGTTTTTTTCTATATTATTTTTTTAGTTCGTATAATGTTGATGGGCGTAATTTTTGCGTCAATACTTTTCAAAAGACATGATTCACGGCTTGTGAGCTGCTCGGCAGTTCATATCTTTTTCGTTATGTTTTTATGTTCTGCTTATTATCTCATTGCTTGTCCAAATTGACATGAAGGCTTAAAAATGATATACTCTGGACACTGATGCAAGGAGAGTGACATGTCGCAGCTTTTACTTCTTTTATTTGAAATCACCGGCACAGTTGCCTTTGCTGTTTCCGGTGCCATATTAGGACTGGAAAAACGCATGGATATTCTCGGAATATCTATACTGGGCCTGACTACAGCCGTCGGCGGCGGGGTCATACGGGATCTGATACTTGGGATAACGCCCCCGATGACTTTCAGAAATCCAATATATGCAACAATTTCCATCGCTGTATCTATACTTGTTTTTGTAATTGCACGAAAATATTATGTATTTAAAGGACTCTGGTATGAACGTATAATGCTCCTCATGGACTCCATTGGTCTGGGAGTCTTCACGGTCATCGGCATAAATACAGCTTATTCGCTGAATAACGAATATAACATGTTCCTGCTGATTTTCGTGGGAGTGGTAACGGGTGTCGGCGGTGGTGTAATGCGTGACATGATGGCCGGAGACCGTCCGTATATATTTGTAAAACATTTCTATGCCAGCGCATCCATAATCGGAGCCGTTTCCTGTGTTATAGTATGGCCGTATCTCGGTAGTATAACTTCAATGTTTGCCGGTACAGCCATTGTCATAATTCTCAGACTGTGTGCAGCCAGATTCAGATGGAGCCTTCCAAAACCACTTCCATAGACACATAAAGTATCATATTATACTGCTCAGTCTTTCTTAGCGAACATTCATCTTAACGGTATACAAAAACCGGAGCCTGGAATTTTCCGGCTCCGGTCTTTTATTTATTTTTCGTCATCTTCTTTTTTATCTTTCGGCAGTACCTGCAAGTTAAATACATCCGGATTGATTTTTTTCCTGAATACCACAAGAAGTCCCAAAGTAATCACTACCATTGCAATAAAAGCATATAATATCACCTTGACATTACCTGTCTTGGACATTTTCAGATTATCAACCTGATCTTCCGGTATGGACCATGTCAGCTTTACAACTGTTTCGGAAGTTCTGTACTGATCTTTGGAATCTCCTTCAAAATAGAAGTTTATCCTGTAGCGTGTATCATTCTTTTTGGAAGCATTTGTCACCTGATTCTGCTCAAAAACTTTATTGTCTGCATTCTTTACACTTCCGTCATAAAGCACCTGCTCATGAGTCTCATCATAAATTTTCATTTTGAGAGCCTCTGCCATTCCATCAGTTGCAGATTCTATCTGTACTTTAAAGTTCATAATAACATCCGCATCATGATTTACTCTCAGAAGATATAGTTTTTCCAGCCCGTCTGCTGTATCTGAGCCATCAATAACGATATCATCACTTATCTCTGTCTGATCGTCTCTCAACTCTACAGATATCTGATTTTTTGCATCCTCAGAAAAAAAATCCACCTCATTTTCCACTTCCGGATTATACAGTTTGAATGCCCCGGCCACGGCCACCAGTATAAATATAAGGAAAATGAGTCCTTTACTTATTCTTATCTTGTTTCTGTCTGCTTTGTTCATTAGTCTGTTCCTTTATTTAGTCTGCAGCGCTTTATATTGCAGAAAGCACTGTAAAAGGTATTATACTACAACCTCAGAAAAAATGCACCTGAAAATTATCATCACATGTTTTTACTCATATATACGATATCTCCTCCCACCATAGTCATGACAGGCCGTATACTTTTTATCTCTTCCGGATCACATGTAAATATATCATTATCGAGTATAATTATATCTGCATAATACCCTTCTTTTATTCTGCCCTTTACGTTTTCACGGAATTCATGGTATGCGCTTTCTATTGTGTATGCATCCACTGCAGTCTCAACATCCACACACTCTTCAGGATAAAATCCGCCGTCAGGGTTTCCTTTAAGGTCTTTTCTTGTTACGGCGCAGTATATACACGGGAAAGGATTGCAGTCCTCTACCGGACAATCTGTCCCGTATGATGCGTGTATGCCCAGCTCTGCCGCCGTTCGGAAAGCATATGATGTAGATGACATATCTTTTCCGCAGCGGCTCTCTACAGCATACAGGTCTGCTCTCAGGAAAACAGGCTGATATGCAATGAGCACATCATCTTTTCTTATGCGCTCCATCAGTTCTCTGTCTGTAATCTGGCAATGTATAAGACTATGGCGCAGGACATTACCGTTTTCATCCATTGACTCCTCATAAGCTTTTAACGTTCTTTCTATAGCCTCATCACCTATAACATGAGTCACCACCTGCATATCATGCTCCTTTGCACACGATATAAGCTTACGCTGAAGATCATCAGATACATTTTCAACACCATAATTACCCGGGTCATCATAATACTCGTGCCTCATCATGGCCGTCCTTGCCCCAAGAGATCCGTCTTTAAGCACCTTTAAGGGGCCTCTCCTCAGTCTGTCGTCAAAAAGAACTTCATTAAAATGTGGTCCCCGGCAGTATTCTTCAAGACTTTCGACATCAAGATAACTGAGCTGGCCGTTATAACGCAGTATCCCATTACCCTCTTCATACACTTCTCTGAGTATGTCATAACATTCTTCATTATCCATTATCTGTCCTGCATCATTGCTCTGTACGGATGTAAGACCACAAGAAACCGCATATTTCATAGCTTCCTCAAGCCCTTTCTTGTATTCTTCCTTTGATGCCTGAGGCATACAGTCTCTTACAAGAAAGCCTGCACGTTCGCAGAGATATCCGCTGGGAGTTTTCCCATCCTCTTCCAGCCAGATATCTCCCCCTTCCATAGTATTATGTTCACTGTCAATACCTGCCATCTCCATTGCCAGGGTATTGGCTACAGAAGAATGACCGCAGGCTCTTGCCAGAACCACAGGAATCTCAGTGGAGATCTTGTCAATATCATGTCTGTCAGGAAGCCTTTTCTTTTCCGGTGTCCATTCCTCCTCGTTCCAGCCCATGGCAAAAAGTCCCCGGCATCCCGGGTTTTTATCAATAAAGTCTCTGCACACTCTTATAACCTCATCAATTCCATCACATTTTGATATGTCCGGTGACATTTTATTTTTAGCAAGGAACAGAAGATGGTTATGAGAATCATTCATTCCCGGCAGCACAGTGCGCCCGTTACAGTCTATCCTTTGGGCATCTCCTGCAATTTCAAGTATTTCCTTTGAAGTGCCTACTTTTTTAATCACACCATTCTCCTGAAGTACTGCCTCCGCAAATACTCCTCTATCCACATACACTTTGCCGTTATACAATACAGTTCTGGACATACTGCACCTCCTGAAGTCTAATATATTTACACTTTATCACAATACAGCAGCATAGACAACTGTTCACGAGCATTTTGAAAAATATCCTATCACAAAACATCTCCTTAATGCGCAGCATCAAATTTATACCTCTTCTATATTTTTATCGTAATATATTACCAAAAATTACAATCAATATTTTGAACAATTGTCAGTTTTTGTCTAAAAATCTGACTGCTCATTGATTTTGTTTATATTATCATCATAAAAAACAGTATATAATTATATTGAATGCAAAGGGAGGTATTACAATGTCAAAAAATATAGCGCATATAGCAGAGAGAAAGGCATTTGCAATGGTGCTGGACTCAGTTATAAGCAAAGGGAGAAAAGGCAACTTTTCAAAAGAAGCTCTTGCTCTGATAGATAAGATTGAAAAGATTCTTGGTGATTCATGGGAGAGTTCTTCATATGAAATGCTTCGGAATATTGCCAATTCTCCCGACAGCAAATGGGCTCATTTTGCCGACAGAATAGTTCGGGAAGTTGATCCTCATATACTAAAGACTTTTCTTCTCAATGCCGGCTATGAAGCCGGATTCAGAGGATACAAAACTTCACTGGCAATGAAAGAAAAGCACGGATGCAATATCCCATGGATAATACTTATGGATCCTACGACCGCGTGCAATCTTCACTGTACAGGATGCTGGGCGGCCGAATACGGCAACAAGCTCAATCTCTCATATGAAACAATGGATAAGATTATAACCGAAGGCAAAGAGCTGGGAATATATGCTTATCTGTTTACAGGAGGAGAGCCCCTCGTCCGCAAGGATGACATAATCAAATTATGCGAAAAACATAAAGACGTAGCTTTTCATGCTTTTACCAACGGCACACTGATAGATCAGAAATTCTGTGATGATCTTCTCAGAGTGGGTAATTTCTTCGTTTCCATCAGCATAGAAGGCTTTGAGGAAAGCAATGACAGCCGCAGAGGTGAAGGGCATTACAAAAAAGCTCTGGCTGCTATGGATCTTATGCATGAGAATCACATACCGTTCGGAGTTTCCATATGCTACACCAGTAAGAACTATCTTTCGGTAACAAGTGACGATTTTCTTGATATGCTAATAAACAAGGGGTGTGTATTTGCATGGTATTTCCACTACATGCCGGTAGGTACAGGTGCAAGTACCGATCTTTTACTCACTCCCGATCAGAGAGCCTATATGTATAAGAAAATACGCCAGATTCGTGACCTGGAAGGCGGGAAAGAACTTTTCGCAATAGATTTTCAGAATGACGGCGAATTTGTTCACGGCTGCATAGCTGGAGGAGAAAGATACTGTCACATCAATGCCAACGGTGATGTGGAGCCTTGCGTGTTCATACATTATTCAGGTGCCAATATAAAAGAAAAATCCCTTCTGGATTGTCTCAAACAGCCTCTGTTCATGGCATACAAGGAAGGTCAGCCTTTCAATGAAAACATGCTGAGACCATGCCCCATGCTGGAAAATCCCGAGATTCTCCAGAAACTTGTCAACTCCACAGGTGCAAAATCCACTGATCTTGAACAGCCGGAAGCCTGTGAAGATTTATGTGCCAAATGCGTAGACTACGCAAAAGAATGGAAACCTATGGCCGATAAATTATGGAATGAAAGTCACGGTAAATAATAATACATACAGCTTCACCTCTTTTAGGTGCCCGGCAGATTAATCCGGGCACTTTTACTTTATATATCTCCTGCATATCATTCATCATGCTGACATATGATTTCAGTGATATCTGCTTGCAACAGGAGTCAGTTATATATGAAAAAAATCAAACCACTTCTGATATTTTTTATATCTGTTTTTATCTGTTCCTCTTGTCTTTTCAGTATAACAGTGACCAGACCTAATTCTCTTAAGGAATATAACGGCGATCCTATAAAAAAAGTCGCCATATCCCAGTTAGATGTAAAAGAGGGAAAAAAATACTGGACCTTTTGCGGCTATGACAGCAGCGTACCCTGGTGTGCCTGCTTTGTATCATGGTGCGCATCACAATGCTTTGAGCAAGCCCCCGTAATTTCTTCGTGCAGCGAATATGCCGACTGGTTCATCAGCAGACGATGCATGTATGACAGAAATATTGTTCCCCTTGCCGGAATGGTGATATTTCTGGACTGGAATGGCGATAACACACCTGATCATATGGGGATTACAGACAAAGTATCAGATGATACCGTCTATACAATCGAAGGCAATATAAGCGGACGGTGCGGTCGAGGTGCATACGATCTGAAAAGCGATGTTATTCTTTATTATGGTGCATTTGTCATCAAGTGAGATTTGGCTGCCGTTTTTATCTTAATGTGCTGTCCATGCTCACTGAACACTGTTATGCAGCAGCTGCTATTCATAAGACGGTATGATTGCTGTCTTTTGTACTTCATCAAATAATGTCTATACTTATTATATTTTCTGTCTTTATCACCATATCATTTATCTCAAGCGTATTATACACATGGTCTGTTTTAATCAGCTTTCCTATTGTTGTAACATAACGTCCATCTTTATAGTGTCTTACTTTTACTTCGTTTCCGCATTGGAGCAGGCAGAGTTTTCTGTTCAGTTCTTCGGCTTCATCTTCCAGCAGTTCACACCGGCTGCAAGGCTCAAACTCTACTTCTGCCAGTTCCTCTTCAAGACCTTTCAACGCAGAAAAAGCCAGAAACTGCTTGGCCCTTTCTGATTTTTTCATATGACCTCGCATGCTGTTCATGCTTTATGACCTCCTATCTGCTGATTTCTCTGAGCTGCCGTTGAGCCTTCCTCAAGGCTCATAGCCCTGAATACAGCATTTTTTCCGTATTTTTCTCTTATATCCAACACCGCTTCTGCTATGTGTCTTTCTTTTTCTATAGCCTCTGCGCTGTAAAAAAAATCGAAATACTGATTTTCATCTGCATGCACATCGTCGAGATAAATATTGATTCTTCTCATCAATCTTGATTTATCAACAATACGTTCAAATATCCGGTCTGCTTTTTCTGATATTACTGTATAAGAGTCAGTATCAAATGGCAAAATTTCTCTTGATGATACGGTTTCCCACCTTCCTGAATATCCTATGCTCAGGCCTACAGCAGATGCGACAAGACCCTTTCCGGTAAGTTCAAGACACAGTTCTTCTATCATCTCTTTTATCACAAGGCGCGTCTTGTGGCTGTCATATGGTGCAGGAAGCACCTGCCCTGACGTAAGACTTCTCGACCTGGGCAAATATGCCTTTATATCGCTTATTGAAGCAGTCTCAATGCCTCTTGCATGATCTATCAGAAGTTCCGCATCTATTCCGAATTTTCTGTACAAAAGGCTGCTGTCTGCTGCAGCTACCTGCCTCATGGTATATATGCCATATCCGGCCAGCTTGTCGGCAGTTGCCCGTCCTATTCGCCAGAAATCTGTCAGCGGCCTGTGATCCCAGAGTTTTTCTCTATATATTTTTTCATCAAGTATCCCTATGCCGTTCTCTGATTTCTTTGCCATTATATCAAGAGCAACCTTTGCCAGATAAAGATTTGTTCCTATACCGCAGGCAGCTGTTATTCCTGTGGTCTCCAGCACCGATTTCATTATTCTTTCAGACAGAGCTTTCATATCATTACCGTACATTTTTCTGTATCTGCCTGCATCTATAAAAACCTCGTCTATTGAATATACATATATATCATCTCTGCTGAAATATCTCAGATATATCTTGTATATGTCTGCTGCATATTTCATATAAAGACGCATTCTTGGACGGGCTTTGATGTATTCTATGGAAGGAGGTATGTCAAAGAGACGGCATCTGCTGTTTATACCCATTTTTTTGAGAGCCGGAGTAACCGCCAGGCATATGGTCTTCTGTCCTCTGTCCGGATCTGCCACCACCAGTCTGGCTTTCAATGGATCAAGACCTCTCTGCACGCACTCCACCGAAGCATAAAAGGATTTCAAATCAATGCACAGATAGCAGCCGTCTTCCACAGGACTCTCACCTCCTTATATGATCTGACTTAATTATATAAGAACATATGTTCTTTTTCAATAGCTAATATTTTCCTTTACAAAATATTTTTTTCTTCTTACAGCGCGCAGGCATTAAAAACAGGGGCACTTCCGAAGAAATGCCCCCGCATCCTGCCTATAATGCGCAGTAGATTATTGCTATAAAAATTTGTCATGTTGACAATTTTATATTACTTTCCCAATAACATGAACGGTATCTGTGTCAGTACCGGCACATATGTTATCAGCAGCAGTGCAATCAATGTGGCTATCAAGAACGGCATACAAGATCTCACTGTCTCACTGAACTTGACCTTTGCAATATTTGTGGCTGCATAAAGGCATACTCCTACCGGAGGTGTTGACAATCCGATTACCAGGTTTATGCACACTATCATTCCTGTCTGTATAGGATCCACACCCAGTGCAGTCATAGCGGGTGCCAGAATCGGTGCAATAAGCAATATTGCAGGAGAGCTGTCCATAAACATGCCGACGATAAGCAATGCACCATTTATTATGAGCAGTTTGACAACCAGCGAACAATCCATGGCCACCAGTGCCTCTGTCAGTGTTATGGTAATTCTCTCGTTTGATATGACCCAACCGAACAGATAACACCCTCCCACTATCAGCATTATCGCACCACTGTCTATAGCACTGTTTACGACACATTTCCATAGACTTTTCAGCGTGATTGTCTTATATATGACTGATAATATAAGAGCGTATACTACGGCAATAGCCGCCGCTTCTGTGGGGGTGAAATATCCTGTGGTTATTCCTCCAATTATAAGTACAGGGATTCCCAGACATGGCAATGCGTCAACGGTAGCTTTTCCACGCTGCCTCCAGGTTGCCTTTTCAGATCTGGGGAAATTATCCTTGCGGGCATAGTAATAGCTGAGTATCATCATCAGTCCGCCCATCAGAACTCCCGGAACTATACCTGCAATGAACATATCACTGACGGACACTTTGGCACTTGATGCATAGATTACAAAAGCCAAAGACGGCGGTATCACCGGGCAGCATGTGGAAGCTACAGATGTAAGGCCTGCACAGAACGATGGGGGATAACCTTCTTTTTTCATGGAAGGTATCAGAAGTGAGCCTATGGCTGAAGTGCCGGCTATGGCTGATCCCGAAATTGTTCCAAACAACATGCAGGCTATTATATTTACAAAAGCAAGACCACCTCTGACATGTCCAACAAAGGCTTTTGCCCAGTCTACGATTTTTTTCGTTATGCCTCCGGATGACATGAGATTTCCAGCCAGTATAAAAAACGGCATACTCAGCATAATGAAACTGTTAATTCCGAAAATCGTCCTTTGCGGCACCAGAGCCCAGGAAATATCCCCTACGCTGAATGCATAAAGCACCGTAGATATTATAAGCACAAAAGCAATGGGTACACCTAACGCCAGAAGGACAAAAAACAATACAAATAATAATCCTATCATCTTATGACCTCTTTACATATCAAATTTCCTCTGATATTTCAATTTTTACTGCATCACCAAAACATATGATTTCAAGGAACTGCACAATAGTATAATACAGCATTATGAAACCACATATAGGCAATGAACAGTAGAACCATGCAAGGGAGATGCTCGGCATTGTCGTAGCCATATGAGTGGTCTGAACAACAGTGTACTCAAAACTCGAAAATGTAAAAATAACAAGGCCGATCATCAAAACTGTATGTGAAAAGATCATAAACACTTTCTTGATCTTTCCTTTTAACCTGTCTTTTATAACATCCACGCCAATATGCAGCATATACCTTCCGGCCACGGCTGATCCAAGCATAGAGGCCCATACAAATGTCAATGTTGCAAATTCAGTAGCCCATCCTATAGATTTTCCCATTGTTCTGGCAATAACCTGCACAATTATTATCAATGTGAGCACCGTCAGCTGAATTCCAAGGAAGGTTTTGCATACCATGTCTATCTTACCACCTATAAAGACAAGTTTTCCAATCAGCTTCTTCACTTTTGTCTCTCCTCTTTATTTCTGTTCATTAACCATATCTATAAGTTCCTGCCACTGGGGATTAAGATCTGTGTACTTTTCATATACGCTTTGTACTGCATCTATCCAGGCATCCTTATCATCAGGATATGTAATCGTCCATCCGTCTTTTTCAAATTGTTCAGTTATATTTTTTTCATTTTCCAGTGTCCATTCTCTCTGGTATGCTCCTGCTTCCTTTGCAGAATTTATTATCAGCTGCTGATCCTCCTCTGACAGTCCTGCCAGCCAGTCATCAGCCACCAGTACAACTCCTCCGGCATAGAAAAGGTTGTTTATACATGCACTGCTGAGCACTTCATCCAGTCCATCTGATTCGCATATAGTGAGGCTGTTGTCTTGAGCCTCAACAAGGCCTGTCTGTAATGCGGTGAAAAGTTCACTATAACTTACAGATGTAGGAACTGCTCCCAATGCCGAATACATATCCACCAGCATTTCACTCATCATGCTTCTGATCTTGAGTCCCTTTAAATCATCCAGAGATTCGATTACCTTTCCGGTGGTTGTTATATTTCTCCATCCGTCCTGATGAAAAGCGATTGCTTCAATATTATCTATCTTGGATATCTCAGAAAGAATTCTGTCCCCAAACTCACTGTTCAGGCATTTTTCAAGATGCTCCGGTGAATCAAATAAGAATGGCAGACCCATGATGTCTGTTATAGGGGCAAAGCCGTTAAGACTTCCCATCGATGTCCAGAGCATTTCCAGATTGCCCGTCTGAACCATTTCTGTACCTTCGATTTCGTCAGTAGTCATGTCTCCATGATAGCAATGTACTGTTATCCTTCCGTCAGAACCGCTTTCCACCAGTTCTTTAAATTTTGCAGTTCCTATGTCATATGGACTGCCCGGGCTGTCCTCTGTGGATGCACATAATGCTTGGCGGTCAGCTGGAAAACGGTAAAGATGCATGTAATGAACTCACAAATGTGTTTCTGCGCTGCATGAAAGATCTTCAGACCGATGAACCTTGCATAACTTTCCGCTTCCACCCCAATGTAAATGAAGAAACCTTCCGTCTTGCCATTCAGGTTGCCAGGGACAGCGGAGGTCACCCTGCTTTTTACAATGACACAACCGCAATCACATATCTTTTGAGTCTGGGATTCACCCTTAAAGAAGCAAGGAACTGGGGTATCTGCGGTTGTATAGAACCTCAGGTTCTCGGTAAGACAGACTTCCAGAGCAACCCCGGATACTTTAATCCTATCAAAATCCTTGATATAACACTTCATAACGGATATGACCCGGTAACAGAACTTCATCTTGGAATAGACTCCGGAGATCCGAAATCATTCACTTGTATTGAAGACCTGATGGAAGCATATAAAAAGCAGCTGGACTTTTTCATGGAAAAGTTTGTAACGCTGGCAAACAGAACACTTTCCGCCCATGCTTTTACTTTGCCCACCATTACAGGTTCCTGCTTTTCTGTAGGTTGTATAGAGCAAGGAAAGCTCCTTCAGCAAAAGGGCTCATATCATCACTATTCTGCTGTGGGAGTTGCCGGTATAGCAAATATGATAGATTCTTTTGCGGCAATAGAGGAATGTGTATTTAACAAAAAATATCTTACCATGGAGGAACTCATTAACCTTCTTGATACTAATTTCCAAGGAAATGAGCCTATGCGTCAGATGCTTATAAACAAAGCTCCAAAATTCGGAAATAATATCGAGCAGGTAGATAAATATTCTCACTGGCTGATAAATCTGCTGGATGAATCTGCAAAAAGATTCAAAGATTCTCATGGAGGTCCTTATACTATCCTTGTTGCCACACAGGCATATAATGTGGAAATGGGTAAACTTGTAGGAGCCACTCCTGACGGCAGATTTGGCGGAACTCCTCTTGCGGACAATGCCTCTCCTTCAGTAGGCATGGATGTGAACGGACCTACTGCCGTTGTAAATTCACTGGCGTGCTGTGACGAACTGATTCCACAAAGCGGATTGCTTCTCAATCAGCGTTTTGATCCGGCCGTGGTAGCAGGCGAAAAGGGAATTGACATCATTGAAGCCGTATTCAGAGCACACTTTGCTCAAAACGGATTCCATATACAGATTAATGTTTTAGATGATGAAACTCTACGCGCTGCACAGAAAGATCCGGACAAGTACAGGAACATTCTCGTCCGGGTTGCAGGATATTCAGCATACTTTGTAGATTTAAGCGAAGAAATCCAGAATAATATCATTGAACGTACCATACAGAGAGGACTTTAAGATACTGTACTATAACGATACAGATACAAAATACTGAATTGTAGACCCAAGTCTCACTTTCTCTCATATAGAGTAAAATTAAAGACAAGGGCACCCTGCCCTTGTCTTTAATTTATAAATAATCACACACAATGCCTTTTATACGGACGGGCCATAAAATAATTCCGGTTATAAATAATACTGTCTGATAAAAACCCTTCCTTAAATTCAGCACGTTATCAGTATACTACATATCTTTTGGGGAATCAAGTTAAAACGTTATCAAGGTTGTGAAATTTTGGATGGAAAAGAATACAATATTATATTAAGTAACATGGTATGATATACTTCAACCTCTTACATGATATTGTCAATACTGCAGAAATTGTATCCTTCCTTCTTCCAGCCTTCTATAAGTTCCTTCAATATTTTGCTGTTGGTCTTGGATGTACTGTGAAGAAGAACTATAGCCCCGGGATGGATCCTGCTGTTCAGCTTATTGAGAGCCTCCTCTCTTGTTGGCTGATCATCTTCATACCAGTCCACATAAGCCAGGCTCCAGAAAATCGTGGTGTATCCCATTTCTCTGGCCTGTTTCAGATTCTCCTCACTGTATTTGCCCTGGGGCGGTCTGTATACTTTTTTCATTTCTTTACCGGTGGCATCTTCATACAACTGCTCCAGTTGCTCAAGTTCCGCTCTGAAATCTTCTTTATCGGCTATGGATGCCATGTCCGGATGATGCATTGTATGATTTCCGACTGTATGGCCTTCTTCTTCCATTCTTTTAACTATATCAGGATTCTGCTGTATATAGTTACCTACCACAAAAAAAGCCGCAGGAACTTCTTCCTCTTTTAGCACATCAAGAATATCTTCAGTATATCCGTTTTCATATCCCGCGTCAAAGGTAAGATAAATGTTCTTGTCATCGATTCCATCCTCGTCTATGTAATAGGCATCATATTGCTTAAGGTATGAAGGGGCGGCATTTCCCACAGGCGAGCTTCCTTCCTTCTGAAAAGAAAGACCCCAGTTACATATATCCGATGAGGTCGCCACTGTTTCATCCTTTTCCGAGTCACTCCCTGAAACCGGTCTGCCGCTTCCTCCAACAGCTGCAAATATGAATGCCCACATAACGGCTCCTGTCATTATCACTGTCAGAATTCCTTTCATATTTTCTTTACGCATAAAAAATCACCTCATAAAAGATTATGAGGCGATCTCAGCTTTTATTATATTTTATTGTTTCTTACTCTCCCCACAGTGAATATTATTATCAGAGCTCCTGCTCCTGTTATCACCAGCGAAACCAGCAGCAGCGTGGTCGCTCCTCCTGTGTCAAGTATCCTTCCGCCTGACAGGCTTGCAAATATGGTTCCCACTGTGGTCATGATGGTATAAAGAGACTGGCCTTTAACGGCTTCCCCTTTATCCATTATCTCATCTATAAAGCAGACCATTGCCGGCAGGAATATGCCAAAAGACGAAGTCTGAAAAAACTGCGCTATGTATATCATTGTCACGTTTCCCGCAATATACGAAAACAGAACTTTAAGTGCAAAGCTGGCCGCGCCTATCTTCAACAGCGTCTTGCATGATATCTTGCTGTGTATGGCATCGAACAGAAAAAGCGCCGGCATTTCCAAAACTGCCATGAGGGAAAGTATTCTTCCCATATCTTCGCTGTCGCCACCTACATTTTCCACTATCTGAAGCATGAAATTGTTAAATACAGCATTGCTGAAAAAAAGGCCGGCCACTCCCAGACTTACCACCACAAAAAGTTTGTTTCTTTTTATGAACCTGCTGAAATTTATATCTTCTTCTATTCTTCCATCAGCACCGTTCTGCTGATGTTCTGTTTCTGCCAAAACTGCTTCTGTTCCTTTTGCAGCAAGCTGAGCGTCTCTCATGGCACATGCTCTTTTAAAATGTCTGCGAACCAGTACCAGAGTAACCAGAAGCATCACCAGCACGACCTCTCCTGTCACCGGCAGTATCCCTGCTCCAAGTTTTTCTGTAAGGGTCCCCAGGAAGAAACATGATATTGAATATGACAGAGATCCCATGGCTCTGTTTATCCCAAATCTTATCTTATAACCGCTTTCTTCAAGCTTGAATGCCATGGAATTAAACAGCGGCTGAAGTGTAGTGTCCCACGCTACCAGCATTACAAACACTACAGAAAGAGCAAGTGTTGCCCTCTGCATAACAAAACTAACAGCAGTCAGCACCATCATCACTACAGTCACTATCTGAGTAAGAGAAATCAGCGATATTTTTTTTGATCTGTCGGCAATATCCGCCAGCACCGGCTGTATGAATACGGCCACCACGCTTCCTACGGCCAGAATGACCCCGATTTCGGAGTTGGTATATCCTCTGTCCAGAAGAAATGCAGAAGCAAAGCTGCCTATTATAGCATATGTCATCCAGTATGTGGCGTGTATTGCGCCGTATTCAATGTTTAAGATTCTTTTCATCAGATCCGGTTTCGTCCTTTTTACTGCAAAAATTTTCTGAGATATTTAAGGGTTCTCACCATCTGTGATACATAACTGTTTTCATTATCATACCATGCCACTACTCGCACCTCATATATCTTGGTGCCGCATCTTTGAGCAAGTGTCTGAGTGGCATCAAACAGCGAGCCGTATTCCATGCCGATTATATCGCTGGAAACCAGTTCTTCTTCAGTGTATCCGAAGGATTCATTGGCTGCTTTTCTCATTGCCGCATTAATACCCTCTACGCTTACACTCTCTGTCTCGTCTTTCAGAGTTGCATCAAGTATTGTTATTGATCCGGACGGTACCGGAACTCTCTGAGCAGATCCTATAAGACGTCCGTCCAGCTCCGGTATTACAAGGCCTATCGCCTTTGCAGCCCCGGTGCTGTTTGGAACTATATTTATGGCTCCCGCTCTTGCTCTCCTCAGATCCCCTTTCCTGTGGGGTCCGTCAAGAAGCATCTGGTCACCGGTGTATGCATGAATGGTGGTCATGAATCCTGTCCGTATCTCTCTGTAATCGTTAAGTGCCTTGGCCATGGGAGCAAGGCAGTTGGTGGTGCAGGAAGCAGCTGAAATCACATCATCTTCTGCAGTCAGCATCTCATGGTTGGTGCCGTAGACTATCGTCGGCAGGTCATTGCCGGCAGGAGCAGAAATAAGAACTTTCTTTGCGCCTGCCCTGATATGTGCCTGGGATTTTTCTTTCGATGTGAAAAATCCCGTGCATTCCAATACTATATCTATATTCATATCTTTCCACGGAAGTTTTTCCGGATCTTTTTCAGAAAGCACCCTTATTCTTTTTCCGTCCACTTCTATATAATCATCTCCGCTTATCACCGTATGGCCTTTGTATCCGCCCTGCACACTGTCATATTTAAGCAGGTGGGCAAGCATTGCCGGAGCTGTCAGGTCATTTATGGCGGAAACCTCCATAGTCTCATCGGCGAAAATCTGTCTGAAAGCCAGTCTTCCAATCCTTCCGAAGCCGTTTATAGCTATCTTTGTCATAAATACTCCTCCTTTGTTATACACTGCATTTATACAGTCCCCATAAAATTTTACTCTTATTTACAGCTATCGTCAATATTATTTGACTCAGCCTTTTATTTCATGTCATTTAATATGGCTTCAAGCTGCTGTAGTTCTTTATCAGTTGTAGCCCAGCTTGTAGCAAACCTTACCACCGTGCTTTTTTCATCTTTCTTTTCCCAGAAACTGAATCTGACTTTTTCCGCCAGTCTTTTCATAAATTCATTGTCCAGAATGATAAACTGCTGATTTGTAGGAGACTTGATATGAAATGAGATGCCGTGATTCTCAAATATATTTTTGAGCTTCTGTGCCTTCTCTATGGCATTTTCGCTTATCTTGAAATAAAGATTATCAGTAAAAAGGGTATCAAACTGTACTCCCAGAAGCCTGCCTTTTGCCAGCAGGGCTCCGTGCTGTTTGATCATTGTGATAAAGTTTTCCGGTTTATTTTGTGTGAATATCAGCGCTTCACCACAAAGGGCACCTACTTTTGTCCCCCCTATATAAAACACATCACACAATCTGGCTATATCTTTCAGAGTCAAATCAGATTCCTCTGCTGCAAGCGCATATCCAAGCCGCGCTCCATCAAGAAACAGGGGTATATGATGTTTTCTGCAGACATGCGAAAGTTTCTCGAGCTCACTTAAAGAATAGATTGTTCCATATTCTGTGGGATGTGAAATATAAACCATGCCCGGAAATACCATGTGGCTGTGATTTTCATCAGAAAAAAAGTCATTTATATATCTGTCAACATCTTCCGCCCTTACTTTTCCTTCATACTGAGGGAGGGTCAGAACTTTATGCCCCGAATATTCAATTGCTCCTGCTTCATGTCCGTTGACATGGCCTGTTTCAGCCGCAAGCACTCCCTCATATGATCTGAGCATGGAATCTATAACAAGCTGGTTTGTCTGAGTTCCTCCTGATATAAAATATATGTCAGCCTTATTCAGGCCGCATGCTTTTCTTATTTTTTCCGCAGCGGACATACAGTATTCATCGTTACCGTATCCCGGCTGTGGCTGCATGTTTGTCTCCGACAGCCTTTTCAGCAGCTGTGGATGAGCTCCCATAATATAATCTGACTCAAATGACAGCATTTTTATTCCTCCGTGTAAGTTTTGTCACTACCTCTATTGCTCCTGTCCATGGGAACATATCCACAGGAGCAGCTTCCTCAAGTTCATATCCCAATTGTGTGAGGTATTTTATATCTCTTGCCAGAGTTGCCGGATCACATGATATATATACGATTTTTTCCGGCGACAGACCGGCAGCAGCATCAAGAAGCTTTTCCTCACAACCTGCTCTTGGCGGGTCCATTATTATAATATCAGCCTTTTCTGTATGCAGACCCTTATCAGGGTCTTTTTCCAGCTCCGGCAGCTTTTCTTCGGCTCTGCCGCACACATATCGTGCATTAACGATGCCATTTATGACGGCATTCCTGTTGGCATTTATCACTGCTTCACTGACTGACTCTATACCTATCACTCTGCCTGTCATACCGGCTCTTCTCATATGATCCGCAAAAAACAATCCTATGGTTCCCACGCCGCAGTACAGATCAAGTATTGTTTCGCCGCCTTCAAGATCTGCGTACTCTATGGCCTTTCTGTAAAGTTTCTCCATCTGCAGAGGATTCACCTGATAAAAGGATGCCGGGGATATCTCAAATGTCAATCCGCCAACTTCCTCTGTTATGACGGGTTTTCCCGCCAGTGTCATATATTCCGTTCTGCCGTCTTTTCTGCTTATTTCAAGAATAACGCTTTCAAGAGAAAATTCCGTTACAGAGCCATCCGGATTTTCATATGGCGGAATATCCCATATGGCATCATCCAGCATTTCCACCAGCTTTGCTCCGTTAGGCACACCCTTGCCGTTTATTTTAAGTATTACCATCACCTGGCCTGTACCAAAAGCGGTCCTTACAGTCATTGCCTTCATAAGGCCCTTATCCCAGCGCTTATCGTAGGATGTTATATTATCCTCTTCCATGAATCTTCGTAAGGCCCCTGCCGCAGCCATGGCGGTTTCTGACTGTATGAGGCAGTCCACGCAGTCTGTCACATCATGGCTTTTTGCTCTGTAGAAGCCTATTCTTGGTTTGTGAACAGGCTTTACAATCCCTCCTTTTTCTGTTATGAGTCCTCCCGTACTTACAGGCATGGACGCCTTATTTCTGTATCTGTATGGATTTTCCATCCCTATAACAGGGAGTACCTTGGGATTTTCTATTCCTGCAAGCCTGACAAGCTTGTCTGTTACCTGTTTTCTCTTAAGTTCAAGCTGAGCCTGATATGAAGTGCTGCGGTATACACATCCGCCGCACTGCCCTGCATACGGACACTCGGGCTCTATGCGGTAATCTGAAAAGCTCAGATATTCAGTAACTCTTCCCAAAGCATATTTTTTCTTAACTTTAAAAAGCTCCACCTCCACATAATCGCCTATAACAGTATCAGCTGCAAACACCGCCATTTTCTCTGCTCTGCCTATACCGCGTCCTTCTGCAGAAATGTCCTCTATCTTTATTTTTACTTTATCACCTTTTTCCATATATAGCATATTCCTCCGGTGTATTTATATTTATAAGTGATTTTTCATCAATTTTTACCATAGATGATCCTATCTGTTCCAATATATCCGACGCTCTGTATATACCCTGCATGAGAAATCCCCTGATCTTATCCGCAGTATCCTTGGGGTATATACCGGGCAGGGGCACTTTTCCGTTCTTTCCTTGGGCCGTCACAGGACGGGGGTCAGACATATCTATCGCCATGGCCAGCTTTCCGGCTGCATCAATATCAAAAAAGGGCATATCACATGGCACAATCAGAAGCCATCTGCTCCTGCATACTGCAAGTCCGCTGACAATCCCTGCCATAGGGCCTTTGCCTTCAATCTCCGGCTCATCAGTGACTGTTTCAAATCCTTCCAGAACATAACCTGAAAATGCCGAAACAAGCTTCTCGTCAAAATATTTCATATTATAAGCTATTGTACTTGCAAAAGTCTTCCCGTCCAGCATGAGACCGGCTTTATCCTTTCCCATGCGCGTTGACCTTCCTCCTGCCAGAATCAGAAGGCCTATAGATCTGCTGCAAAAAAAATCACTGTTCATAAACACATTTCTCTCAATTTGTTGTATAATCTCAGTGTAACAGATTTATGAGGTGACCACAATGCAGAAATTAGGTTTTTATTACAATATGAATACCTGCATGGCCTGCGGCGCATGTCAGGTGGCCTGCAAGAATGCCCACGGTCTTACGGCAGGAGAGTTTTTCAGAAGAACAGAAATGCTTGCTGAAGGTCCTTTTTCAGGTAGCTGCAATCACTGCCAGGAAGCAGCCTGTGTAAAAGTCTGCCCCACCGGAGCAATGTACAAGGCGAAAGACGGTACCACACAGCATGATGACGGCAGATGTATAGGCTGTGGATCATGTATGTGGAACTGCCCGTATGGTGCCATATCTTTCAGCAAGGCCAAAGGTGTGACTCAGAAATGTGATGCCTGCACAGACAGACGCAATGCAGGCCTTGAACCTGTATGTGTATCGGCTTGTCCGACTTCGAGCCTGAGATTCGGCCCCCTTGATAAAACCAATGCCCATATGATATTTCTGGCTGATCCTGGGATTACATCGCCCTGTATTGATATAAAACCATCACATAAGCTTATTGTATCTGATACTGCCGGCAAAGGAGAAAAGTCTGATGAATAACTTATATATTATAATCGGTTCAGGTATTGCCGGTCTTGAAGCTGCCCGCGCCATAAGAGAGACAGACAGAGACGGCATAATACATATGTTCACAAAAGAGCATCAGCTGCCCTATTCCAGGCCGATGCTCACTAAAACGCGACTTAAGAGCTTTGAGCCTGATCACTGGACCATATACCCGGCTGAATGGTTTTCCGAAAAAAATATACATCTGCACACAGACTCTGCCATAGACCGCATAGACAGCAGACTCAGACATGTTCACAGCCGGGACCGGATATACTTTTATGACCGGCTTATACTGGCATGCGGCGCAGAAAGCTTTATCCCGCCTATTGACGGTGCTGCGGGTTCTGATATTTTCACCATAAGGAGAGCTGAAGATATATTTGAAATTAAAAGGCGCTGCCGCCCCGGATGTAAAGCGGTCATCATAGGAGGAGGCGTCATAGGACTTGAAGCGGCAGAGTCTCTGGCAGGATACGGTGTCTGCGTCACTGTGCTTGAAGCAATGCCGTATCTTATGACACGTCAGATAGACAGGGAGATATCCGATATCATATGTGATTTTCTTCCTGAAATCAGTATACATACCGGTGCAGACATTTCATCGGTAAACCGTGACAGCAAAGGCCATGTTGCCGGCGTCAGTCTTAAAGACGGCAGATCATTTGACTGCGACTTTGTAATAATGGCATGCGGAGTAAGAGCTCAGACATCTGTGATACCTGATACGGTTATGGCTTCAAGAGCCATCGAAATTGACCGTTTCTGCCGTACTTCTGACAAAAATATATATGCGGCAGGAGACTGTGCTCAATATATGGGTATTAATTATGCCCTCTGGTCTCAGGCCATGGCTCAGGGAAGAACCGCCGGTATCAATGCTGCAGCTGACCTGTGTTGCCCTGAAAAAGACAGGACACCTGTGCCTGATTTTGATACCTCTCTCGTAATAAACAGCCCGACCTTAAGTCTCTTTGCCCTGGGAGACATGGGAAAACAAGAAGGTGCCGAATACAGGATCGAATATTACTCCCAAGAAGATATGCCGGGGAATTTTTATATCAATCCCCGTCAGAGACGCTTCTTTGAAAAAAGATATTATATAGGCAGCAAACTTGTGGGAGCCGCAATCGTAGGGAATCTGACCCGTATGCATACGCTCAGAAAAGAAATAAACGGATGCGAGGAGAATAGCCATGAATAAAAAATACATTAACTATCATATGCTTCGTCTGTTTTTTGAAAACCCGGCTGCCATGGCGGATATTTACGGTTATAAAATAATTGATGATGATACTTACAGCGATCTTTTTTACGGTACTGACAGCAATATTTATATACCTCTGTGGGCCTCTGTTGCCAAAACCGGAGAAGATGTGCTGATGAACAGCATCACTTTGGATGTGATAAAATATTATAAATCTTTCGGATACAAAACCGTTGATATGGATGGCAATCCTCCCGATTTCATAGGTCAGCAGCTGAGATTTGCAGAATATCTCCTGGCCTGCGGTCTCAACGGATCAATGGACAAGGAAGATGCGGCCGAAGCCGTTTCTGATTTTGAAAACCGCTTTCTCACCGATACGGCTCATATGGTGGTGACATCCTTAAGGGAATGCAATGCTCCTGAAAATGTAATCAGTCTCATTGAAACGACTTTTTCAGAAAGTGGTCACGACTGGCTTGAAGTGCTCAGATCAAGCGGTATTGTGACGCCTGCAGCGTCAGAATCTGAATTCATCAGATCTTTAGACAGTTTTCAGTGGACAAAAGAACCTCCGGTTCCGGTTGAAGAACCTCATAAAGTCAGTATAGCCAGCTTCTGCGACTGCGGAAGCAAATGCAAGATGCTGGCAACAGTCAGCGAAGGATGCCTTTTGCAGATAGAACCTGATACAGATGGGACACCCCTGCGTTTCACAGGCTGCCCCAGAGGCAGAGCATACGGACACACATATCTTTCGGCAAGACGCCTCAGATACCCTATGGAACGTACCGGTATCCGCGGAGAAGGCAGATTCAGAAGAATAACATGGAAAGAAGCCACAGAAAAGATTGCATCTGCAACACGCAATGCAGGAAAGACATATGGTCCCGGATCACGATTTGTGATAAATGCCGCAGGAGTTTCCGCTGCTGTAAGAGGTGACCGTTTCATGAAAAATCTTCTGGCGCTGGATGGAGGTTATCTTGATTACTATAACTATTACAGTGCTGCCTGCGCAGTTTATATCGCTCCATATATCTATGGAAAAGTTCTTTGCGGCAACCACGAATCAACCTATATGGATTCAAAACTGATAATAATGTGGGGCTTTAACCCTGCATCATGCCACTATGGCCTTTATACGAAAGATTATTTCATGAAGGCCAAAGAAAAAGGCGCAAAGATCATCGTTATAGATCCGCGTATGAGTGATACAGCCATGTCTATGGCTGATCTGTGGATACCCATAAGACCTTCTTCAGATACAGCTCTGATCGATGCCATGGCACATACCATATGGACCGAAGGGCTTCAGGATCAGGATTTCATGGACAGATTCTGTATCGGTTTTGATGAAGATCATATGCCTTGCGGCATACCTGCTGAAGAAAGCTATAAAAGCCGCGTGTTCGGTCTTAAAGACGGTATAGAAAAGACACCGCTGTGGGCTGAAAAGATAACAGGCATTCCTGCATCTGTAATAAGAGAACTGGCCATAGAATACGCCACTGTAAAACCTGCCGCACTGCTGCCGGGATATTCAACTCAGCGTACAATGGTTGGTGAACAGGTATGCAGGGGCTTTGTTGCTCTTTCCTGTATGACCGGAAACGTAGGCATAAGTGGAGGCAGTACCGGAATGCCATATTTAAAAGAAGGGCACGATGCTCCGGGCATGGGACTTCTTCCTAACCCTTATCCGGGCAAGATTCCTGTTTTCCAGTGGACAAGAGCTGTTGACGCACCTGACACCATAGATACAGTCCACAGAGGTCTGAAAGGTGTCGATCATCTTTCTTCCGGTATTAAAGTGCTTTACAGCCTTGCCAGCGGCATAGTGATAAACCAGCATTCAAATATCAATGATACAAAAAGGATACTCCAGTCTCCCGGAAAACTGGACGCACTGATACTCTCTGACCTGTTTATGACTCCCAGTGCAAAGTTCGCAGACATTCTTCTGCCCGGTGTTTCATTTTTTGAGACTGACAATATACCTTCACCCTGGGCTGACGATGATTATCTGCTTTATAATCATCACATCACCGATCCGTTGTTTTCAGGCAGGTTCGAATATGAATGGATACGCGAGGTAGCTGAGATTATGGGTCTGAAAAAGCAGTTTGATCAGGGGCTTGATGGCAAGGACCAGTGGCTGCGCCACATTTATGAGCAATGCCGCCTCACAGAAACAGAACTTCCTGATTTTGACAGCTTCAGAGAAAAATCATATCATATATATGAAAAACACCTTCCACGGGTAAATTTTTATGATAATATCCATAAAGGAGTGCCTTTTGATACCCCTTCCGGCAAGATAGAAATATGTTCAAAGGAATTATTTGATATGGGACGACCCGATGATATACCGGCAAGTCCCGGGCATATTTTCTGCCCTGAGGGACCTGAAGATCCGCTCATAGATAAATATCCGCTTCAGCTTATCGCTTATCACACCAAACGCAGATGCCATTCTCAGCATGATGAAAATCCTCTTCTTCAGGAGCTTGATCCTACTGCGCTGTGGATAAACCCGGCAGATGCCTCCGCCCGTAACATCAGTAACGGTGACATGGTTGAAGTTTTTAATGACCGCGGCATTGTAAGGATTCCTGCAAAGGTTACCGAAAGAATTTCACCGGGCACTGTAGCCATCAGTGAAGGCGGATGGTATAAGAAAGACTCTGACGGGGCTGATATGGGCGGCTGCATAAATACACTGACCATGAGTGACAAGGCAACTCCTTTAGCCAACGGTAACCCCCAGCATACCAATCTTGCCGATGTGCGAAGAGCATTGCAGCCAAAGGTTCAGTAATATTAAAAAATCACGTATCCGGAAAATATAAAAAGGAGATTGAAAGTAAACATCTGCTTATTTCAATCTCCTTTTTCCTCTTCAATTCCATCGCAAGCCGGCTAAAATGTGCTTTTTTCAGCACATTCCTTATTATATGGCATTAGGCTTTGCAGGCCTCATGGTCCTGCTGACGTTTTTCTTCTATGGCTTCTTTCAGGATCATGTCCTTAACCTTCATGAGTCTGGTCTGATTTCCTCTTTCGTTTTCGTCCAGCTTCATCATTATATACTTTATGGTCATTTCCAGCTGAGGAATCTTGACATATTCAAGAGCATTTACGCGGCGTCTTGTCTTCTCCAGTTCTGCCGCCAGCATTGCTGCTTCTTTTTCCTTTGCCGCAAGATCCAGCATTGAAGGAAGCACTCTTGCAAGACCTGCTATGGCTGCATCAAGTTCTCCTGAGGTTGTGGCAAATCCATATGGATATATGTCAGTTGAATCTTCTGCTTTTGTGGTAAAAGCAAACTGCGGAACATCCACACTCATTATGTTTTTACCTTCTACAGATAAATCTACACCCTGTTTGGGAAACATAAGCGCTTCTTCCAGCACCTCCTGGCTCATTACAGCGCTGGCTACGGAGAAGCTTTCATACACCCGTGCCAGTTCTTTTTCCACTTCTTCTCTCAGCCTTTTATTTTCGCGGGCAAGTTCAAGAAAACCTTTCATAAGCTGATCTCTCTTATCCTTCATAAGCTTATGGCCGCGTCTTGCTGTGACGAGACGCCGTTTCAAGGTGGTGAGCATCATCCTGGTTGGATTTACATTCAATCTTTCCATGGCTACTCCTTATTTACCCAGATACTTTTCTATATACTCGTCTCTTATACGCTTAAGCTCACTCTTTGGCAGCATCTCAAGAAGTTTCCAGCCTATACCCAGTGTATCCTCAATGGTCCTGTCAGTATCATACCCTTGAGATACATATTGTTTTTCGAAGGCCTGTGAAAATCTTGCATACTTGAGATCCGTCTCGGTCAATGCGGCTTCTCCCAGTATTGTTACAAGTTCGAGAGCTTCCTTGCCCTTGGCATATGCTGCAAAAAGCTGGTTCATTGTATCGGCATGGTCTTCTCTTGTCTTTCCCTTGCCTATTCCCTTATCTTTAAGTCTCGAAAGAGAAGGCAGAACATCTATCGGAGGCTTTATGCCTTTTCTGTAAAGTTCACGGGAAAGGATTATCTGTCCTTCTGTTATATATCCTGTCAGGTCAGGTATTGGATGAGTCTTGTCATCCTCAGGCATAGTCAGAATCGGTATCATTGTTATAGATCCGTCAAAACCTTTTTTACGTCCTGCCCTTTCATACATGGTAGCAAGGTCAGTGTAAAGATATCCGGGATATCCGCGGCGTCCCGGAACTTCCTTTCTGGCTGCTGATACCTCACGAAGAGCCTCGGCATAATTGGTTATATCTGTCAGAATAACCAGTACATGCATACCCAGATCAAACGCCAGATATTCGGCAGCCGTCAGAGCCATACGTGGTGTGGCTATACGTTCTACTGCCGGATCATTGGCCAGATTCATGAACAGTACCGTCCTGTCGATAGCTCCTGTTCTTCTGAAATCAGAAGCAAAGAACTCCGCTTCTTCATGAGTTATACCTATAGCGGCAAATACTACGGCAAAGTTGCCTTCACTTCCGCGTACTTTTGCCTGTCTTGCAATCTGTGCAGCAAGATTGGCATGGGGAAGACCTGACGCCGAGAAAATAGGAAGTTTCTGGCCTCTTACCAGAGTATTCAGACCGTCAATAGCAGAAACTCCTGTCTGTATGAACTCTGATGGATAGTCTCTGGCCGCAGGGTTCATGGGCAGTCCGTTTATGTCAAGTCTTTTTTCCGCTATAATCTCAGGGCCTCCGTCTTTAGGTCTGCCCATTCCGTCAAATACTCTTCCAAGTATATCAGGTGAGACTGCCAGTTCTGTTCCTCTTCCAAGGAATTTTACTGTGCTCTCCTTCAGGTTTATTCCTGTGGAGCTTTCGAATAACTGTACCAACGCATTGGATCCGTTTACTTCCAGTACTTTGCACAGTCTCTTCTCACCACTGGGCAATGTTATTTCTCCCAGCTCGTCATATGTGACGTTCTCAACATCTTTAACCAGCATAAGAGGTCCAACAACTTCACTGATTGTCTTATATTCTTTAATCATCGTCCTCAGCCTCCTTTGCTGTCAGAGCGGATATGCTCTTTCTCAGTTCTTCCATTATCTCATCATAAACTTTTGCAGTATCTTTTTCTTCCACATATTTGAAACGTCCTATGGATTCTCTCACGGGAAGTTCAAGAAGCGCTCCGAAATTAGCTCCTCTTGCCACAGCTTCTCTTGAAAGTTCATAATATGTCAGTATCATCTTAAGCAGCTTATATTGCTTATCCAGAGAAGTGTATGTGTCAACCTCATGGAATGCGTTCTGATGCAGATAGTCCTCTCTTATGGACTTGGCTGCTTCAAGTTTCAGTCTGTCCTCGTGAGACAGTCCGTCAACTCCCACCAGCTGAACTACTTCTTCCAGTTCTGCCTCATCCTGCAGAAGAGCTATGGTCTTTGCCCTCAGCTGCGGGAATTCCTTATTTACATTTTCTCCGTACCATTCTTCCAGTCTGTCTACATAAAGAGAATAGCTCTGCAGCCAGTTTATGGCAGGGAAATGTCTCTTATATGCCAGCGCTGAATCAAGACACCAGAATACTTTTACTATTCTAAGTGTGGCCTGGGATACAGGCTCGGAAATGTCTCCTCCCGGAGGAGATACAGCTCCGATAGCCGAAAGAGCTCCCAGTCTTCCCTCTTTGCCCAGAGATATGGTTCTGCCTGCTCTTTCATAGAACTGAGCAAGTCTTGAAGCCAGGTACGCCGGATACCCTTCTTCACCGGGCATCTCTTCAAGACGGCCTGACATCTCACGAAGAGCTTCTGCCCATCTGGATGTGGAGTCGGCCATTATTGCCACCGAATATCCCATATCTCTGAAATATTCCGCAATAGTTATTCCTGTGTAGATTGATGCTTCACGGGCTGCAACCGGCATATCTGATGTATTGGCAATAAGCACTGTTCTCTTCATTATGGACTCACCTGTGTTGGGGTCTTTCAGTTCAGGGAACTCCATAAGTACATCAGTCATCTCATTTCCGCGTTCTCCGCATCCTATATAAACCACTATCTCAGCATCTGCCCACTTGGCCAGCTGATGCTGTACAACTGTCTTTCCTGAACCGAAAGGTCCGGGTACTGCAGCAACTCCCCCCTTTGCTATGGGGAAAAGTGTATCTATTACACGCTGACCTGTTATCAGCGGCATTTCGGGTACCAGTTTTTCTTTATAAGGTCTTCCCTTTCTTACAGGCCATTTCTGCATCATGGACAGTTCTCTGATGCTTCCATCTTCAGTCTTTATCCGGCAGACCGTATCTTCAACGGTGAAGCTTCCCGCCTCTATGGATTCCACCACTCCTGATACTCCGTAAGGAACCATTATCCTGTGTTCTACAACTATGGTCTCCTGAACGGTTCCTATTATATCGCCGGCCTCAACTTCATCACCGGGCTTCGCAGCCGGCACAAAGTCCCATTTTTTAGTTCTTGAAAGAGAAGGCACCTTTATACCTCTTGTTATATTGGGGCCTGCCTTTTCATACATGGCCTCAAGGGGTCTCTGGATACCGTCATACATGGTTTCGATAAGTCCCGGCCCCAGTTCCACCGAAAGAGGCGCACCTGTGCTGACCACCGGAACTCCCGGTCCGATCCCGGCTGTTTCCTCATATACCTGGATTGAGGCTCTGTCGCCTCTCATTTCTATTATTTCACCTATCAGGCCCTGTTCTCCGACATGGACAACGTCATACATGTTGGATTCTTCCATGCCCGATGCAACTACCAGCGGGCCCGATACTTTTACTACTTTGCCTTGACTCATGGCTTTATTCACCTCCAAACAGGATGTCGGCGCCAACGGCGCGCTCAACGGCTTTCTTCACGCTTTCCATTCCTATACCCATGGACCCGTCCTTATCGGGTATGGGTATGATAGCCGGCAGCCTTTTATCTCTGAATTCTGTTATTTCCGGCGTCATCTCCTTGTAGAAAGCTTCCGTTATATATATAATGGCAAACTCGCCTTCTGTGGTTTTCTTAAATGCCTGTCCGGCCTCCTGCAGGCTGTCACATGGGAAAACTTCAAGCCCCACAGCCTTAAAGCCGAGAATGCTTTCTCTGTCTCCGATAACTCCTATCTTATACATACGTTTCCCTCAGCCTTTCTATAATGGTCTCCTTAGGCGTACCCGATATCTTCCCTGTGAGTATCATCCTGAGATTCTTAGTTTCCATATCCTTTGCTATGAGATATGCAACAGCAGGTTCAAAACCGAAAGAAATATATCTGGCATCTTTTATATATTCTATCTTTCTGTTATCACAAAGCTTCTCAAGAAGGGAATACATTCCTGTTGCCTTCACCTCTGCTCCGCCTTTTTCCATGATTTCTGAAAGACCATACGGAGCCAGTTTCTCAGCTGTTTTCTGAAAGCTTTCTTCATAATTTCCGGTAAACACGCTCTCGGACACGTTTCCTCCCTCAAGGAAAACCTTACTGAAAAATGTCCATGGCTTTCCTATCTGTCTAAGCCTTATAAACGTAGTCAGATTGAGCATATCTATCATAAGCTTCACATATCCGGTAAGAAAACTGCTTCCGGTTTCTTCAGAAGCTCTCAGCATCTGTCTGTAACATGCCTTGTCTAAAATTATGTCAACTTCCTGAGGATCTCCTCCCTTGCCGAATACTTCAGACGCTTCGTTTACAGCTTCTTTCATTTCCGGTTCCATGAACATGAAATTTTTTTCTCTTATCATGGAAACCATGACCTCCGGCTCAAAGCATCCTCCCCCAACAAGATATTTATCCGGCTCAGTTCCCATAAACCGGGACTTCAGCGAAGCTTTTGCATTGTGATAGTCCTTTGGATATCTAAAAAGCTCTATTTCTTTTTTTTCAGGTACAGCGGAGAAAACAAAATCATAGGTTCTTTTTTCTTCCTCAACCAGAAGCCTTACAAAGTCTCTTGGCCTTTCGGGCACTTTGCCGTCCCCGTAACCATATTCGCTGAGAACAGCCATAGCGCTGCCGAAATCGGGAGCTTCTGCTGCACGCATAAGTTCTGCCTGAGGGAGCAGGGTCTTCTCGCTTGCTCTTATGAGCGCGGCACAGAATATATATGAGTCTTCTCTGTTTTTACTCATAAAACCTTCTCCTTACTTTTCCGGGGGAAAGAGGATATCTGCCACATCAGCAGTAAGCAGACGTCTGTTTTCCTCCACCATTGCTTCCACCGAATTATTGATGTATATCTGACCTTTTCTCAGCATGTATCCGCCTTTTAAATTTCTGGTCTCCTCTGCCAGCCGGAAACTTCCTCCATCCACAGTTTTATTCAAGGCCGCAACAACCTTTTCCCCTATGGAAGTTTTCTCTTTATCATTAAAGATAAGTTCTCCTTCCGTAAAACCTGATAATCTGCCGGCTGCAGCCAGAAACTGTATATATCTGTCAGTATCCATAGATATTATATAATCCGCTGCCTCATCAAAACAGCTGTTTATAAGTTCCTGCTTCTTTTGAAGGATTATTTTTTTACTGTCTATGTCTGCTACGGACTTTCTTCTGCTGATTATACGTTCTCTTTCTTCTGTGGCAGCTTTTACAGCAACGTCTGTCTCAATTACTATACGTTTTTCAAGCTGATCAATCACACCACGGTTCTTGGTGTCAGCCGCTGTCAGTATCTGCTCACATTCAGTTTTTGCCTCGTCTATTATAGCGGATGTAATCTTTTCTATACTCATGATTTACACCTCTTGTCGATAAATTTATTAAACAGGTATTCTCAGCCAGATCAGTACTGATACGAGCAGAGCAAAGATGGCGTATGTCTCCACCATGGCGGTATAAATTATTCCCTTTACCATCTGATCCGGTCTCTTAGCTGTCAGCTGGAGAGCTGCGGCGGCTGCTTTTCCCTGAGCTATGCCCGACCATATGCCTACAAGTCCGATAGGAATACCGGAAGCCAGGAAATAAGCTCCCTGTGCCATGGAAAGTTCGATCATATTCCCGCCTAAAAGTCCGATCTTTATCATAATCAGAAAAGCTATGATCAGTCCATATATTCCCTGTGTGCCGGGGAGAGCCTGCAGTATGATTGTCTTACCGAATTTTTTCGGATCTTCAGCCACAACTGCTGATGCCGCCTGTCCGGCTATACCTACACCCATAGCGCTTCCTATACCTGCCAGTGCAGCAACAGCTGCTCCCAGAATGGCCAATGTATTGCCGTCTATCATGTTCATTTTTATTCCTCCTCTTGCTCTACTATCTTTATATATTTTGTTTTCTTACGGAAAGGATCAAAAGGTTCTCCTCCGTCTTCATAAAACTTTCCGAAAAATTCTACATATTGCAGTCTGCTTGAATGGATAAAGGCGCCAAGAACGTTTATGGCAAGATTCAGTGTGTGCCCCAGTATAAATATCACTACCAGTGCAATCAGTCCTCCTATGCCTCCTCCAAACAGAGAGCCAAGTGTATTGACCACCTGCGCTATAACGCCTGTTGCAAGTCCCAGAGCCAAAAGTCTGGCATACGACAGTATATCTGACATATAACTGGTTATATTATACAGATTGCTCAGGCCGCCGGTAATCTTTCCAAATCCCTTATTATGTCTTCCTCCTGTAAGAAGAAGTCCTGCGGCTCCTATTACAGACATCCACATTCCCACAGGCACAATGGAAGGCAATACGCTTCCTCCCCCAAGCCATGCTATAAGACCCAGGATGGTAAGATACCAGAAACCTTCATCACATATGGCATCAAACCATTTTCCCTCTCTGATCTGCATATATGCTTTGATACCCATGCCTGTAAACAGATGGATAATACCAAGGGCAAGGGAGAATATCAGCATTGTCATCGGATCGTCCAGCGGATTGAACCAGATCGGGCCTACTACCACCTCGTGTCCCATGAACGTTCCGGTGAATACCTGGACTATATCGCCGAACCATCCACCAAACATTGCTCCCCAGATTATGGTTGAGATACCGCAGTAAAAGAACAGCTTCACCATCCGGTACGTGTTACCTTCAAGGTTGAATTTCTTAAGGGTCCATAGGCAGCCAGCCGTCATGATTATGCCATAACCCGCATCACTGAGCATGATACCAAAGAATACAGCATAAAACAGTGCAAATATACTCGTAGGATCAAATCCTCGGTAATCAGGGAGAGAGTACATTTCGGTTATGGATTCAAACGGAACAAAGAAGTTCCTGTTATCCAGAAGTACCGGCACATTTTCTCCCTCCTGAGGATCGGAAAAGGCATAGAAACAGTTTTCTTTTTCAAGTATTTCCCCGGCCTTTTTCACCAGTGCTTCCGGCATCCATCCTTCAAGGTAAAACGTCATCTTCGTTTTAAGCAATCTGTTCTTAATCTTTTCTTTTTCCGAGTCTATGGCAACCATATCGCAGTAATCTTCTATACTCTTTCTTAATGTTGCCATATCTGCGGCTTCTTTTTCAATTTGCCCGATTTCTTCTCTTATTGCCTCTTTACCGGCTCTGATTTTTTCAAGATTTTCTCTGGCTGTCCCCTTAAGCCCCAGAGCGGTAAAATATATTTCGGAAAATCCTTTCTGCTTCAGTAACGTCAGGATATCCTTCTCCTGACTTATGAGGCATATGAACGCTATATAGTTCATATCTTTATCCGAGTTGATAAGTTTAGCCACTATACCTCCGAAATCTTCCAGTTCTTTCATCAGTTCGGGCATATCTACCGTTGCAGGTACCACACCTTCGTGAATGACGGCTTTTGGCGTTCTTATCATTTCAAGAGGCATAGCATATCCCAGCCATGGCGTTATTAGAATCTCATTCTGATCCAGTCTGTTCATCCTGTCGTTTGCGTCCCTCAGACGTTCTTCCAGCGCCAGGACTTTTTTTACATCCGCTTTTGCCTTCCCCCTGTCTAAAGCTGCTGCATCTTTTGCCTTGACACGCCTTCTTGTCTTAAATAAGGGTTCTTTTGACGTATCATATTTTTCAAGAAATGCAAGGGCAGCTTCAGCTGCGGATATTTCTGCATCAAGGGCTGATGCTTTTTCATGGCTGTCATCAGGAGCAAGAATGTTTTTCAGAATCTCATCACTTAATTTGCTCTTCTGATCCACCAGTTCTACCGCTCCGAAGTCCATGAGCCTGGACATTATGGATTCTTTATGCTTGTCAAGGCCGATTACTGCAACTTTCTGCATTTTAACAATTGACACTTGAATCCACGATCCTTTCTGCAATAAACTTTATTGCCTCTTCTTTTTTTGCCTGTGCCAGCTTATCCATATGCTCGCAGCTTTCATGAGCTTCTCTTATAGCCTGGTCATAAATCCTTTCGGCTATCTCTTTTCCGTCTTTCAAAAGAGCATCGCATTTTTCCTTTTCTCTGGCAAAAGCTTCTTCGACCATTTTATCGGCCTTTGCATTTGTTTCATCAATAGATTTTCTTGCCGATAATTTTGCATCTTTTCGCATTCTATCAGCTTGTTCTTCGGCTTCTTTGATAAGTTTCAGTTCTTCTGTAAACAATCTCTCGCCTCCTCGCCTTTTTCCAAAATAAAAACTTCCCCTTATTCTAAAAATACCACAAAATATTCAATAATATCAAAATTTTGTTAAATATTCAGTATACAAAAAATTGTATACCATCCATATACTTTTCTACAGTTTGGAGGCGATTTCTTCGATTTTTTTCAGCCTGCCGTTTATTCCGGACTTGGTAAGAGGCGGATCACACATCGCACCAAGCTCCTTGATGGAAATGTCCGGATTTTCTTTTCTCAGAACAGCTACCTGCCGCAGTTTCTCAGGAAGCCAGCCGAGACTTTTTTTCTGTTCTATTTTTTCCACTGCTTTTACCTGTTTCATAGCTGCGGCTACTATACGGTCGGTATTTGCATTATCACAGTTGGCCATTCTGTTTGCATCGTTTTTTACCGATTTCTCCACCAGCGTATTGGCAATTATTAGAGAATGGGTATCAGCACCTATTATTCCCAGCATATCACCCACATAGTCAGCTTTTTTCATATAAACCACAAAAGAATTTCCTCTCTGGAAATCTTTCGCCTGTATATCTACAAAGGAATTGATTAATTTTTTCAGATCATGGGCCAATGTCTGAGAGCCGCATACAAACTCCAGATGATATGATTTTTCCGGATCACTCATAGTACCTGCTCCCATGAAGATTCCCCTCAGATAGGCCCTCTTACAGCATTTGCTCCTTACTATGCCGTCATATATGCCGTCAGATATATAATTGTTCCCTTCTCTTACAAGCAGAATACCGGTTTCTCTCAATATCTGTTCACTTCTGTTTTCGGCATCTATGGTTATCTTATATGCTCTTTTCTTTCCGGCTGATGACGGCTCTCTCATTTCCAGAAGGGTTCCTATATCAAAATAATCCTGGAGAAGTTTCTTGTAGTGACGTATGACAGCCGGGTTCTCTGAAGTTATTATAATCTTGAATCTTCCGCCTCCTGCAAGACCGATACTTCCTGATACTCTTAAAAATCCGGCTATTTCTGCCAGCTGGCAGCATTTCTTTTCTGTTTCAACTCTTGACAGTTCATTCTTTACATCTGATGCAAAAGACATTTCTTTTTCCTCTCTTAAACAGCATCGGCATGGCCGCTAACAGCCTGAAGCCATATTTTTCACACTCAAACCCGGCAGTTTCCCAAATCTGTTATTACATAATATTCTATATGGTTTCCTTTGTTTTGAAATATTATATCATACATCGGCATCATTATGTCATTATTGCAAAATAAAAACCGCCGGGAGATTATATCCCGACGGTATATGTAAACATCATTTTATTTAAGAGGAGCAAGACCAAGTATCTCTCTTGCTTCAGCAGGAGTTGCAACTTCTCTTCCCAGCAGTTTTGCCAGTTCTACTACCTTTGCTACCATCTGTCCGTTAGATTCAGCCAGTACACCTTTTTCCATATACAGATTGTCTTCGAATCCAACTCTTACGTGTCCGCCAAGGCTGATAGTTGCAGCAGCAATATGCCATGCATTCTTTCCAAGACCTGTAGCTGTCCATGTTGAACCTTCAGGAATGGATTCTACCATATAAACCAGATCTCTGATAGTTGCTGTCATCTGTACTCCCAGTACGAAGTCCCAGTGAATAGGTTTGGTCAGATATCCCTTTTTATAAGCAGTCTTCATAGCTGTATCGATCATACCCTTATCGAAAACTTCGCATTCAGGTTTTATGCCTCTTTCCTGCATTATCTTTGCAAAGTTGATTATAGTATTGTCAGTATTGATGAAGATCTCGTCTCCGCCGAAGTTACATGTTCCGCAGTCTAAAGTGGCCATTTCCGGAGTAGGAACCACTTCTGTGGACTGTAATCTTTCAAGGTCAGTCATTCCTACAGCACCGCCTGTTGAAGGCTGAATTATTGCGTCAGGACATTCCTTTCTGATTGCGTCTATGCATTCCTGGAATCTGCCTTTGTCCTGTGTAGGAGTTCCGTCGTCCCATCTTACATGAAGGTGAATCAGGGAAGCGCCTGCATCATAAGCTGACTTTGCTTCTCTTACGATCTCCTCCACAGTATAAGGTACGTTAGGATTCTGTTCCTTTGTTACTTCTGCGCCGCATATACATGCGCTGATGATAAGTTTTTCCATTTTTATCTCCTTTATCCATAAAAGAATTATTAGACTTAGATTATTATATCATCATAAATCACGATGTTCAAGTGTTACCCTCAGTCCTTCATCAGTAAATATCTTATAAAACTCATTAGCCATAGTAACAGACCGGTGTTGTCCTCCGGTGCAGCCAAAAGCCACTGTAAGGCTGTATTTACCCTCTTTCACATAGCATGGAATTATCTCTTTAAGCATTACTGTAAGTTTTTCGGTAAATTCCATGGCGACCTTCTGTTTAAGCACATACTGTGATACTTTCTTGTTGTTTCCTGTAAGTTTTTTCAGGCTGGAAATATAATATGGATTGGGAATAAATCTGACATCTATTATCCAGTCGGCAGCAGAAGGCATACCGTGTTTATAACCGAATGATATGAAATTGATCACAAAACTGTCTTTTTTTGTTTTGCTTCCAAAAAGCTTATCCAGTTCCGAATTCATCTCGGCAACTTTAAGGGATGATGTGTCTATGACATAATCTGCAAGAGACCTGAGTTCAGCCAGTCTTTCTCTTTCGGTCTCGATGGTGCTTTTAGTTATCACACTGTCTGAAAGCGGATGGTTCCTTCTTGTTTCGTTATACCTGCGTATAAGAGTTTCATCTGAAGCTTCGATAAACAATATCTTGAAGTCCACATTCATATCATCTTCAAGATCCATTACAGCTTCTTTCAGATCACCAAAAAACAGGCCTCCCCGTATATCCGTTACAAAAGCTGCCTTGTCTATCTTTCTTTTCCCTGTGTTTGCAAGATCTATGAAATTTTTTATCAATGCCGGAGGCATATTGTCAACACAATAATATCCTTTATCTTCAAACCAGTCAGCGGCCTTGGTCTTTCCTGCTCCGGAAAGACCTGTTATCAGAACGACTTCCATATTTTTTTCCTTTCCTGCTGTTTTTCTGCTGTCATCCGATTTTCTGTATGTTTACTATCCTGTCCGGATCAAGTCCCGCTTCAAGCGCCCTGGCTAATGGTTCTTCAAAATCACCAACCTTTTCCGGAATATGTGCATCGCTTCCTATTATAAACTTCACATCAAATCCGGCTGCAATTTTTATTTCTTCTACAGTAAGATGTTTATGCTTGGCATTGATCTCCACCATAGTGCCGGTATCTTCACATGCCCTTGCTATATCCCTGATGTCGAACGGACCTTTATCTCCCGGATGGGTCAATATATCAATATGATTATTATACAAGGCATTCAGGATCATGTCTGTGTTTTTCACCATAAGTGACGATGTGTCACTTCTGAAAAGTCCCGTCCTGTTGCTTATATAATTGGGAACCATTCCGGCTTTTAGGATTCCAAAATGATACCCTGCCAGCAATATGTCAAAGGAAGCTGTATCTTCTACATCAAGATATGGCCATGTCCTTACGGTATTGGCTTCTACCCCTAACAGTACTCTGACGTTGGGATATTTTTCCCTGAGCCTTGCTATCTCCCGGCGCATCTGTGGAATTTTTTCATGGTTTATGCCATATGTCAGATGTCCCGGTCCATGATCTGTTATTGCTATTGATTCAAGGCCTTTTTCTGACGCCACCCTCACATTATCCTCTATGCTTCCTTTACCATGAGAATACACAGTATGTGTGTGGTGATCGTATATCATTCTGTATTTTTGTATAATGCTTCTGTAACTGTTCATACATCTCTATCCTATTATCCTGACTTCCGGCTCAAGCATCACACCGCTTTTGTCATATACTCTGTTCTGTACCAGTGTTATCAGATCAATGATGTCAGTAGCTGTGGCGCCTCCGGTGTTTATTATAAATCCGCTGTGAAGAGGTGAAACCTGAGCTCCTCCAACAGTCACACCTTTCATTCCTGCATCTTCTATCAGTTTTCCGGCAAAATGTCCTTCAGGTCTTTTAAATGTACTTCCTGCGGAAGGATAGCTGACCGGCTGTCTGCTGTTTCTCTTTTCTGACAAGACTTTCATTTCCTGCGCTATCTTTTCATGATCTCCTCTTTTTAATTCAATTACTGCTTCAACTGCTATATACCCGTTTTCCTGAAGGATGCTGTGTCTGTATCCGAAGTCCATTTCATCGGCAGAAAATATTTTTTCCGCCGTTCCGTCGAAAGAGACTGTCTTTACCTCCCGAACAACCTGTTTTATTTCTCCTCCATAGGCACCGGCATTCATGAACAGAGCACCACCAAGGCTGCCCGGTATGCCTGATGCAAACTCAAAACCTGTGAGATTTTCATCGAGAAGAATCCGGGATAGAGTAGAGAGTAATATAGAAGCCCCTGCCCTGACTGTCACGCCGTCATCCATGACGCTTACATATGCCATGTCATCCGAAAGTCTTATTACTATTCCTTCATATCCACTGTCTTTAAAAAGAGTATTGGAACCGTTTCCCAAGAGTATATGAGGCACTTTTTCACTGCAGGCAATCTGCAGCAGAGTTTTCAGCTGGTCATGACTTTTAGCCTGAGCCAGCAATGCAGCATTTCCTCCGGCTTTAAAGGAAGTATACCTGCTCATGGATACGTTTTCTTCAAAATGTATCTCAGCCTTCTCCATTTCCTCTTTCAACTTTTGTAATAGGTCTGCACGAATCTTTTCCAAAGATGTCCTCCTTGTTTATTCTGTATTTTTCAAAGTTTTCATAGACCTGAGTCTTATCACTGAAATTTTTTTTAATAAGTCTGTTATTGATAAATCTCGAGGCATATATGTAGAATATGGCCATTGTGGGTACTCCAAGTATCATTCCTATGAATCCGAACAGTCCACCGCCTACAATTATTGCAAACATTACCCAGAAGCTGGCCAGTCTGGTGGTTTTTCCCAGTATTTTCGGTCCAATTACATTGCCGTCAAGCTGCTGCAGGATAAATACCATTATAACAAACTTCAGCGCCGCCATCGGATCTATAAAAAGCAGCAGTATAGCCGAGGGTATAGCCCCTATAAACGGTCCGAAAAAAGGTATAACATTTGTCAGACCCACCACTACGCTTATGAGCATTGTAAGAGGCAGATTGAGCACGGACATGGCTATGAAACATATTATACCTATGATTATGGAATCTATTATTTTTCCGTTGATGAAGCCTCCGAAAGTGCTGTCGCACAATTCACCCAGTTCAAACAGTCTGGATGCTCTGTCCTTTGAAAATACGGCCAGCACAAATTTTTTTGCCTGAGCAAGAAAGATTTCCTTGCTGTTGAGTACATATATACATATTATAAGTGAAACAAGAAAGTCTACCATCACGCTGAAGGTGCCCACAATACCCATGGATACCTGTGTCAGCAGAGCTTCCATGCCAGGCAGCATATTGTTCTGACCCCATTCCATTATAGAATCTGACGCAGATTCCAGTCTTCCTTCCAGCAGCTGTGCAAGTTCAGGATTTTCCACAACTGTTTTCTCTATCCAGTCAACGGCTTTATCTATATAGCCCGGAACCTCGCTGACAAGTCCTACTATGCTGTTTACAAGTTCGGGTATCACCAGAATAAAAAATCCTGAAAGTACAACAATCAGTACTATAAACGACACTACAGTGGCAACTATTCTGGCCAGTTTATAATCTGTCAGATGTTTTCTGAATCTTCCTCTGTTGAGTCTGTATACAAGACTGAGCGTGCCGTTATATATCGGGCACAGAAGATATGCCATTATTATCCCAAGATAAAACGGTGTCAGTATCCCGTTGATTTTCCCCAGTAAATTTTTTACATTTTCAGTATTGTAAAGCAGATAATAGCACAGCAATATACCAAGACCCGCCAGAAATATTGTCAGACCCAGCTTGACGTATCTGCTCCTTATTTTTTTTCTTTGTGCTTCCATATTCTCTCCTGATGTTTTTATAATACCCCAACTTCAATATCGGGTCAACTGTCTCATAAGACCCAGCCTTTCAAGCATGGCATCCTGCCACATATATGCGGAATCTGTAATACCTTTGTTTTTTATATATTTTAATATCACCTTGTTATATTCGCTTTCTTTCATATGCGGCACCACTGCCGGAAAGCCTTTTGACATTATATAATATGAAGCAGCAGCCCTTGCAAGAAGTTTATCTTCCTCTCCATACGGTGATATCATTATCAGTCTGTTATGTATATAGGCAGCATGAAGAAACATATGGCTTCCCCCCGGTTCCGCACCTTCAGCCTGTATTAATTCGGCTGCCAGAGCATCCATTTTTTCAGGAATATCCGCAGGAATGGCCGGAGTAAGATCCAGTTCCCTCAGTATGATATTTTTTCTTCTGTATACGTATTTTTCTCTGTCAGATTTATCTGTTGCTCCTGATATCACGTGATAAAACTCATCTATGGCGCCAAGATCAAGAATGCGTTTCATCTGAGCCATCTGCCGCATTTTTTCAAGCAGTTCTTTCAAAACCGAAATTTTAAGATGATCTGCCACAGAAATTCCCAGGCAAACTTCACCATCTGATATGGCATCTATCTGCCCTGCTGAAAGCACACTTCCCTCAAGCCGCATGTTAAGGCGGACCCACTCACGTTCTTCGATATCAGAAAAATATTTTCTGATACCAGGTTCAAACGGCATTCTGTTATTTAATATAACCAGATGTTTACGTATTTGCGTGACAGCATCTCTTCTGATTTCTCCCTCCATGAGATCCACCTCCCCAACTTCTTTTATTTTATCATACAATATTACGGATTTCTATGTTATACTAAAGGAATAGAAAGGATATTTTTATGCGTATTCTGATTTTAAGTGACACCCACGGTGATCTGACCCGTTTCTTTAAGGTGTTTGAAAAATTAAACCGGGAATCTCCCGTTCAGATGATAGTCCACTGCGGTGATATGTATGATGACGCTATGACCATACGTATGCGATGCGGTATACCCGTGGCAGCAGTAAAAGGTAACTGTGACGGAGAATTTTCGTATGAAGGCTTTTCAGTTCTTGAAACAGAGGCCGGAGACTTTCTTATCACTCACGGGCATATGGAAAATGTGGGTCATGATCTGCAGCGGCTATGTTATAAAGCAGAGGAAAACGGATGTGTGGGAGCTTTCTTCGGTCACACTCACAGAAGTATATATGTGGAAACAGACGGTCTTCATCTTATGAATCCCGGAAGCCTGTCACGTCCACGAGATGGTTCAGGAGGCACATTCGGTATAATTCAGACCGGTTCTGATGGCATCTGGGGAAAAATATACAGATATGAAGATTTTCTTTTAGATGATGGAAAAAGTAACGGTCCTAAAAGCGGCAGTTCCGGCAGATCAAAGATAACTGCCGGACGTCTCAGAAACCTAATAAATTATAGTGACAGATTTTAATCAGGAGGTAAAAAATGGACATAAAAAAGCTGATGGTGGCTAATCCCATAATAGACAAAATGACAGAATGCCGGGAAATTTTCTGGATAAATCCCAAAGCCGGAGCTGAAGCTTCTCTACCCTTTGGTATGAGTGATATAGAAGATGCCGAAAAAAGGCTTGCCCGTTTTGCGCCATATATTGCATCAGCCTTTCCGGAGACGGCAAAATCAGGCGGAATAATAGAATCTAACCTGGTAGAGATAGAAAAAATGAAACCTTTTCTTGAACATTATTGTGGTAAATTTGATGGCAGACTGTTTCTTAAATGTGACAGTCATCTTCCCATTTCCGGATCCATCAAGGCGCGTGGCGGAATATACGAAGTCCTTAAACTGGCAGAAACTATTGCAACAGAAAAAGGTCTTCTGTCACCTGATGACGATTATTCAAAACTTAACAGCGATAAGTTCAGAGAACTTTTCAGCCGCTATTCTGTAGCAGTAGGTTCTACCGGCAATCTTGGCCTTTCCATAGGTATAATAAGCGCAAAACTTGGATTCAATGTAACTGTCCACATGTCTGCTGATGCCAGGCAGTGGAAAAAAGATCTTTTGCGTTCCAAAGGCGCTACAGTCATTGAATATCCTGACGATTATCAGAAAGCAGTGGCAGAAGGAAGAAAAGAGGCAGCTTCTGATCCCATGTGCCATTTTGTAGACGATGAAGGTTCCCAGGATCTTTTTCTGGGATATTCAGTAGCTGCAAAAAGGCTTATTCCTCAGCTAAAGAATGCTGATATAACTGTTGACAAAGACCACCCGCTGTTTGTTTATATCCCTTGCGGTGTAGGCGGTGCTCCAGGGGGTGTGGCTTTCGGTCTTAAGGAAATTTTAGGTGACAATGTACATGTCCTGTTTGCTGAACCTACTCACGCACCGTGTATGACACTGGGCCTTATCACAGGACTTCATGACGGTATCGCTGTCCGTGATATAGGTCTTGACGGTATTACAGACGCTGACGGACTTGCAGTAGGCCGCCCTTCACGGCTTGTTGGAACAATCATGGATACTCTCCTTGACGGCTGTTACACCATAGATGACACCAGGTTATACAAATTCCTTGCACAGCTTGCCGACAGAGAAAAAATCTATATCGAGCCCTCTGCATGCGCTTCTTTTACCGGACCGTCTCTTATTGCCTCTTCGGAAGACTATATAAAGGTTCATGATCTGAAAGATAAAATGGCCGATTCGACCCATATATTGTGGGCTACAGGCGGCAGCATGGTACCTGATGAAGAAATGAAACTTTATTACGAAAGAGGAAAATGATTCTTTGCCATATGCAGAATATCAGGTATCATAATACATTTGAAAAATTTGTGCAGCAATATACGGCGAAAAAACATCATCAAAGAGGAAAAGTATAATGAAACAGCAAATACATGAACTTATACCTAAGGCCGCTTCTTTTTTCAAGGTTGTTGGTAATGAAACACGTATGAAAATATTGTGCACCATAGCTCATGATGAAGTCTGTGTGGACGATATCGCAGAAAATGTAAACATGACAAAATCTGCTGTATCACACCAGCTTAAGATTTTAAAAGAAGAAGGACTGGTCAAGTCGCGCCGTGATGGAAAAAACATATTCTACAGCCTTGACGACCAGCATGTAGTGGATATTATTGACATTGCTTTTATTCACATAGAACATAAACTTCACGGAAAGGAATGTGAATAGTGCTGTTTAACTGCTTTATCAGAATTGCTGTATACCTTATGGGAATATTTCATTTAAAAAACCATCCCCGCGTGAAACGCGGGGTTTTTCACATTCGGGCATAGCCCTTGTTCCTCGCGGTACGCGTACAACACGTAATGCG
>CASFMJ010000021.1 GCA_949295785.1 uncultured Bacillota bacterium | reverse complement strand
CTTGCCTTCGGCTATATCCTTCCCACTACCGGGCGGATTCGGGACTTTCACCCGTTAGAAACGTGCGCCGCCAGGCGCACTAGAAAAGCTGGACACCGCTTCTCCGAAGCAGTATCCAGCTTTCACTTTACCCAATATATTTAATTCTCGCCCATAACATCCAACATCATCCTGGCTCCCAGGCTGAAACTGTTCTTGAACAGCTGACATTCTTCCAAAGACAGAAGCTCCAACTGCACATCCATATACTTTGAGAACATTTTCTTCTGCTCATCGTTCATTGTCGCTTCCAGCTTTTCTTCAACATTACATAGTCTCCGGTATAGTTCCTTATACTCTTGATCGTGAGGAAGTCCATAATCAGCGGTGTCGATGTTGCCATACCATAACTCTTCTAACACTCGCATACGGCAACCTCCCCGTAGATCATCTCGTGAAGAACTATCTCTTCCGCACTGTTGTTGATGCTGTTTATAGCTCCTACCCACGCCATCTGGTTCTCTGCTTTCAATGCTTCTGTAACGCCCTCGGCAGCTTTCATCTGCTCGATAATCACTTCCAGACGTTATGTGCTTGTTCGTTTAAATCATCCAGATATGTCCACAGCTGTCCGCTAAGAAGCAAGTCATTATACTGAATAGAACAATGCTCTTTGAGATATTCTCTGTGCATACAACCATATTTTCCAATAGAGCGATTCTCCTCCGGCAGTTCCAAATTAGGAATAAAATAGTCTCCAACCTTTCTATATGTAAGCTCATTTCCTTTCAATACTTCGTAATTTTCCTGTTTACTCATAGGTATATCCTCCGTAAAAATCATATTATTTTACGGCGATTTTCCGGTTTTTTACGTTCAAAACAGTACTGTCACATCAGGGATTTTCAAAAAATTTGGCGTACAAAATGGCGTACTTGAGGGTGTTTGAGTGCCGATTTTCCTTGATTTTAAAGGCTTTTTTGAGGGTCGGTTAATATCATGCCGTGGCACATGAAAAGGATTTTTATCATGTTTTAATACTCCCCGTTTATCTTTTTAAAACAGTGTTTTCATAACTTTTTTATATCATATGTGATGATTTATCAACCGGTTGGACTTTTTATATTCCAGTAACAATAATCTCTTATCCCCGGATTATCTTTATAACCACTGGTTTACTGCTTCCGTTTTTATCAGGAGTCACAGAAAAAATGCCTGCCTGATTTCAGAGAGCCACCCAAAATTATCTGTTCCGTTGCACAACACATATCCGGAATATTCCTTGTTTTATTACAGATGTGGCGAATTAGCTATCAACGTACGTATCGTCACTTTTCCTTATATCCGAATTGTTCAAGCCTTTCACGACATATTCTCCGTTCTTCATCAGTAAACAGTTCTGCATATTCAGGCTTTAGAACATGGGCTTCTACAGACAGATCCAATCGCTTGTGCTCCCATAGGGTGGTGAATCCATCTGTACCTCCTGGTTTGCTTATGAGCTGTTTGGCGGCGGCAAGTCCACCTTTTTCTCCAATCAGCTGAAGAAATCGAGTGGCCGTATAACCGCATTCCTTCCTGGCAGTTATATAAATATTTTTCATGTCCTGCTCAAACAGGTTCTCTAATTTTGACATACAATGCCTCCTGTTAAATATATCTTCATTTTTTCATTTAAATATCTGAATATCTATATCTCACTCACATTTCACATCTTTATATTTTTTATATTTAATTTCACCATTTGTCATCTCAATAAAATAATAGCTTCCTTTATCTATGTACAATGTCTCATTCTTTTCATAACAATCCATCACCAGCGTTTTTCCTTCATAATACGAAACAATGACTTTATTGTCATCAATCACTTCATAATCCTTTTTATCACTTATATCCTTATCTACCATTAGTACTATTCCGGAAGCGATGATAATCGAATAAACAAACAGCATTATACAAATTATTATAATAAATATTTTCTTTAACGGTTCTTTTATTTTTGGATAATTTTCCATTGTAAGAACGTATGCAAATACAATACTTGCAGCAATTAAAAAAAGTATTGTAAATATATTATCAATAACATTTATAAGCCACTGATAATCTAAAGCATTGATAATTGCCATGGCACAAGATATACTCAGAGCAAATAAAAGAACTGCCATTACAAGAAATGATAATATCTGCAATCCTTTTTTTCTGGTTTTTGAATTTATGTAATATAAAATAAACAAATATACCAGTAAAATAAGCACACTGAAGATAAATCTCAATTTGTCTTGAAATGCCATCGTTCCGTCAAAATATCTTTTGTCGATCCCATAAAATCTGCTGCATTCCTGTGCATAATTTACACACCAGTAAATACTTATCATATTTTTGGCTGTAATTATAACTCCACCTACTATTCCTCCTATTTCTGCAATTTTTTCCCATTTGCTGCCAATGGCCTCTACCATCTCCGAAATTACTGTTTCACCGCAATTAACTTTCTCTGTTTCAGTATCTGCAACTTTTTTTTCGTCCATTTTTTTCCTCTCAGTATTATATATTTTAAATGAAAATCAATTAACCGCCGGATTTACGCAAAATCAAAGGATACTATCATCATCATTTCATGCTCTTGCTTCTGTCTCTGATTTCTTTTTTATCTACCATCTTACTGATCAGCTCTTCAATCCATTTTCTACCGCGAAGCTTGCTGATCCATTCTTCAGGAAGAGCATCTATTCCATAATATAAGCCGGCTAATCCTCCGGCGATAGCACCGACAGTATCCGTATCTTCACCCAGATTCACTGCCATTAAGACACAGTCTCTATAACTGTCTGTATTCAGGAAACACCAGATGGCGGCTTCCAATGTGTCCACCACGTAGCCGCTGGTTTTGACGGATGCTTCATCCAGCTTCTGAAATGCCGGTATATCCCAGAGACGGGCATATTTAGATTTTTCATAAGCCATATTTTCATCATCTATGCTGTCAAAATATCTTTTACAAGTCAGAAGGCTCATTGTAACTGTTTCAAGTTTGCTTTGACAGCTATTGTAAAACAGGTCTGCAATCAGTTTGGAATAAATAAGGCATCCCATCCTGCTTCTCAGATGATCGTGGGTTAATGATGATACATTATAAATAAAATCTTTGCCACCAAGGTCCGGTGCCGCAAGCTCCTCTGACTTCCACAAGGCCGCCGGAAGAATTCTCATAAGAGATCCGTTGCCGTTTTCCCACTCTGTCTTTCCCCCATACTGCAAGGGTTTCATTCCTTTACCATAATTTATAATTGCCCTGCTGGTGGAAATGCCACAATCGAAAGTATCACCATACGGGGTATAACAACCCTCCAGGAGCCATCTGCTGAATTTTTCCATCAGCAGATTATAATCCGGTCTTTGGTTTTTCATTTCACCAAGCCACTCCAAGGTGGCTAAAACCATACTGGAGTCATCAGACCATGTACCTGGCGGCTGATTGTGGGTACCGTAGCCGGTCATACCTTTTACAGGGGCTGTTTTCAATTCTGCCCGAGTCCGGAATTCTGCCGGAACTCCCAGTGCATCTCCAACAACAAGTCCAAATACCGCCCCTCTGTATTTGTTAAATTCTGCTTCAGCTTTTTTCATAATATACACCTTCTTACTGTTTCTGATTTTAGATACTGTTTCATTCCCTGCCGTTTTACCGTCTTCTGTGCCGTCTTTTGTAATCTTCTTCGATTTCTTTTTTCCATTCACATCCAAGTGCCAGATCCATTTCTTCTGCCGTGCAGCGCCTTACACGGCTTACAGCTTTGCTGATAACTTCATAACTAACTGCTGTTCCTATGCTGTCGCACTCATAGTTAACTGCACGATCACGGCTGATTCCGAAATGATTTGCCGCTTTTATTGCATCCATATTTGCTCCCAGAAATAAAAATTCCCAGCCGTATCTGTTTTTCTGCCTTTCGACCATTTTTCTGACTTTGTCATAAGTATATCTGCGGCTGGAATTTTCCATGCCGTCAGTTGTAATTATAAAAAGTGTTTTTTCCGGTCTGTCTTCATTTCGGGCATATTTGTGGATATTGCCGATGTGCCGGATTGCTCCTCCTATTGCATCAAGCAATGCCGTAGCACCCCGCACATAGTAATCTTTTTCTGTCATCGGAGCTATTTTATCCAGCCTGACCCGGTCATGCAGCACTTCCTGTATGTCATCAAAAAGTACTGTGGAAACAATAACCTGGCCTTCTTCATTTTTCTGTTTTTCCAGCATAGCATTGTAACCGCCGATGGTGTCTTTTTCCAGTCCTTCCATTGATCCGCTTCTGTCTAAAATAAAAACGATTTCTGTCAGATTTTTTCTCATTTCTGTTACCTCCGGAAATTCATTATCTTTGCCTTCTGAGGTAACTGTAACATAGAAGCTGAAAAATATGGTCGCCTTTCTGGCGACCATAAAAACCATCCCCGCGTGAAACGCGGGGTTTTTCACATTCGGGCATAGCCCTTGTTCCTCGCGGTACGCGTACAACACGTAATGCGG
>CASFMJ010000020.1 GCA_949295785.1 uncultured Bacillota bacterium | reverse complement strand
GCGGCCAACGGGACTCGAACCCGTACACCCGTTCGGACACAAGCACCTCAAGCTTGCCTGTCTGCCAATTCCAGCACAGCCGCACAATTAAGAATGTCGAAGTTATCCGACATTCCTACTATACACTATATCAGGAAAAATTTCAATAGGAAATTTCTTTTTATTGATATTAAATTTGTCAAATCAGTTGTCACTTCCGGCAAGGCATACAGGCTATGCCTCTATAATCCTCGCTTTTTCCTCAATAAACTGTCTGAATTCATCATCTTTGTCATCTTCAAAGCCGCGGCGATCGAGTATATAATATGGTTTCTCCCATATAAGGATATAAAGGTTTTCAGTGATCACACACACAAGAAGGTCATCAAGAGAAAGTAATTCATCCTCAAAGTCGTCAGATGTATCTTCCTCATCATCTTCTTCATCGTAAGACTGTTCCTTCATATCATCAGGAGCATCAAGTGCTGCCTGTTCTTCTTCCGGCCGGTCAAGTAAATCCTGATCAGTTTCTGATGGTTTTGCAACATCTTCTCTACTGAGTACAAAAAAGAAGTTTTCACTGATTCCATATACCACTCTTGTCCCCAGAACCCTGAGATTTTTCGCCGAACCTCTTATCAGCTGTTCGCCTTTGATAAAGCCTGCAACACCTACTGCTGCCATTACAAGAGCTCCTATGGAAGCTACTCCGGCTCCGTTGCTTATGATTGATATAATGCCAAGGAGTGCAAAAGTCAGTGCCATTGTACCTGATACTATCCTGAATTTTTTAGCTCTTTTTCTGTATGCCGGCTGTATTTTCCAGAAAGCATCACCTGCTTCCATAGCTATTTCTGTAGTATAAGTTGTATCATTTTTAAAAAGGATCTTGCTTTCCAAAATCGGCCTCCCTGACTGTTCTGTTTTGTATCTTTCTGTTAGTTAACCATAGCAGATAGAGCCGTTATTGTCAAGGTCGCATGGCATTTTCAGGGCGTTTTTCTTTCGTTCAGATACTGTTTCTGCATTCAGACCCAAAGATATATCTGACCGGTATCAAACATACCCTATATATTATGTCTCCATAAGTCATATGCTTGTTAAGTCCGAAAAGGCATGATATCTGTAATAATACAGACTGCATTATGTTCTGTTACGCTCACATTTGCTGGTATGCCTGTTATATTTATGATAAAATTACCATGTAGCCTGTACTTCAGTATGCAAGAACTTTAAGGGAGATGTCTAAATGGAAATAACAGAACTCATTAAAAAAATGATCCGGTATTATGATGGCCGCCTTCAGGATATACACCATACAATGGCTGTATATTCATTTGCAATTACCATTGCAAGAGGAGAAAAAGCAGACAGAAAAACGATGGAAATAATAGAAGCATCCTCAATACTTCATGATATAGCCTGTCCCATGTGCCGTAAAAAATATGGTGATGTTGACGGAAAGCATCAGGAGGCCGAAAGTCCTGAACTGGTGCGCGAGTTTCTCAAAGATACAGAATATACAGATGATTTTATAGAGCGGATGGTATTTCTCACAGGGCATCATCATACCGTAACCGGTATAGACAGTCTGGACTGGCAGATACTTATAGAAGCGGACTATCTGGTCAATGCCTATGAAATGAACCTTGGAATCGATAACATTAAAAGCGCTTATGAAAAAGTATTCAGGACTGCTACAGGAAAAGCCATGTTAAAAGATATATATAAATTCTGACCGGCTTACACATGGGGAGCGCATGATCCTCAGAAATATATCAGGATTTTTTAGATATTATACACTCAAAAAAAGGCCAACAGCATTGTCAAAAAAACGTGCTGTTCATTTTTTGTCTTCACATTATTGTATGTGGATGATAAAAACCCATGTTTTTCATTGGATTACTTTTATCACGTTTCCGTCTGAGTCTTTAATTTTTGTAGGAACCAGCTCCACAGTCAGAGGTGTTTTGTTTAAAGAATATACGCCGGTATATGGTTTCAGCATATTGCAAAGTTCTTTTAACCCTTCTGCTGTCAATGCCAATATTGAGACTCCCTCTTCTCTGCTTACGCATGGACTCATTCCAGCCTGGAATAAAACGGCATTTTCCCTGCTCAACAAACAGTTCCCTGCCTTTGCCCACTCTTGCTTTTAACATATTTATCAGTATACTCCCGTCCTGCGCCCAGCCGAATCGTAATATGGTCATTTTCTAACCGGACACCGAGTTCATCCATATAAAGAAACGCAGTTGAAGAACCGTCTTTTTTCATTCCTTCCTGCCATATTTTATAAAAATCAGGGTTCTCCATCATGGAGTTTCGCAACAGTTCTGTAACACAAAAGGGATAATATTCTTCCAGTGCCGTTAAAAACATTTCTCCATCCCAGCACATCATTGCATTCATCTCACCTTCTGTGATTGCTACTACTTGCAGAAGGGTCATGTGCCCCTTTGGAGTATCCATCTCTGTAAGTTCCGGATCTGTTCTAAAACCCAAAAAGGTGATATGACAACACATTTCGTTTCTTATGCCGAATCAGGAAAACGTGCGATGCGTCCCGAAAATCTTTTAAAAATGTCTTCTGCATTGGGCGTCAGTGCCGACAATATTTTAACGGGAGACATAGCAGATAAAGACTATTTTTTGCTTTCTGAAAAAATGCGGAAGCTAACTCCATCGCAGCTGCGTCTCATAGAAAACATCATTGATGAATGCAATCTGCTTTTCAATTCTGAATCAAAAGAATAATAAATTATACATAAATTTGTTCTGATTTTTTGAAAATCAATCTTTTCTTTTAGCAAAATACCGATTGCAATCTCAGCTATTGTGCTTAGATTACAACCGGTATTTATTTTTATTTTTACTCAATTATATTTCTGTCAATTCTTTTTTCTGCTTATTACCGCTGCGGCTGCGCCTGCAGATATAATCAGAAGCACTGCCCACATAACAATATTGTTTCTGTCTCCTGTGGCAGGCATGCTGCCTGTTTCATCACCTGCTGCATTTTCTTCTGCAGTGCCTGTCAGCACTTCAAACTTGCAGCTTGCCTTTCCGTCTGTGTATTTAACCGTTAAGGTATGCTCTCCTGTGGATAATGTTTCAAGGTATTCCGGCTTAAGAGTGATTATGGTGCTTCCGGAAACAGCCTTGTAATTGTTTTCATCTACTGCCTTGCCATCCACTTCAATGCCGGTGAACTTGGAGCAGGCGCCGTTAGCCGTAAAAGATAAACCTGCCTTGGTACCCTTTTGCCACTTGCTGCCATCTCCCTTGACAATCTCATAATCGCTGAGGGCTGCCAGCAGGCTTTCCAGCTTCTCTCTTGCCTCTTGGCTGACAAGGCTCTTCTCATGCTCCGTCAGGGCGTCATACTGTTTCTTTGCTTCGTCGATAAGTTTCTCAGCATCAGTATCATCCGGCTTAACTGTGTCGGAAAGCTTGGTAATAGTATCTTCAGCAGTTTCCGCCTTTTCTAAGGAATCCAGTGCGTTATCAATGTTTTCAATCTTTTTTTCAATTTCTGCCTTTTCCTCGTCAGTCAGGTTATCTCCGTAATCCTCCAGAGCCTTCTCCAGATCTTCCCTGGCAGCCTCAAGATCTTTCTTGTCATCAGGCATTACGCTTTCTGAAGTAATATCTTCTACTTTTTCAGTGTTTTCAGTCTTATCGGCTTCAGATGCTTTTTTAATCTTTTCTAACAGTGCGTCACACTTGTCTGTAAGCTCCTTAAGAGCTGCTTTCTCTTCCCGGGTAGCGTCTTCTGTATCGATAGATGATATTGCTTCTTTTACCTCTTCTACAACCTTTTTATCGTCCGATGTCACATTGCCTGTGGTGAGATCTTCGATAGGTTCGCCGAGGCTTTCAATTGGCTTCATGGTTACGGTATATTCCGTCACATTTCCTGCCTTGTCGGCGGCGACAATTGTATAGGTCGCATCCATATTGCCATCAAGTGTCAGCGAGCTTTTTACCGGTGTCCCGTTCAAAGTCACGGAATTCAGATTCTCGTCTGAAACAGTCACCTCTTGGGTCACATAGCAGGTCACACCGTTTTCAGCACCGCCTATTACCGGAGTCGTAAGGTCAAAAGCAGCGCCGTCAGAACCGAAAAAGGTGATATTGCCCGCCTGATCGGTAATTCTCACATAATAGATAAACGCTTCCTTGTCTTGGGAGTTGACGCTGAATTTTTTGTCCGTCTCCGTCCAATCAGTTATGGCAGCAACTTCCTCCTCGGTCAGTACCTTGTCGCTTCTGTAATATTCGATTTTGGCAACACCGCTCAGATCGTCTGTGCCGGTAATCTCCACATCAATGTCCTCATTGAAGAACAGACCGAAAGTAATTTTATTGATGAACTTTTTAACGGAATTTTCTTCAAATTTAATATCGCCGTCAGGTGCCGTCCTGTCAATCTTTACAGTACCTGCTGTGATTGCGCCAGTCATCTGTCCGTCCCGGTTTTTCAGGTAGACGATAATATCTTCCGACGTCTCTGTATACAGCAGATGCTCTGAATAAGTCCCGTTCAAAGTGGTGGAGACTGTATATCCGTCAGCCGGTTTCAGCGTGACATCACCGGTGTACCAGCCGTTTGTTCCTGCCGGACCGATAAGCGCATATGGCTCCTGCGGAGCGTCCAGATAGGAGATGTCAAAATCGCGGGTTGTCGAAGCTTCCGCATAATTTTCATCTTCGGCTACGGTGATCCGGACGGTGTATTCCCCCACGGTATTGGGGGCTGTCTGCGTATAGGTGCTGTCGTCTGCACCCTTTGCCTTGTACTCAATAACAGCCGTACCGCTGCTGAGAAAATCATATGTGGGAGCGGATACCGCCGTATTATCATAAATTTTGCTGATATCACTGATGTTGGTTACAGCGCCGGTCTGCCTGTTCACAGTCAGTGCGATGATAGTATTGTTGGGCGCTGCGTTGTCATTTCCGTCCTGATATTCCACACCCAGCGGGTTGTAGGAAAGGGTGAGGGTGTAACCGCCTGATGCAAGGGTATCCAGATACGCCGCCTTGAATGTAATCATGGCTTTGTTTCCATCATAGGACACGTTATAATCGTCGTTGGACAGTACGGTTTCTCCGTTGCGGATTTCCTTTATGGTATTGCCATTGGTAATTACACTTGCGGTAATGTCCTCTGTGGTGGTCTTGACAAAGGTAATGTTTTCGGTATCCTGCCGGGCGTCGGTGTACAGGACGATGCCGTCAGAGCTTAAATAGGTTACATTTCCTGCATGGTCGGTGATCCTTGCGTAGACCACATATTTGCTATTGGGATTGATGTTGAATGCGCAGCTGTATTCTGTAAACTCCTTGCTTTCAAGATCCGCTTCTGTCAGGGCGGTTTCTCCCGTATGGAGATAATATTCTATTTTTGCCGCTTTTTCCTCAGTATAGCCTTCATGGCTATAGCTGTCGTCAGAAGCGGTGATGGTAACCTCCTGCGTATCCTTGAAAAACGCTCCTAAGGTAATGCTGTTTAAAAAACGGTTCCATGTATGTTCCGAAACGGTGATTTCACCCACGGGATCCGTGCTGTCGGTAACAAGCGTTCCATATTCCTTCTGGCAGGTTTCGCAGATCGCCTTGACAAAGTAGCTTGCCTCGCCGCCTGAACATGCGGACTCATCCAGATGGGTGCCGCAGCCGTTTTCACAGATATGGTAATGCTTGCCGTCCTGCTGAGTCCATTCCGATGCGGGCGCATGATTTGCGCCATCGATTTCTCCATAGGGATGATGGCAGATTTCGCATACCGCCTTTTGGGTGCAGGTTGCTTCGCCGCCTTTATGCAGGCAACTGTATCCGCATACAGTGCACTTACCATTTTGCCATGTATGAAGTGTTTCAGCCTCTACAACCGCACCGCAGCATTGGTGAACCAGGGTATGGGTGGTCTCGGTCTGCTGCCATACCGTTTTTTCCGACT
>CASFMJ010000019.1 GCA_949295785.1 uncultured Bacillota bacterium | reverse complement strand
GCGGATATGGCGGAATTGGCAGACGCGCACGGTTCAGGTCCGTGTGAAGGTTCCTTCATGAAGGTTCGAATCCTTTTATCCGCACCAGCAAGTGTACAGTCGCGTTTTGCGCGGCTGTATTTTTATGTCTGCCGCAATGCTTTTGACGATTGACTTTTACTGTTATATGTAACAAGGCTATTTGGAAAATAAGGCGGTTTTATAACTGGCATAATTCTTGCTTTTTATTTTTCTGTAATTATTTTTGATTTGTAAAGGAGGTATAACAATGGAAAATAAAAAAACTTCCATTGATCGTGTCATGGAACGCAGCGTAGGCCTCAAACGTACCATGAGCACCAAAGCTGCTATCATGGTAGGCGTTGGCGGAACCATCGGCACAGGACTTTTTTTAAGCTCCGGAGATGTAATATCTACAGCGGGCCCGGGCGGTTCAATAGTAATGTATCTGGTTGGTGGACTGATAGTTTATCTGATGACCAGCTGCCTTGGTGAACTGGCTGCAGCTATGCCTGTTGCAGGTTCTCTTCAGGCTTTCTCAACTGAGTTCATAAATCCGGCAATGGGATTTACCATAGGATGGATTAACTGGTCCGGCGGAGCCATAACTATTACGGCTCAGATTGTCGCTTCATCCATTATAATGCAGGATATACTGCCGGGCACACCTACGTGGATATGGATAGTTGTGTTCGCTGCCATTCTTTTTGGAGTAAACGTACTGGATGCCAAAGCTTTCGGAAATGTATCCTTCTGGGTATCCAGCCTGAAAGTTCTTATGATAACTGCATTTGTAATTGTTGGTGTTGCCGTTGTTTGCGGAGCCGGAGACAACGAAGCCATAGGACTGTCAAATTATACTGACCATGGCGGCCTCTTCCCTACAGGCCTTGCAGGTATGGGAGCCGTATTCCTTTCATCGTTTTATGCTTATGCAGGAACTGAAGTTGTGGCATCTACAGCAGGTGAGCTGAAAGACGTCAAGAAAATTCCTAAGATGATAAACCTGACTATTGCTATTCTGGTAGGAGCTACAGTTGTTTCCATAGCCATAGTTGCTGCTATACTTCCGTGGGAAGAAGCATCATTACAGGGAAGCCCCTTTGTATATGCTTTCAGACATGTAGGTCTTGACAGTGCTGCACTTATAGTTAATCTTGTAGTACTTTCTGCTGCACTTACATCAGGAAACTACTTTACATATGCATGCGCAAGATATCTGTGGTCCATGTCAAAATTCAACCAGGCTCCTAAAGCATGGGGAAAGACAAGTTCCAAAGGTGTTCCTGTAGTTGCACTGGCTATTTCCATGGCTTTCGCTATAATCGGAATCCTTGCAGAGTTCTTTGCTGCAGATACTGTTTATCTGGTCATAATATGGTATATCGGCGGAGCGAATATATTCATGTATTCAGTTATATGTATATGCCAGTATAGATTCAGAAAGAGATACATCGCAGAGGGCGGCAAGGTTGAAGATCTTCCGTACAGAGTAATCTCCTATCCTCTGGTACCTATAGCGGGAGTAGCCTCCTTCGTGATAATGTTTATAGTTACTGTCATGGATCCGAGTGAGCGGATAGCTATGGCTTTCTGTGTAGTATGTTATGTCATAACATACATTATTGCTCATTTCTACACAAAGAAGCATGATGTAAAGGCTATGAATATAGATCTTTAATAGCAATAATATAAATATTTCATAAAGCTCGCCGTTTATGCGGCGAGTTTTTTTGACAAAAAGTAAAAAAATTTACTTTACAATAAAAATATTGTATAATAATTTTCAGTAGAAATTCACAGGAAAGTGGTATTACTTTTATGATAAACAAAAAAATTTTCAAGATCTTATAATAATCGACAGCAATTGCCGGGTAATATATGCTGATGTGGGAGATGCGTCTGTTTATGGAAAAAAAGGAGAAATCCTGAAAGGCAAGCATGTAAATGAACTGTTTTTTTGTGAAGATGGGGAAAATCCACTGATTGCAGCAGCCAGCCGAGGTGAATATTTTGATAGCTATGAAATCAGCGTGATGACAAAAACAAAGGAAAGACAGATTAAGATAGGATGCGCCTATCCTATTTTTGAGAATGAAAAGGTAGTAGGCGCAATTGAATTTTTTCAGCTTGTTTATGGTAAAAATCATATCAGAAAGATAGGGGATTATGCTAATCACCTGATATACAGATCCAATAACACAAAATATCTTCTGGATGATATAGTCACACAGGATGCCGAGATGCTGAAAATCAAAGACAATATAGGAAAAGTGGCTATTACAGATGCCAATGTACTTATTTACGGACAGACGGGAACAGGTAAAGAACTGATAGCACAGGCCATACATAATGAAAGCCGTAGGTTTTATAAAAAATTCATATCAATAAACTGCGGCGCTTTGCCTGCAAGTATAATCGAGAGCCTGCTTTTTGGAACTCTTAAAGGCAGTTTTACGGGAGCCGCTGATAAGCCGGGCTTTTTTGAACTGGCAGAGGGAGGAACCCTTTTTCTTGATGAAATAAATTCCCTCGATGCTTTACTGCAGACAAAAATATTGAAAACTATAGAAACTAAAGAAGTAAGAAGAATAGGAGCCCTGAAAGAAAAAAAGGTAGATGTGCGTATTGTTGCCGCAACTAATGAAGAACCATATAAGCTTATGCAAGCGGGAAGCCTGAAAGAAGATCTTTTCTACAGGCTCTCCACTTTCTATATAAAATTGCCCAGGCTTGTACAAAGACCGGGAGATATAATGCTGCTGGCTGATCATTTCAGATCCTATTTTAATGAGAGGATGAAAATCTGCATACAGCCCTTTGATGAAAAGATAGCGGAGATTTTTCTTCGTTATGACTGGCCGGGCAATGTTCGCGAACTCAGGAATGTAATCGAAAGTGCATTTACTTTTGCAGAAGGGAATAAAATAACGGCAGATGATATACCAAGGCATATGCTGAAAAAAAGCATAAGCCCAAAGGTCGAGGATATTGAAGGATTTGATAAAATGCCTCTGCATATTAAAAAAGAAATGGTGGAAAAGGCCATAATAACTCAGATATACAGGCGTAACAACGGGAATATGACAAAGACTGCAGACGAACTTGGCATATCAAAGCAGTTGCTCAGCTACAAGATGAACAGCAAGAGATAAAGGGGCAAATATGGGAATCAGAGAAGACTTTAAAGACATACTTATAGTTGATGAAGATGGAAGAATAGAATATTTCACTATATATAATCTGGATTTTTTCGGACTTACACCCAATGTAATGTTAGGAACGAAGCCATATCAGCATTATAAAAACCTTGATGATGAGACCAGTACGCTGATGAGAGCGGTAAATCACGGAGAAACCACTTTGGGCAGTGTGCAGGAACTGGAAACAGCCAAAAGTGAAATTGTCAGGCAGACCAGTGATACATTCTGCATTAAAAGAGACGGAGAAGTAATAGGCGCCATTGAGTTTGCCTATTATGATGATGAGAAAGATGTGGTCAGGCAGAACCTTCAGGATAGTGCCGAAAAGTATTGTGGAGATATGAGCCAGACCATAGATGAAATAATAAGCGGTTCAAAAGCCATGAAACCACTGGTGAAAAAGCTCCGTAAACTTGCAGACTGGGAGGCTCCGGTACTGATTACAGGAGAAACCGGAAGCGGTAAAAGTTATATAGCCAGAGCTCTGCATAACTCAGGTAAACATCAAAGGAAAAAGTTTGTATATATCAATTGCAGTTCGGTTCCCGAGAATCTTTTTGAAAGTATTCTTTTCGGCGTGAAAAAAGGTGCATTCACAGATGCGACGGAAAGGGACGGCCTTTTTCTTGCTGCTGATCAGGGAAGCATTTTCCTTGATGAAATCCAGTCCACGCCTCTTTCTGTACAGAAAAAACTTCTGCGAGTGCTGGAAGAAAAACGTATTCGTCCGGTGGGAGGTGATGAGGAGCTTGATATTGATGTACGCATAATAGCCTCATGCAGCAAAGATATCGATTCACTGTTAAAATCAGGCCAGATGCGAAGCGACCTTTATTTCAGGCTGGCAGTGACACAGTTAGAAGTGCCTCCGTTGAGGGAAAGAAGAGAGGATATAGAACTTCTCAGCTGTAAGTTTCTTGAGAAGCTTAACTGCATGGATGAAAACAAAAAGGTGACAGGAGTAGACTCTAAGACACTGCAATTTTTTTATGCTCACGACTGGCCGGGTAATGTGAGAGAACTGAAAAACATATTAGAAAGCGGATTTTATACGGCTAAAGATAATATAATACATTTTAATGATATAAAAGGCCGTTTTGAAAAAGAAGACGGGGAAGCCGGTGAGGAACAAAACATATGGGTGAATATGTTTGATGAAAGCGGAAAAGATCTCCGCACATTCATGAATGACTTTCAGAAAAATATTATAGTGCAAGAACTGCAAAGAAACAGTCATAATATACCGGATACAGCAAAAGCACTTGGAATTTCATCACGGATGCTCAAATATAACATTGAAAAATATGGTTTAAAATAAATATTCATATAGATGTTGGCATATATTTTGCTAAGTATGATTGACATAAATCTTTTTATCAAAAATAAACTCAGAGGAGGTCAGTCATGATCGATAAAAAAAGAATATATGACAGTCTTGAAAGACTAACAAAGGCGCCCAGTATTTCCGGAACCAGTGATGAAAACTCCGTGACACATGTTATAGAAGAACTGCTTTACGAGATTCCGTATTTCAGTGAAAATAAAGATATGGTCATGCGGCTGCCTATAGAAGATGATCCATTCGGCAGAGATGTGATAGCGGCCTTTATGAGACTTGCCCCTCAAAAGGCGGACACCATCATTCTTACAGGCCATTATGATGTGGTGGATGTTGAGGAATTCGGTTCTTTAAAGGAAGATGCATTTGATATAAAAAAGATAACATCCAAAATAGGTGAACTTCCTATAGATGATGAGGCTCGAAAAGACCTCGAAAGCGGTGACTGGTATTTTGGAAGAGGCACTGCAGATATGAAATTCGGGCACGCTTTATCCATAGAGCTGATGCGCCATTTCTATGAAGAAGGTAAACTTGACTGTAATCTGCTCTATGTGGCTGTTTGCGGTGAGGAGACAAATTCCGAGGGAATGCTGGCAGCGGTTCCGTTTTTTAACCGCTTTGCCAAAGAAAACAACCTTGATTATAAAGTCTGCCTTCTTACCGAATGTTTCATGGTGGACAAAGAAGATGACGGTACAAAGTACATACAGTATGGCGGTGCAGGAAAAGTAATGCCCATGTTCTTATGTGTAGGCAAATCCTGCCATGGCGAGGAGCCGTTTTTAGGCCTTGACGCCAATATGCTGAACGCTGAAATCTTTAAGAGAATGCATATGAATCCGGAGTTCTGTCAGCAGAATCACGGCGTGACCACAGCACCGCCGGCAGGACTTAAAATGCAGGATCTTAAGGTAAATTACTCCTTGTCATCATCTCTTTATGCAGCATCGTATTATAATATAGCAACAATAAAGCTTGAACCGGAAAAGCTTATGGAGATGCTGACTGATGTAGCTTTCAAATCGTTTGAAGAAGTAAACAGGATACTGGATGAAAAGACAAAAGCATTTACTGCATTTTCCAAAAATGTGCCTGTAACATATAGGGCAGAGCCATGTGTCAGAACTTTCAGGGAAATTTTTGATGCTGCAGCTGAAAAATATCCGGGAGATCTGAACAAACACATGAAAGAGTATGCTGAAGAGCTGATGAAGGAAAATCCCGAGATGCAGGATACATGCGTAAAGCTTGTAAAACATCTGTATGAGATGCAGGATGACAAAAGGCCTATGATTATAGTATCAGTTATTCCTCCTTATTATCCGGATGTAAATATTGACAGAGAAGATAACAGGACAGATGAGATGCTTTGCGCCATTGACAGAATAATTAAGTATGCAGATGATCAATATGGTGAAAAGCTTATGACCAGTGAGTACTACGGCATATCAGATCTGTGCTATACCTGGCTTGCAGATGGAATGAACTTTGACACATTGTTCAGCAATCTTGCAGGAAGCGGATGGTTTTATAACTTCCCTGCCGAAGAACTTAAGGAATTCAAGGTGCCTACACTGGTACTCGGAGCATATGGAAAGGATCTTCATAAATATACGGAACGCCTTAACAGACATTATAACTTTGACGTACTGCCGGATCTTTATGTAAAATATATCGAAGATATAGCATCAAAATAGACGGCATGGCAGCGTCGGATAAGGGGGAAAGAATGAAAAGAATATTGCATAATGCAAAGATTTATGTGGAACGGGGAACTTTCTGTCAGGCTTTAAGCATGGAAGACGGAATAATAACCCATATCGGAAGTAACGAAGAAATAATGAAAAATGCAGGAGATGACTGTGAGGTCATCGACTGCGGGGGAAGAACTATAATACCGGGACTCAATGACTCACACATGCATCTTCTTCTGCTTGGCATAAATATGAGAGAAGTAAAAACTGATGATGTAACTTCTATAGATCATCTGATTGAAAGATGCAGAGAATTTATAAAAAATAATCCGGATTCGGCAAAAAACGGTATCCATTCCATTGGATGGAATCAGGATAATTTTACCGGTGAGAAGAGAATGCCGACAAAAGAGGATCTGGACAAAATAAGTACAGAAATTCCCATCGTACTTGAAAGAATATGCGGCCACATATTGACAGTGAACACAAAGGCTTTGGAGATACTCGGGATGACGGAAAAAGCGCCGGATATACCGGGCGGAGAATGCAGAGTAGGTGAAGACGGCAAGCCTAACGGCATTTTCACCGAGTCTGCATGTATTGTGGCTAACCAGGCTATTCCTCCTGTATCGGAAGAAGAATGCGAGGCGGCGCTGAAAAAAGCTATGGAATATGCTGTGTCACGCGGTCTTACAACGGTGCAGAGCAATGATGTGGGCAGTGCATGGTGCAACAGGATAGATGTATTTAAACTTTTCAGAGACTTTTATGAAGAGGGCAAGGCCCTGCTGAGGTATACTCACCAGATGTGCTTTGACACACCGGAAGAATTTAAGGAATTTCTTTTAAGCGGCGAAAGAGAAAAGTCCTGTTACGGCAAATACTCATGGCTGTCAGTAGGCCCTCTTAAACTTTTTAAAGACGGAAGCCTTGGCGCAAGGACAGCTCTTGTCAGAGACGGCTATGTAGGTGACAGGGACAATCATGGCATAGACTGGACTCCAAGCGATTCTATGGACAGATATTGCAGTATTGCAAAAGAATACGGTGTGCAGGTGGTTACCCACTGTATAGGAGATGAGGCCTCATCCCAGACTATAGACAGTTATGAAAAAGCCTTTGTAGACGGTGAAAACAAACTTCGCCACAGCCTGGTACATTGTCAGATTACCGATCAGGCGCTTCTGGACAGAATAGTGGAAAAAGGTATTCTTGTACAGGCTCAGCCTATATTTATAAACTTTGATATGACTATCCTGGAAGATCTGTGCGGACAGAAGCTGGCATCTACATCGTATAATTTCGGTACACTTCTTAAGAGAGGGGTTAAGCTTTCCTACGGCACCGATTGCCCGGTTGAGGATTGTGACCCATTCGCCAATATATATACGGCTGTTACCAGAAAAGGACTTGATGGTAAACCTGATGAGGGATTTTTCCCTGAACAGTGTGTAGATGTGGAGACAGCAATAGATGCATATACTGCAGGCAGTGCCTATAACGAATTTAAGGAAGATGTAAAAGGCAGGCTTAAACCGGGATATATGGCGGACATGGTTATACTGGACAAAGACATATTCCAGATAGATCCAATGGAGATAAAGAATATAAATCCTGTTATGACAATCGTAGGAGGAGAAACGGTTTACAGCACGGCAATGGAATAAAAGAAACTGTATTGCTCAAAAGAAGGGAGGACAGACTTATAGTCTCTCCTCCTTTTTATTTATATTCTTTTGGCCATCAGATCCATAAAAAGCTCCTCAAGAGGAGTCAGAAATTTGTTCTTGTGATACACCAGCTGGCTCCACATTGAAATATCCGTAAACTTAACATCCAGAACGGAAAGAAGGCCCTCTTTAAGATAGTCTGAGACCACATATTCGGGAAGAAACGAGATGCCGCGGTTTTTCAGCAGAAATTCTGTTATAACGTCAGTGTTGCCTGTCTCAAGAAATGGATGAAGCTCTATGCCCCGGGCAGCAAGCGCCTGTTCCATGGCATAGCGATAACTTATGTTTTTTTCGGTCAGATACATCGGTTCAGAAAGAAGCTCTTCAATTGAGATACCCGTTTTGCCGGCAAGATGGGAACGTGAAGACGCTACAAAGCATATTCTTTCAGGACGTTCAATCACTTTTACCCATTGAGGTGAATATATTTTTTCATCAAGAAAAAAAAGAAGATCTACATCGTTGTGATTCAGCATATCCGCAAGATCTGATACAGCGGCCGTGTGGGTACTTATTTCTGCATCAGGGCAGCGCTGTGACATTTCTTCTATTACAGGAGGAAGTACACTTATCAGGTATGATTCACATGTACCGATACGAAGTTTACCTCCTATTTTGTTACTGCTCAGAACAGCAGCTTCGGCTCTTTTAACGGAATCCAGTATGTTTACAGCAAAAGGAAGAAGTCTTTCTCCCGCCTCTGTAAGACGCGCCTTCCTGCCTATACGTTCAAACAATGCTGCATCAAGCTCCTCTTCCAGCTGCTTTATCTGCATGGTAACGGCTGACTGGGAATAACCTGTCTGTTCTGCTACTCGGGAAAAATTACCTACTTCTGCCAGCCTGACGAATGTTTTTATGTTTCTTATTTCCATAGAGTACCTTCAAAAAATTTAATATATATTATAAAAACTATTAATTTAACAAATATGTACTCATATGATAGCATATAAGAAGAGACAGGTCAAGGACAGGAGGTAAAGACTGGAAATGGTAAATAATGCTGAAATAAACAGACTTATGAAAGATTTTATAGATGTGGCCACAGATTTTCGTGAAAATTTAAGGAATAAAAGTGTGATAGAAAAACCGGATGAAGAACTGCTGGCAAAAGTAGATTCGATGAATATACCTAAAAAAGGCAGATCGGCTGAAGAAGTCTGCCAGGAGATGACAGATGATATATTTGGAAATATAGTCAGAGGACAGCACCCCCGGAGCTTTGCATGTGTGCCCGGACCTGCTTCTATGGTTTCGTGGATGGGGGATGTGATGACATCAGCATACAATCCTCATGCCGGCTGTATGAGCAATGCCCCGGCGGCAGGCCGCATAGAAAAGAAGCTTATCCGCTGGATGTGTGACCTTGCAGGGTATCCCGAAGAAGCTGGAGGATTATTTGTTTCCGGAGGGTCCATGGCAAATCTGACCGCTCTTACTGCAGCAAGAGATTCCATATTGTCTTTTGATGAAAGACCGAAAGCCGTAGTATATATGTCTGAGCAGACCCATTCTTCACTGACAAAAGCATTGCTCATAACAGGATTCGGGCATCATCAGATCAGAAAAATGCCTGTAGACAGCAGATTTCGTATGGATGTCTGTGCTCTTGAGAAAAATATAGAAAAAGACATAGAGTCAGGACTCATTCCATTTGCAGTCATAGCCACAGCAGGAACAACTAATACAGGAAGTATAGATCCGCTGAAAGAAATCAGTTCAATATGCAGGAAGAATCATATGTGGATGCATGTAGACGGGGCTTTTGGCGCGTCGGCTCTGGTATCAGATAAATATCGCCGTCTGCTTCAGGGAATAGAACTTTCAGACAGTATGAGCTGGGATGCCCACAAAGGACTTTTTCAGACTTACTCATGCAGCGTTGTAATGGCAAGAAATTCCAGAAATCTGACCGGCAGCTTTTACTCCCATCCCGAATATCTTGCCGATGCTATGGCTGAAGATACAGATACGGAATTCTGGGATATGGGACCTGAACTTACACGCCCGGCAAGAGGACTGAAGCTGTGGACCACACTTCAGATAATGGGCCAGGATGCGATAGGCAAAGCGGTAGAACATGGCTATGAACTGGCAGAAATGGCAGAAGAAAAGCTGAGGCAGTGTCAGGACTGGGAGGTCGTTTCAGGTGCCAGCCTTGGTACCGTAAACTTCAGGTATGTTTCTGATAAAGTACGCAGCAAAGATCTGGACCGTATAAATGCTGCCGCTGCTGCCGCAGTGACTGCTTCCGGATACGCGCAGGTATATACTACCGAGCTTCAAGGTAAAAAGGTTATGAGGCTGTGCATAATAAATCCGGAAACCACATCAGAAGATGTGACGGAAACTTTGGATAGACTTAAAAATGCGGCGGAAGAAATACTCAGCGGAGGATTCCTGAGGAAAGCAGAAGACGACCGCAAAGAAAACAGGCAGGCAGGATGATAATCCGTCAGACTCTGCGGACTTTTTTTCAGGGAAGATTGCTGCCGGAATCTGAAACGATAATAATTTTAAAGAGAAAATTTTAAAACGGCAGTTATTTGCTGCCGTTTTTAGTTTTTACATGTTTTTTTATAGCATCAAAACTTTCTTCACTGATGACATGTTCTATGCGGCATGCATCTTCGGCTGCGACCTTGGGTGATACCCCGAGAAAAATCAGCCAGTCCGAGAGTAAAGTATGACGCTCATATATTTTTTCTGCAATTTTCAGTCCCGGCGCCTCCAAAGATATAAGACCGGACTGATCAATGGTGATGTACCCGTTTTCGCGAAGGTTTTTCATGGCCACGCTTACACTGGGTTTTGAGAACCCAAGATGATTGGCTATATCTATAGAACGGACTGAACCTTTTTCCTTCCTGATAACAAGTATGGCTTCCAGATAATTTTCGGCTGATTCATGAATATTCATATTCATCCTCCCATAAAGGTTTTAATTTATTGTACCATAAGGTGAAATTTTTTCAAGTTTTAAAAAAACTGTTGACAACTGAGTTAGTTAATGCTAACATAGTAAATGTAGTTAGTAAAAGCTAACTAAAAAGAACGACTTGTTCCTTTTAAAAGCATATCTTCCGGGATGACGGCTGCCGTAAGATAATCGCCATACGGGTATAAAATACGGCAAAGCATTTAATTACTGATATTATCAGAAAATGTGATATTATGAGCTGTTTCCGTTGAAGATATGTGGCAGATTGTGCAGAAACATACGAAAGATCTCCTTAAACGGAGGAAACCTCCTGTGGCAACATATCTTCTTGAAAACTGCCACAACAAAAAAATAAAGTCCATACGTGCAAAACAAAACATCCTCCTATCTGGTACAAGGAGGATGTTTTGTTTATATGATTACGGGGCATATAAGCCCCGCCGATCATGCATAGCATGAGCGGCAAATAAACCACCCGCTATGCGGGTGCGCATCGAAGGT
>CASFMJ010000018.1 GCA_949295785.1 uncultured Bacillota bacterium | reverse complement strand
CGTCAACTATTGAAACCGCCGTATACGAGAACCGTACGTACGGTGGTGTGAGAGGACGGCGGTTAGTCACCGCCTCCTACTCGATTAAAATAATTAATCAGTCAGGCAAAACCGCGTAAGAAAAGATAGCATACCAATAAAAAACACGTTGACCTGAATTATATCACTTTTCTTTCAGAAAAAGCCCATTTTTGACCACAGGTATATGATACTTGTTTATCTTCTGATTCAGATTCTGACGGCTTATTCCCAGATATCTCGCAGCTGCCGATAAGGTCTTATGGGATTTTATGGCGCTGATTATAAGGCTTTTTTCATATGCCTCCATATTCTTGCTCAGACTGCCCAGCCACTGGATATCATCACCGTCCGCCTGATTTTCGGCTACAAGCCTTTCCAGTTCCATGTCTGTAAACATGTATGACGGCAGGTCACCAATTCCTATGACTGTGGAATCACAGAGGTTAAAGGCTCCTTCTATTACATTCTGCAGCTCCCGGACATTACCGGGCCATGGGTAATTGTGAAACACAGTCATTACATCTTTTGAAACACCTATGATATTTTTCTGCATAGAGGCGTTATATTTATCTGAAAAATATCGCGTAAGAAGCTCTATATCCTCCGGCCTTTCGCGAAGAGGAGGAATGCTGAGAGTTACACTGCCAAGCCTGTAAAACAAGTCTGCTCTCAGGATGCCGCTTTTGATACATTCAAGAGGAGGCTGATTGAGGGCAGCTATGATTCTGACATCTACATCGATGGTATCTGTTGATCCTATGCGCTTTATTTTTTTCTCTTCCAGAACTCTGAGAAGTTTAGCCTGAAGGCCTATGTCCATAGAGTTGATTTCATCAAGAAATACAGTGCCTCCCGCAGCACTTTCAAATATACCTGCTCTGTTTTCTGCGCCGGTATAACTTCCTTTAACTGTGCCGAAAAAAATGCTTTCAAGGAGATTGGCAGGTATTGCTGCACAGTTCTGCGTAATGAAAGGTTTGTTTTTTCGGCTGCTGGATGTGTGCACAGACTGGGCAACCATCTCTTTTCCCGTACCGGTCTCACCGTAAATCAAAAGTGAAGAAGACGTCTCGGCTACACGGTTTATCTGGCTGCGCAGAAGCTGAATTGAATGGCTGCGACCGATTATATTAGAAACGGCAAACAGATTTTTAGGCTGTTGCTGAGATTTTGAAATGATGTTCAGAGAAGTCATGGCCTGTTTTCTCGAAGGAGAATGGGTTATACAGACTGCACCGATTATACTTCCGTTTTCTTTTATAGGAAAGGTATCATCGACTATTTCAAAAGATTTTCCATCGGCAGTGGTGAGTGTTTCTCTGTGATTAAGAGTAATTTTGCCATTGCCCAGAGCCTGCATTATGGTGCTTTTTTCAGGATCCATATCAGGATATATTTCAAACAGATTACATCCGACTGCATCACGCTCTGAAAGCGGCGTAAGGTCTCGGGTGTAATGACGCATATATACTATATCGGCGTTGATATCGGTTACAATAATGCCGTCTACATAATTTTCCATGTTGGTTATTATGTCAAGATAATTTTCAAGCATACTGACCTCATTTCCCATCATTACATATAACTGTTTTAATAATAATAATCGTCCTGATATAAAATGTCAATAAAATTTTACAGACATGCAAATGCCTGCAGAGGTAAAAACAGTTGTAATTTGAATAAGCGTTTGATATAATTAAGACAATTGTAAAATAATTTGGGAGGTCTAAAATAGATGAAAGGCTACACAAGCGAAAACATCAGAAACGTGGCGCTTTTAGGTCACGGCGGATGTGGTAAGACTACTTTCCTCGAAGCCGCACTTCTTGCAACAGGCGTCATCAGCAGAATGGGCAGAGTTGAAGACGGAAACACCGTTTCCGACTACGATAAGATGGAGATAGAAAGAGGTTATTCCATCAATACATCAGTAGTGCCTGTTCTATGGAAAGAAAACAAGATAAATTTCATCGATACCCCGGGATATTTCGATTTCGTGGGTGAAGTAAACGCCGCTCTGAGAGCTGCAGAAGCCGCCGTTATCATGGTTGATGCCGGTTCAGGCATACAGGTTGGTACAGAAGCTGCGTGGAAAGCCTGCGAAAGATATAAGACCCCAAGATTTATAGTTATCAATAAAAGAGATAAAGATGAATTTGACTTCTATAAGACTTTTGGAGAATTAAAAGATAAATTCGGTGAAAAGCTGATACCTTTCAGCTGGCCCCTTTCGGCAGAGATAGATGAGGAACTGAAAGAAGCCATCGCTATGACTGATGATGAACTCATGGAGAAATACTTCAACGGAGATGATTTTTCTGATGAAGAAGTGCTGAGAGGACTTAAAAAGGGCATAGCCGACGGCGGTATAGTTCCGGTCTGCTCATCTGCGTTCCAGCTTGGTGCAGGTCTTGAGGGACTGCTGGATCTTCTGGTAACTTATGTTCCTACACCTCTGGAACATGGCCCTTATGCAGGTTTTAACGACAAGAATGAGCCTGTTGAAAGAATGTCAGTAGTTGACGCTCCTGTTTCAGCATTTGTGTTCAAGACTATCGTTGACCCGTTTGTAGGTAAGATATCAGTCATGAAAGTAGTGACCGGAAAACTCAATTCAGGAACAGAAGTGTTCAATGAGAGAGCCGGTAAATCAGAAAAGCTTGGTAAACTCTTCTTCCTGAGAGGAAAAAATCAGACTGAGCTCAATTATGCAGAAGCAGGTGACATAGTAGCTGTGGCCAAGCTGCAGTATACTCTGTCAGGAGACACCCTGTGCGACAAGAATGATATAATAAGATACCTGCCTCTTGACTATCCTCAGCCTTCATATTTCATAGCAATCGAAGCTGCTGATAAGAACGATGAAGATAAGATGGGAACCGGCCTCAACAAGCTGAGAGAAGAAGACCCGTCATTCGTTGTAGAGAGAAATACTGAGACAAGACAGACCCTTCTGGGAGGACAGGGAGATATCCAGCTGGGAGTAATTCTGGCTAAACTCAAGGACAGATTCGGAGTAAATGTAAAGATTGTTCCGCAGAAGATAGCATACAGAGAGACTATCAAGGGTACTTCCGATGTACAGGGCAAGCACAAGAAACAGTCTGGAGGAGCCGGCCAGTATGGAGACGTTCATATCAGATTCTCTCCATCAGAAAAAGAATTTGAGTTCTCTGAAGAACTGTTTGGCGGTTCAGTTCCTAAGAATTACGTTCCTGCAGTTGAAAAAGGCCTGCTGGAATGTATGGACAAAGGACCTCTTGCCGGCTGTAAAGTAGTGAATATCAAAGCTGTGCTTTATGACGGTTCTTATCATGAAGTGGACTCAAACGAAATGGCATTCAAGATTGCAGCTTCTTTAGCATTCAAAAAAGGTATAACAGAGGCTAAACCTTGCCTGCTGGAACCCATAATGAAACTGGAGATTTTCGTTCCGGATGATTATATGGGAGATGTAATGGGCGACATGAACAAGAGAAGAGGAAAGATCCTCGGCATGGAACCGATGCCGGACGGAGGTCAGAAGCTGCTGGCAGAAGCACCTCAGGCAGAACTGTTTGACTATGCCATCGGACTGAGAGCCATGACTCAGGCAAGAGGCAGCTTTACTATGAAGTTTGAAAAATATGAAGAAGTTCCGGCTCATCTTGCTGCTAAGATAATAGAGGCTCACAAAGCTGAAGAAGCCTGATAGCCTTATAGAGATTATCAGAAATTTCGAACACCGCTTTCTTTTGAGGAAGCGGTGTTTTTTGAAGACAGTTCATATTTTAAAGAAAATACTTGCAGCAGGCATCAGGATGATGTATCATATATAAAAAGAACAAACGTTCTCGAAGCAGGAGATTGAAATGGCTAAAAAAGGCAAAACCGTGTTTGTCTGTCAGGAATGCGGATATGAGAGCCCCACATGGATGGGGCAGTGCATCTGCGGTGCATGGAACTCTTTTGTAGAAGAAAAAGAAATAACCATAACGTCCGAGGATTCGAGAAGACGGGCCAGAAACAGCTCTTCCCCCATGAAACTGGGTGATGTAGGCACAAAAGAATATAAACGAATTGATACCGGAATAGGTGAACTCAACAGAGTGCTGGGAGGCGGTCTTGTGAGAGGCTCCCTTGTACTTATTTCAGGAGAGCCGGGTATCGGCAAATCCACTATCATAATACAGGCGGCAGCGAATATAGCCTCATGTGGAAAGACTGTACTTTATGTGTCAGGAGAAGAATCTGAGGAACAGATCAGAATGAGAGCTGACAGGGTGTGTGGCGAAATACCGGCAGGTCTTTTAGTGCTCCCTGAAACCAGTATGGAAAACGTAGAAGAAATTTGCCGCAGGGTAAGTCCTGATTTTCTGATAATTGATTCTATTCAGACTATGTACAGTGACGAGATGGATTCTGCGCCGGGAAGCGTTTCACAGGTAAGAGCATGTGGCAATAAGCTTATGAAGATTGGAAAGACAGGCGACATACCCATTTTCATAGTTGCACATGTGACAAAAAACGGAGATCTTGCAGGACCTAAGACTGTTGAACATCTGGTGGATTGTGTTCTCAGTTTCGGAGGCGAAAGAGATCAGGAACTGCGTATTCTCAGGTCTTTCAAGAACCGATTCGGCACCACCAGCGAGATAGGCGCTTTTATGATGGCCGAGAACGGTCTTCAGGAAGTAAAAGATATATCAGGTACGTTTCTTGAAGGTAAAAATGAAGAAGCAGAAGGGTCGGTGACAGCTGCGGTTTATGAAGGAAGCCGCCCTGTCATGTTTGAAGTGCAGGCCCTGGTCACACCGGCCAATGTTGGGTTTGCAAGAAGAACCGCAGTAGGTGCAGACAATACAAGGCTCAGCATGATCCTTGCTGTGCTGGAGAAAAAAGCAGGTCTTCCTCTAATGAATCAGGATGTGTATATCAATATAGTGGGAGGACTAAGACCTGAGGGCACATCAGTGGATCTTGCCGTGGCTCTTGCAATCTTTTCTTCATTGCGAAATACTGCTGCACCCGAAAAAACTCTGGCCATTGGTGAACTGGGACTTACAGGAGATCTGCGCCCTGTGCGCAGCGCCGATAAGATAGTCAGAGAAGCGGCTCGCATGGGGTACCGCAGAGTGCTGCTGCCTTATGGAAACCGTAATGGAATAAGAGAGGTATCTGAAGAATGCAGAATTTTCTATATAAAAAATATAAGAGAGGCTTTAAGGGTATTTTCCGGGAAATAAACCGGTCTGTATCCATATTCGGCATGAGTGTTTCATAGAAAACGATATATTTTGAAAAATAAACGGCAGTTATCATGATAATTCTGCCGTTTTATTATACTGCTTATTTGATTTCTTCTATATTTTCCGGGTCCATAGGAACAATCTTACCCCGCTCTTTTTCCTTATCCCATTTCATGTGGGGAATCTCAAACCAGAACGTGGTGCCTTTGCCCAGTTTGCTGCTTACACCGTAATTGGTGTGATGAAGTGTGAGAATCTCTTTGACTATAGAAAGTCCCAGTCCGCTGCCTTCGGTGGGGCGTACATAATTTGTACTGGTCTTGTAATATCTGTCCCATACGTGCGGCAGCTCATTCTGCGCAATACCAGGACCATGGTCAGCAATCTCCACACGATATTTTTTGCTTACCCTGCGGATGTTAAGTATTATGGTCTTGTCCTCGCCGCAGTATTTTACTGCATTGTTTACAAGATTGGCTATAACCTGCTTGATCTTATTTTCATCGCCGAAGGCTGAACATTCCTTGGGGGCATTAAAAATGAACTTATAGCCTTCCTGTTCGGAAAGGATGTCATATGACGAAAGTATCGAAGCCGCTGCCGCTCCCAGATCAAATACTGAGCGCTCCAGAACCACCTTATGGGTCTGCATGGCAGAAATAGTGGCCATATCCGTGACAAGCTGATTGAGACGGTCTGTTTCATCTATGATAACCTGAAGATGAGTATTGCGCTTTTCCGGATTATCACCGGAAAGATCACGTATCATTTCCGCGTACGAACGTACCATCGTAAGAGGCGTTTTAAGATCGTGCGAGACATTGGCAATAAGGTCTTTCATACGGTTATCCGCCATTCCCAGTTCGTAAGCCGCAGTATTGAGGGTTTCGGCAAGCTTATTGATCTCAGAAAACGACTCAGCCTCAAACTTGACATTGTAATTTCCTTTTCCCATTTCTTTGGCGGTGGAAGTCATGCCTTTAATGGGGCGGGCAATTCTGTTGGCAAAGAATATGGATAATGTGAATGCAAGCACAAGAGTAAGAGCAGTCACATAAATAAGCTGATGACGCAGTATGCTTATGGTTGATGAAACAGGATATAACGGAGAAAAGATATACAGGATTGCCGGTTCGTTATCGGGGCCTTTTATCTGGCATCCATATGCAAGTGTGTTATATTTGTCGCCGGAGCTCACTTCAAAATGGACAGGCGACCCATTGGACTCATTTAACATGCTTCTAAGCCGCAAGGCCTCTTCCATATACTTTGAAAAAGAGTAATAGTTTTCCTGATCGGGAGAAAAAAGCAGAAGCCCTGTCTCGGACTCTATAAAAACATAAAAATCATTGCTTACTGAAAGCTCTGTTATCGAGTCGGTAAGGTTCTTGTCATTTTTCTGATAAGCATAGGAAATAGAGGCGGCAGTTCTTGCAACCTCTTTGAACTTCATCTCACCATAATAATTGTTCATAAAAAACATCTGCAGGAACCAGATCAAGGCGACGGTACCAAGACCTATTACCATAAAATATACCCACAGCCTGAATTTGATGCTTTTGCCGTCGAAACTAATCTTCGTACTCAAATTTGTAGCCTACTCCTCTCAAGGTAACGATATAGTCTCTGTAAGGTCCCAGGCTGTTTCGGAGATTTTTTATATGGGTGTCGATGGTTCTGTCATCACCAAAGAAGTCATATCCCCAGATGTCCGAAAGCAGCTTATCCCGGGAAAGCGCGATATTTTTGTTTTCTACCAGATAAAACAGCAGATCATATTCCTTTGGAGTCAGTTCTACTTTTTTACCATCAACTGAAACTGTCCTTGCCGGAATATTTATTTCAAGGCCTCCGAATTTCAAAGTGCCCTGGTTAGATACTGCTGAAGACTTGAATCTGGAAAGCACAGCATTGATTCTTGCCATAAGTTCTTTAGGACTGAAAGGTTTCACTATATAATCGTCCACTCCCAGTTCAAATCCGAAAAGTTTATCATATTCTTCTCCACGGGCAGAGAGCATTATGACAGGCACGTCCTTTATTTTTTTTATTTCCTTGCAGGCGGAAAAACCGTCAAGCTTGGGCATCATGACATCCATTATTATCAGATCATAATCATTAAGCTTGCACAGACCTATGGCGCTCATTCCATCTTCCGCTTCCACCACTTCATAGCCGCTGAATTCGGCATACTCTCTTATTACCTCGCGAATCTTGGGCTCGTCGTCCACTACCAGGATCTTATACATCGGATATCTCCTTTTTCTTTTCAGTGTTTCTGTAAAATAATGTACTTTCTGTTGTTAAAAAACATTTTACCATAAATATTTTAACATAAATGTGGAAATAGGCAAAAGGTTTTGTGAAAAATAAATGTTGACATAAAAAAGTGCTATGTGATAAGATAATTATTTTTATTGAACTTGACCGGATTGGGAAAATCCCGTATACTTAATTATGCAGGTAAATAAAACGGGGGGAGTGTCAGATGTTTTCTGTCGGCAGTAAAATTGTGCATCCTATGCATGGTGCAGGGATAATCCGGCAAATCGAAGAAAAAAAGATCCTGGGTGAAGTAAAACAATACTACATTCTGCAGTTGCCGTGCAATGACATGAATGTCATGATACCCGTAGATTCTGAAAATTCGGTAGGCATCAGAAACATTGAAGACCGTTCAGTGATGCAAAGAGCAGTCAGGGTACTTAGCGAAAACAGCAGTACAATGGACAGAAACTGGAACCGCAGATACAGAGAAAATATGGAAAAGCTTAAGACGGGTGACGTTTTTGCTGTAGCTGAAGTAGTGAGGAATCTTATAAGAGCCGGCAGACATAAAAGTCTGTCCGCCGGAGAAACAAAGATGTTAAGCAATGCTAAACAGATACTTATAAGTGAAATGATACTTTCATGTGACATTTCCAAGGCCGAGGCAGAGCAGATAATAGAGGATGCCGTTTCAAACCGTGAATTTTTACAAGAGGAAGAGTCTGAAGAATAAAAGACTCTGACCTGACTGCAAATTTTAGGAAAGGGGGGAGAAAAACCGGATGTTTAAAAAACTGTTCAGAGGGGTGTTTACCATTGTCGGGATTATATTTGGATATGAGCTGTTTACTTTGTACAAGTACTATTCCGGGGGCGCATCAGGCGATATGGCGCTGACTGACGCAGAATCCATAAGCATAGGCGTGCTTTTCGCAATTATTTTTGGAATTATTTTTTATCTTATAGCACCCTTCCTCGGAAGAAAAGGAAGTAAAATGGCCAACAACATAGGCAATGACCTTAAGGGTGTTGCAGGCAGCGATCTTCTGGCCGGTACCATTGGACTGGTCATAGGTCTTGTGGTGGCATTTCTTTTGACGAAGATCTATCAGGGAGTAGTTCCAAATGCAATATATCTTACAATAACCATAATAATATATCTGGTGTTTGGTTTTATGGGGGCAGTAATAGGAAATAAAAAAGGCGCAGAGATAATAGCCCAGTCTATTTCCAAGATGCAGCCTTCTAATCTTAAAACTCAGCCTCAGGAAGAAAATCCATATGCGTATCATGAAAAAGACCGTAAAAAAGTCAGAACACCCAAGATTTTTGACACCAGCGTAATAATTGACGGAAGAATACTGGAAGTGATGAAAACCGGATTCCTTGAGGGACCGGTGGTAATTCCTGAGTTTGTGCTGGTAGAACTGAGACATATTGCTGATTCCTCAGATTCTCTCAAACGGACCAGAGGACGCAGAGGACTTGATATTCTTAATAAGATACAGGATGAATATGGTATAGAAATATATAATACTGATTCTGAAAAATCGCTGAGAGAAATACCTGAAGTGGATGTAAAACTGCTGAAACTGGCGCAGATACTTAAAGGAAAAGTTGTAACCAACGATTTTAATCTCAATAAAGTTGCATCTATACAGGAAGTTCCGGTTCTGAATATCAACGAGCTGGCCAATGCGGTGAAGCCCATGGTGATACCGGGAGAGACCATGACAGTTACTCTCATAAAGCAGGGGAAAGATCAGAACCAGGCCATCGCCTATCTTGATGATGGTACGATGATTGTTGTGGAAAACGGGCGCAAAAGAATAGGACAGACTCTCGACATTCTTGTCACCAGTGTATTACAGACAGCCGCAGGAAGGATGATCTTCGGCAAAGTACCTGCCTGACAAACGGTGATAAGAATATATCATAAGAGTTTTTGCAGACTGAATGATACAGAGGAAGTCGATGTATAAAGGAAAAAAAGTTACAGTAATAATAACCGCCGCCGGAAAGGGAAGCAGGATGGGGACAGAATTGCCCAAACAGTTTCTCGACCTCGGCGGTCTTGCCGTCCTGCAGAGAGCAGTGGCGCCTTTTGATATGCTTGAAGAAACTGATGAGATTTTTGTCGTCGGTCAGTCCCCATATCTTGATCTTATCCGGCAGCTGTGCAGTCCCTTTAAAAAAGTCAGCCGTATTATCAAAGGCGGTCTGCAGCGTCAGGATTCAGTAAGTAACGCTCTGGGGCATGTCGATGATGGAATTGTTCTCATTCATGACGGCGCCAGACCTTACGTGACCGGTGAGATAATAACGAAGGTACTGGAGGAGACGTGGAAGTCAGGAGCGGCCACGGCGGCAATGCCGGTGAAAGATACGGTTCGTCAGAAAGACAGCCATACGGGACAAAGCATGACCCTTGACAGGAAGACGTTATATAATGTTCAGACACCTCAGGGATTTAATACGGAAATAATAAAAAAGGCTTTTGCCAGGGCGGCTGAAGAAGGCTTTGTGGGAACTGATGATGCGGTTCTTGCTGAGCGGGCAGGGTATCCTGTAGTGCTGACAGAAGGAAGCTATGCCAATATTAAGATAACTACCAGGGAGGACATGCCTGTGGAAAACAGAGTAGGTACAGGTTTTGACGTTCACTGTCTTACTGAAGGAAGAAAGCTGATACTGTGCGGTGTGGATATACCTTATGGAAAAGGACTTTCAGGTCATTCCGATGCAGATGTGGCAATTCATGCTCTTATGGACGCTTTGCTGGGAGCTGCTGCCTTGGGTGACATAGGAAGACACTTTCCCGACACCGACCCTGCATATAAAGGCATATCCAGTATTAAGCTGCTTTCGCAGGTATGCCGGATGTTAAGAGAAAAAGGATTTGGCATCGGCAACATAGATGTGACCATAATGGCTCAAAAGCCTAAGCTTATGCCATACATACAAGAAATGATAAAAAATGTGGCAGAGGTTACAGGACTTGCCCAGGATACGGTCAGCATAAAAGCCACCACTACGGAAAAACTCGGTTTCGTAGGCAGGGAAGAGGGAATCGCCGCAGAAGCGGTATGTATATTAACCAGATGTTAGGAGAAGAAACAAATGAGACTTTCAAAGATGCACATCAAGACTCTAAGAGAGGTACCGGCAGAAGCAGAGATTCCAAGCCATGTGCTGCTGCTTCGTACAGGCATGATAAGAAAACTGGCTTCAGGCATATATGGATTTATGCCTTTCGGATGGAGATCAGTACGTAAGATAGAAGATATAATAAGACAGGAAATGGATGCGGCAGGCGGACAGGAGATTCATATGTCGGCTATACAGCCTGCGGAACTGTGGCAGGAATCAGGAAGATGGTTTGCATACGGTCCTGAACTTTGGAGAGTTAAAGACCGCAATGGAAGAGATTTCTGTCTGGGACCCACCCATGAAGAAATATTTACGGATATAATCAGAAATGATGTGTCATCATACAGGCAGCTGCCCATGAATCTGTACCAGATACAGACAAAATACAGAGATGAGGCAAGACCCCGTTTCGGGCTTATGCGCAGCCGTGAATTTATAATGAAAGATGCATATTCTTTTGACAGAGACTTTGAAGGACTGGATAAAAGTTATCAGGACATGTATGAAGCCTATGAAAAGATATTTACAAGATGCGGGCTTACTTTCAGACCTGTGGAAGCCGATACCGGAGCCATAGGGGGAAGCAATTCCCATGAATTTACTGCTTTATCTGAAGTAGGTGAAAGTGAAATCGCATATTGTGAAAAATGTTCTATGGCTGCCACTGTAGAAAGAGCAGAATGCGTTGATGATGCTGCGGAATCAGAAGAAATGCTTTCTATGGAGGAAGTATATACTCCGGGAACAAAGACCATAGACGAAGTTGCCGCCTATCTTCATATGGACAAGAAAAAGACCATAAAAGCGCTTCTTTTTGTAAAATACGATGAGGAAGGAAAAGAAAACGGTTATGTAGCTGTATTTATCAGAGGCGACAGAGAACTGAACATGACCAAGCTTGTCAATGCTCTTGGCATACCGGAACATGCCATACAGTTTGCCGAGGAAGCCGCAATGTCAGCTGCCACAGGATGCGTAGGAGGATTTACAGGACCTGTAGGACTGCACGATTGTCTTATAGTGGTGGACAGTGAACTTGAGGGTCAGAAAAATATGTGTGCCGGAGCCAACAAGCCGGATCACCATGTTAAAAATGTCAATTACGGAAGAGATTACAAAGGCGACATAGTTGCTGATCTTAAACTTCTGAAAGAAGGAGACCCGTGTCCGGTATGCGGAGCTGCTGTAAAGCATGCCCGCGGTATAGAAGTAGGTCAGGTGTTTAAGCTGGGAACCAAATATTCTCAGGCAATGAACGCCATATATAAAGATGAAAATCAGAAAGATCAGCTGATTGTAATGGGCTGCTACGGCATCGGTGTCACAAGAACGCTGGCAGCTGTAGTTGAACAGCATCACGATGAAAACGGTATCATCTGGCCTGTGTCGGTGGCTCCTTATCATGTTATCGTCACTCTTGTGAACACCAAAGAGGCGGAGCAGGTTAGAATTGCAGAAGAAATATACAAAAGTCTTACAGATCAGGGAATTGAAGTATTGTTAGATGACAGAGATGAGAGGGCCGGAGTAAAATTCAAGGACGCAGATCTTCTGGGAATACCTGTGAGGATTACAGTAGGTAAAAAAGTATCTGAGGGACTGGTAGAGTATAAACTCAGACGTGATAAGGATAAAATGGATCTTACGATTCAGGAGGCAGTAAATAAAGCTGTACAGATCGTAAGAACAGAGAAATAGAAAAGCTGAAGAATAAATGAACAAGCTGAAAGAATTTTTCAAAAAAAATATTTACTGGAACCTGTTTTTTTGTTTTTTTAAGATAGGCCTCTTTACCATAGGAGGCGGTATGGCAATGGTGCCGATACTGGAAGAAAAAATATGTGATAAATACAAGTGGATGAGCTCTGAAGAAGTTCTTGACTGCATAGCCGTGAGCCAGAGTCTGCCGGGGGTTATAGCTGTCAACATGGCCACTTATGTGGGTTACAAGAAAAAGGGACTGGCTGGTGCAATAGTATCAACCTTAGGAGTTATACTTCCGTCGTTTGTTATTATCATTCTGGTGGTATCTTTCCTTAGGAGCATAGACCACAATCCTTATGTACAGGGAATTCTTGAGGGAATAAAGGCAGCTGCCACAGGGCTGATCGCATTTGCTGCCTATAAGATGGGCAGACGCACTCTTAAAAATTCTTTTCAGTGGATACTGGCAGCGCTGGCATTTGTGCTGGTAGCGTTTATAGGTATAAATGCCGTGTGGGTAATTCTGGCCGGTATACTGGCAGGTGAGATATATTCAGTGATAAATAAAGGAGGACTGAAAGAATGAATCTGCTTTTAAGTCTTTTCCTTACATTCGCCAAAATCGGAGTGGTGGGCTTCGGAGGAGGAATGGCCATAATCGCTCTGATATTTCAGAGCATGCAGCAGTTCGGTAATATGGACGCAGACGAATTCTCCGAACTGTTTGCCATTTCCCAGGCAACACCGGGCCCCCTTGCAATAAATGCGGCAACTTTTTCCGGATTTGAAACGGCAGGAATGGCAGGTGCCGCTGCAGCAACTCTGGGGGTTGTAATGCCCTCATTTATACTGGTAGTCATATGTGTAAAGTTCCTAAATAAATATCAGGAGCATAAACTGGTAAAGGGAGCTTTTTGCGGAATAAGACCCGTTTCAGTGGGAATGATACTGGCAGGCTTTATAATGATAGGTCAGTCATCTCTTCTGGCAGGAAGTCTTACAGAACTGACAGATTTTACGCAGATAGTCGAAGTTGTGAAGGTTATACCGGTTCTGCTGGCCGCATTGACATTTTTCCTGGCGAAAAAATTCAATATAAATGCTATAACACTTATGATAATAATGGGCGTAGCGGGAGCATTCCTGCGCAGCTGATGAACATGGAGGAGAAAACATGAAAAAAGTAACTATCGAAATGGAAAACGGAGGTATCATGAAAGGGGAACTTTATCCCCAGCATGCGCCCATAACTGTGGAAAATTTTGAAAAGCTGGCCAACGAAGGTTTTTATGATGGTCTTACTTTTCACAGAGTAATCCCAGGGTTTATGATACAGGGCGGATGTCCCAAAGGAAACGGAACCGGCGGACCGGGATACACCATAAAAGGCGAGTTTGATGCCAACGGAGTAAGAAATGATCTTGATCATACTCGCGGTGTTATGTCTATGGCAAGGGCAATGGATCCGGATTCAGCAGGTTCTCAGTTCTTTATAATGGTGGAAGCAGCACCTCATCTTGACGGTCAGTATGCTGCGTTCGGAATGATAACAGAAGGAATGGAAGAAGCAGACAGAATTGTTTCTGTTGACAGAGACTGGAGCGACTGCCCGAGACAGCCCCAGGTGATAAAGAGCATAAGAGTAGTAGAAGAATAAAATCAGGTAAGGTATGGTACGATGGCATTTTTTAAAGAAGTTGGAGAAGATATAAGAAATATAGTGGAAAAAGACCCGGCAGCAAGAAACGGGTTTGAGGTTCTTATATGTTATCCTGGAATATGGGCGCTTATAATGCACAGGCCTGCTCACTGGCTCTATAAACACGGCATGAAGCTTCTGGCCAGGATAATCTCACAGCTGACCAGATGGTTTACCGGTATAGAGATACATCCGGGGGCAACCATAGGAAGAAGATGCTTTATAGACCATGGCATGGCTATAATAATCGGAGAAACTACAGAGATAGGTGATGATGTGACGATTTATCAGGGAGTGACTCTGGGAGGAACCGGCAAAGACACCGGAAAGAGACATCCCACCATAGGAAACAGAGTCATGATCAGTTCGGGAGCCAAAGTTCTCGGCCCTTTCAAAGTGGGTGATGATGTGAAAATCGGCGCCGGATCAGTGGTACTCAAAGAAGTACCCCCTAACTGTACGGTAGTGGGAATACCGGGAACCATAGTAAAGAGAAACGGTCAAAGCACACAGGATCTTAATCAGGTGGATCTGCCGGATCCTGTAGCTGTAGAGATAGAATGCCTGAGAAGAAGAATTGTCACCCTGGAAAACAGGCTTCGTGAAGCAGAGGCGGCAAAAGAGAAAGAGGAAGATAATAATGAAAATATATAATACTCTTACGAGAAAAAAAGAAGACTTTGTGCCAATAGAGCAGGGAAAGGTAAGGATGTATGTATGCGGCCCCACCGTATACAACTATTTCCATATCGGAAACGCACGCCCCTTTGTGGTGTTTGATACCATGAGAAAATACCTTGAATACAGAGGCTACAAAGTAAAATATGTCCAGAATTTTACAGATGTGGACGATAAGATAATCAACAGAGCAAAAGAGGAAGGCATAACTGCTCAGGAAGTGGGCGAAAAATATATAGCCGAATATTACAAAGACGCGGCGGCTCTTAATGTAAAGAAAGCCAGTGTTCATCCCAGAGTAACAGAAACCATGGATGATATAATAAAGTTTGTACAGGATCTTATTGATCTTGGATATGCTTATGAGTCAGACGGGGATGTATATTACAGAGCAAGAAAATTTGAAGGATACGGCAAGCTTTCCGGTAAAAATATAGACGATCTTATTTCCGGCGCCAGAATAGCTGTAGGGGAAAAGAAAGAAGACCCCCTTGATTTTGCTCTCTGGAAAGCCAGAAAAGAAGACAGCGAGATTGCATGGGAATCCCCATGGGGAATGGGAAGACCGGGATGGCATATAGAATGCTCCACCATGGCCAAAAAATATCTGGGAGATACGATAGATATTCATGCCGGCGGACAGGATCTGCAGTTCCCACATCATGAGAACGAAATAGCCCAGTCAGAGGCTCACAGCGGAAAAACTTTTGCCAACTACTGGATGCATAACGGATATATAAATATAGACGGTATTAAAATGTCAAAATCGCTGGGCAATTTCAAGACAGTGAGAGATCTTCTGAAAGTTTATGATGGTGAAGTATTAAGATTTCTGATACTCAGCGGCCAGTACAGAGGTCCAATAGACTTTGGTGAAGAAATCCTTACCCAATCTCTGAATGGCCTCAACAGGATGAGAAATGCCAAGGCAAACCTCCAGCATCTTGTTTCAGCTTCCAAGGGAAAAATGACTGATGCAGAAAAAGAAAAGCTGGAAAGTTTCGACAGATACAGACAGCAGTTCATAGAGGCCATGGATGATGATCTTAACACTGCCGACGCCATATCGGCTGTGTTTGAACTGATAACAGCCATTAATACTGCAGTAAAAGATGGAGCCAGTGGAGAATTTGCTCAGAAATGTCTTGAACTCCTGATGGAACTGGCCACTGTTCTGGGACTATTGCAGCAGGATGTATCTAAGGAAGTTACAGAAGTAGATCCGGAAGTTCAGGCTATGATAGATGAACGTCAGGCGGCAAGAAAAGCCAAAGATTTTGCCAAAGCCGACGAGATCAGAGACAGACTTAAGGCCATGGGAATAACTCTCAAGGATACACCTCAGGGAGTCCAGATAATAAAGGAGTAGCCCATACCCGATGGATCAGAATATAAAGAATATGAATACTACAGCCCTTGCTTTTATGGGAGATGCTGTATATGAAGTATATATAAGAAAACTGGTCATGGATGACGGGCAGACAAGAGCAGACCGGCTTCATGCCATGGCTGTACCGTATGTCAGAGCAGGCGGCCAGGCAGCTGCCGTAAAGAAAATGATGAATGAAAGTTTTCTTACAGAGGAGGAACTAACTCTCGTAAAGAGAGCCAGAAATCATAAGATCTCATCGAAGCCGAGAAATGCCGGTCCGGTAGAGTATAAGCTGGCTACCGCCTTTGAGGCTCTGCTGGGAGCCCTCTACCTCGATGGCGATATACAAAGGCTTGAAGAAATCATAAAGAAAGCAGAAGAAACTATCGGCAGCTTGAAGAAATAACCATACAGGAGAAAATAAGATGAGTAAAGCAGACGTACTGTTCGTAAACATGTGTAAAGAAATACTTGAAAACGGATTTTCCTCTGAAGGACAGAAAGTACGCGCCAGATGGGAGGATGGAACACCTGCCCATACTATAAAAACTTTCGGAGTAGTAAACCGTTACGATCTTCAGGAGGAATTCCCCGCCCTCACTCTTCGCCCCACAGCCATAAAGACGGCAGTGGACGAGGTTCTGTGGATATGGCAGAAAAAATCCAATAATATCAAGGATCTCAAGGGACACATATGGGATGAATGGGCTGACGAGACGGGTTCTATCGGTAAAGCATATGGCTATCAGATGGGTCTGAAATATAAATTTGCACAGGGTGAGATGGATCAGGTGGATAATGTGCTGTGGCAGCTGAAGAACACACCCTACTCCAGACGTATAATGACCAACATATATAATTTTAACGATCTGTCTGAAATGCATCTGGAACCGTGCGCATACAGCATGACATTCAATGTGACAGGAGACAGGCTCAATGCCATACTTCACCAGCGTTCCCAGGACATACTGGCTGCCAATAACTGGAATGTGGTCCAGTATTCCGTACTTGTGCACATGTTTGCGCAGGTTAGCGGTCTTAAGGCCGGACAGCTGGTACATGTTATAGCTGATGCCCATATATATGACAGGCATGTTCCCGTAATAAAGGAACTGATTGAAAGACCGCAGTATCCGGCACCGAAATTCAGACTGAATCCGGAGATAAAAGACTTCTATGATTTCACCACAGATGACATTATAATAGAAGACTATCAGAAAAATCCTCAGATACTCAACATACCCATAGCCATTTAAAGGGAGGAACTATGAAACTTATAGTTGCGGCAGACAGAAACTGGGCCATAGGTAATAAAGGAGGCCTGCTTTGTTATCTGCCAAACGATCTTAAATATTTTAAGGAAAAGACCCTGGGAAAAACAGTGGTGATGGGAAGAAAAACACTGGAAAGTCTTCCCGGCGGGAGGCCGCTGAAAAACAGAAAAAATGTGGTGCTCAGCCGCAGCAGTGATTTTTCAAAAGAGGGCTGCACGGTTGCCTCATCTTTGGAAGATATACTTGCACTTGCAAGGGATGATGCCGATATGATGGTCATCGGAGGTGAAAGTGTATACAGACAGCTTCTTCCGTATTGCGAAAGCTGTTATGTAACGAGGATAGACAGTGTATTTGAGGCAGACACATATTTTCCGGATCTGGACAGCGATAAGAATTTCGACCTTGCATGGCAGAGTGAAGAATATGAAGAAAACGGTATAAGATATCGTTTTACCCAATACAGGAGAAAACAGGATGGCTGACAGAAAGAAGAAAAAAAATGCTGTGCCGGGGAAAAAATACGAAAAAAGATATAATGAAGATGCAGCATGCAGCAGTCAGGATATGATATTTGGGAGAAACCCCGTTATGGAAGCGCTCAAAAGCGGAAGGCAGATAGAAAAGATAATTATTGCAGGAAATTCTCCGGAAGGATCTGCAGTAAAGATAGAAGCTGTTGCAAGAGAAAGAGGTATCCCTGTAATAAAAACTGAAAAATCAGCCCTTGACAGACTTGCAAAAGGTGCTTCTCATCAGGGAGTAGCAGCGGACATATGTCCTTATGATTATAAGACGCTGGATGACATAATGGAAAAAGCAGAAGCTGCAGGTGAAGACCCTCTGGTCGTAATATTGGACAATCTTGAGGATCCCCATAATCTGGGAGCCATAATGAGAACGGCAGAATGTGCCGGAGCTCATGGAATAATAATTCCAAAACGCAATTCGTGCGGCCTTACCCATACTGTAGCAAAGACTTCTGCCGGTGCCATAGAGTATATGCCATGTGTCAGAGTCACCAATATTGTCCGTACTATTGAAGAACTGAAGGAAAAAGGGTTCTGGATCGCAGCATGTGATATGGGTGGCAAGGAATATTACAGAACAGATCTTGGCGGAAAGCTGGCGGTGGTCATAGGCAGCGAAGGTGCCGGAATAAGCCGGCTGGTCAGAGAAAACTGTGATTTTATCGTATCAATGCCCATGGTGGGAAAGATAACTTCCCTTAATGCCTCCAATGCGGCAGCAGTAATATTATATGAAATCAGAAGGCAGAGAGATGGAAAGAGATAATTATAACATCCTTACCGATGAAGAACTGGTGAAGATGGCGCAGGAAGGCAGCGCTACAGCCGAAGAATTTCTCATAAGCAAATATAAAGAACTGGCCAGAAAAAAGTCCAGTGCTTATTTCATAATGGGCGGAGATAAAGAAGATGTGGTGCAGGAAGGTATGATAGGCATATTTAAAGCTATACGCCAGTACCGTGACGACAGGAATGCTTCTTTCAGAACCTTTGCCGAGCTCTGCATAAACAGGCAGATCATATCTGCCATAAGAAAAGCCAATCTGGCAAAGCACAAGATTCTCAATGAATCGGTGCCCCTCAGTCCTGATGATGCAAGAACCGATGAGAAATCTCCCATAGAAGGTATAAGTGCCCAAAATTATGAGGATCCGGAAACTCTCATTCTTGTCAAAGAAATAGTTGAGTTTATAAAGGCAGATAAGAGTGAACTTTTCAGTCCTCTCGAAAAAAACATACTGGACAGGATGCTTCAAGGCAAAGGTTACCGGCAGATAGCATCGGAAATACACCGGACCAGCAAGACTGTAGATAACGCAATGCAGCGGATTAAAAAGAAAATTTATAATTATCTGGGATATTGACTTTTCTGCTTATATATAGTAGAATACTAATGCTGTCACGGGCATTACCATGTCAGTAGCCTGGTATCAGTAATTAAATATATGCTGTTGTAGCTCAGTCGGTAGAGCGCTTCCTTGGTAAGGAAGAGGTTCGGCAGTTCAAGTCTGCTCAACAGCTCCAAGAGATAGGACCGTTGAAATTT
>CASFMJ010000017.1 GCA_949295785.1 uncultured Bacillota bacterium | reverse complement strand
TTCTCAAAAACAACTTAAAACCGCTACAATCATTGTAATTTGAACGATTGTAGCGGTTATCACCAACACATTTTGTCCTATAACCCAGAATCTCTGCTGAACCGCAGCAAAGCAGAGATTCTTTTCTTCTCAGATCGGTTTCCTTGCAGCCAAGGAAACCGCTGTTTTATCGTATTATTTATTTAATACCTGCCATATCCCATTTCACATGCAAATTGATCACTGGCTGTTTTTACCTTTTCTTCTGAGAACCACTGCACTAATTATAACGGTGCCCGCTATAAGAAGAAGCACTGTCCACAGTATCCAGTTACTGCTGTCTCCTGTCTTAGGTGAACCGGTATCAGATGCAATTGTATCAGATGTAATGGTTTCACCCTTTTCCTTTACGTAAAACTTACAGCTTGCCTGGCCGTCTGTATATGAAACAGTCAGGGTATGCTCTCCTGAAGCTAATGATTCCATGTACTCCGGCATAAGGGTTATTAATGTGCTGCCGCTTGCAGCAGTATAGTTATCAGCAGCCACCTCTTTTTCATCTATCAGAATACCGGTAAACTTGGTGTATGCTCCGTTTGCCACGAAAGAAAGTCCCTCATCTGACCCCTGTATCCATGTGCTGCCGGCTCCCTGGATTATACGATAATCATAAAGCTGGAATAGGAGACTATCCAGTTTTTCTTTTATCTCATCTGCAACAATGGATTTCTCATATCTGGTCAGCTGGTCATGCTGCGCTTTTGCAGCCAGTATTTTTTCTTCCATTTCCAGATTATCCGGACTTACTGAATCAGGCAGTATATCAATCGCTTCTTCTACCTCTTCAACTCTCTGAAGAATCCTAAGGGCATCATCAATCTGCTCTGACAGCTGCTCTATACGCGCAGTTTCTTCTTCGGTATAGTTTCCGGCATAATCAGTAAGAGCCTTTATCAGATCTTCTTTTGCAGCTTCCAATGTCTTTTTATCTGCCGGAATCACTGTATCCTCTGTTATGCCTTCAGCCTGCTTTATATCATCTGTATCTGCTGCCTGTAATGCTTTTTTTATTCTGTCTGCCAGCGCTTCTGCATCTTCCTTAAGCTTCTGAACAATATTCTTTTCTTCCTTGGTGATATATTCATTTGCCAGTTCATTATCCAGATCTGCAATATATGTTTCAATCACATCTTTTTCAGCTGAAGTGACATTATCTAATGTTATCCCTTCTATAGCCTCTGCAAGGCTTTCTGTAGGTCTCATGGAAATCGTCACAACAGTCTGATTTCCGGCTTTGTCTGTTGCCGCAACAGTGTATTGGGTGTCCATGTTTCCTGCAAGAAGCGTTTCCGCATCCACCTTCTGTCCGTTCACTGTAACACTATCCGGGTTTGCATCTGTGACCTTTATCTTCTGAGTAGTATAATATATCTCATTTTCTGTTATGCCGGAGATTTCCGGAGCTGTCAGATCAAATACGACGCCGTTGCTTCCGAAGCAGGTCACATTTCCCGCAATATCTGTTATCCTCACATAGTATACAAATTTTTCTGCATCGGATGCTGTCTCACTTATAGCCGAATTGTACTCTGACCACTCGTCAATTGCAGCTACCTGTTCTTCAGTAAGCACCCCGCTGCTGCGGTAATACTCGACAGACTTTATTCCGCTGAGATTATCCTCAGATATAATTGTTACATCTATATTTTCCTTGAAAAACAGTCCGAAAGTGATATTGTTTATAAATTTCTTTACAGAATCTTCTTGTATTTTAATATCGCCTTCCGGTAACGTCTTATCAATCTTGACGTTTATGGATGCCTCATCGCTCTCTACTCCGCTGGCGCTTATGGCTTTAAAGGTATATACCGCACCGTCTGCATCTGTATTTTCCGAAACAACTACAGGCCCGGTATATTCCTGCCACTGTCCGCCGTCCACCTTGTATCTGTAGGTTGTTGTGCCCAGATTTGCTGTGGTGTTTTCAGGAGTAAGCACTACATCCTTATTGGTCCACGCACCATCTTTGTAGCTTCCTGAACCAATGCTGATTACAGGCTTTTCATTGTCTATATTTTTATATTCGATCTTATAGGTGGCCTTAGCGCCTGCTCCATTGGTAACGGTGAATGTATATGTTCCGTTTTCTGTCACGGTATAACCTTCAGTATATGTTGAGGTGATGTCTTCTCCGTTTACTTCCACCTTGGCTGTCCCTGAAAGTCCTGCTGTTATATCTAAGTGTATAACATCGCTTTGTAAATAAGAGTCTGTATCTCCGGATGCTACGATCTGCGGCTCAGTCTTATCTACCTTTACTGTGATGGATACCTCATCACTCTCTACTCCGCTGGCGCTTATGGCCTTAAAGGTGTAGACTGCACCATCTGCATCCGTATTTGCTGATATGGTTACAGACTTTGAACAATCCTGCCACTGTCCGCTGTCCACCTTATATTTGTAAGTAGTAGAGCCAAGATTAGGCATCTTATTCTCAAGAGTAAGGGTCAAATCACTGCTGCTCCATGTTCCTTCCTCATAGCCTCCGGAATTAATCTTGACCTGAGGTTTTACCCTGTCTATCTTATCATAGGTTATGGCAGCTGTATCCTGTTTTCCTGTACCATCGGTTACGGTAAATACATATTCACCGTTTTCTGTCACGGTATAACCGCTTTCATATGTGGAGGTTATGTCTTCTCCGTTTACTTCCACCTTGGCTATTCCCGAGGCTCCTGTCGTTATATCTAAGTCTATAACATCACTTTGTAAGTAAGAGTCTGTGTCTCCGGATACAGCAATCTGCGGCTCAGTCTTATCTATCCTGACTGTAATGGAAACTTCGTCACTCTCCACACCCTTATCGCTTATGGCTTTAAAAGTGTATACAGCTCCGTCCTGATCCGTATTTTGAGAAACAGTAATCTCACCTGCGTAATCCTGCCACGAGCCGTTGTCCACTTTATATTTCAATGTGGATGTGGCCGAAGTCTCAGCTTCTTTATCGGCTGCGGAAAGAGTCACATCACTGTCAGTCCACTCTCCGCCTTTATAGCCTCCCGAATCGATTTCAACCACAGGTCTGGCCTTGCCGATGTTTCCGTATGTTATGGTATCTGTGGCCTTTGCTCCTGCTCCGTTGGTAACAGTAAATGTATATGTTCCATTTTCTGTCACGGTATAACCTTCTTCATATGTGGATGTGATATCCGTTCCGTTTACTTCCACCTTGGCTATCCCCGACGGCCCGGCAGTCGCTTCTATATCAACCTGATCTTCCACATACGAATCTGCATTTCCCGTCACTTTTATCGTAGGAGATGTTTTGTCTATTTTTACCACTATAGGATCACTTTGCACAGATCCGTACTTCGAATTTGCACAGAACAGATATGAAGTTCCTGACGCCGCCGTCTGATCTGAAATCACAAGACGGGCATTAACACCAGCCATACTCATAGAGTTCCAGCTGGAACCATCATCGCTGGAATACAGATACCCTTCGGTAATGATCATGTTGGAAGACGACACCGTAACAGTCACATCATCTTTTGTCCATGTGCCGGGTGTATATCCGCCTGTGTCTATATCCAAAGTCATTGGCTCAGGGGAAGAACTATTCTGCCAACTGAGAATCGGCTGTATCCGGTTCTGTACATAGCCAAGATTTGGAGCCCAGGCGTCGGCATATTCACCGGCCCGAAGCTTCGCCAGCAGACCGCCGGAACCGGCATCACTTATAATATTATAATCAGAGTGATCATAAGCATGTGTCGAACTGCCGGACATCGCATTTTTCGAAAACCAATAACAATCAGTAATGCACTCAGGATTGCTGCTGTCCCATCCGGCGAGGGCAAAACTGTTGTGAATCTTGTCATCGCCTACTCCACGAGCAGTATCACCGTTGTTATAACAGTTTATAAGCCTTGACGCTGTATCAACATGTCCTGCAATACCGCCCACCCTGGGATAAGCCGAAGAGGAATCATCACTTGTAATATCCGTAGTATCACCATAGCTTGTAACCTCTCCGGAGTTATAACTGCTCCGTATATAAGTTGGAACAGTTTTATATCCAGTGTAGGTATACGAAATCGCGTAGCCCACAAGACCGCCTATAAAGCTGCCCCGGCCTGTTCCTGTAATTTCTCCGATATTATAGCACTTTTCCACTGTAGCCTTCTGGGAAAAAGCCATAATACCCGCTATGCAGGATCCACTGTTTCCGCTTGTATTTGAAATTTTGCCGCTGTTACTGCATTCTGATACAGTTATTCCATCACCATAGCCAGCAATCCCGCCTATTCGGGCATAGTCTCCCCCGTTGATATCTCCGCTATTGGAACAGCCTGTGATCGAACCGCCCGAGGTATGCTCATGGAATCCAACTATTCCGCCGACATTCATTGCTTTATCACCTTCAGATTCTGAAGCCTGTTCACCGTCTCCAACTGAAATATTTGCCCTGTTGGAGCAGCCGGTTATATTCCCGCTTTCCTTCAGTGAGCCGGCAATCCCGCCTGCGGCAGCCACTTTCAAGTTGTCCTGTACCATAACAGAACCTTCATTTATACAGTTGGTTATCTCTGAATTGCTGCCGTAGTTACGTCCAAGGATACCTCCCACAAATGCGCCTTTTACGTTTCCTGTGTTGATACAGTTTTCTACGTTGTTTCCTCCATAGTAATTTTCACCTGCAATGCCACCCGTCACAGAGTCTGAAGCAGAACCCGAAACAGATCCGACATTTTTACAGTTTATAATATTCCAATGGCCAAACCAATATCCTCTGCCAAAAATACCTCCTGCATAACTTTTGCCCTGGACTGTTCCCTCATTAACACATCCGCTTATTGTCAGGGAAGATTTTTCGTCGGCATATCCTGCTATTCCTCCAGCACTTCCGTTCTCACTGCGAACTTCACCACGGCTTATGCAGTTTTTAACAACTATGTCGGATCCTTGTCCAACCGAGCCCAAAATGCCTCCCACATTGCCGTTTCCCTCTATGTATGCCTCACTTATACAACCCGATATGAGGTTGTTATCTCCGTTTACTGAGTCTACTATACTGCCGCCGGAATTAGTAAAGCGGCAGTCGGTAAGGGTAACATTTCTCACTGTACCATTAGTGATATTTCCAAACATACCGCCCGCCGTTGACCTGATACCGGAGATAGTCTTTCCATTGCCATCAAATGTACCGGAATAAGAATTCGCACTGTTTCCGATAGGTGTCCATTGCTCATGTATACTGATTACAATGTCGCTTACTAAAGTCGCACATGCATCCGTATCTCCTGCGTTTACAATCCCGGCGAATTCCTTAAGATCCGTCGCATCTGAGATTATATAAGGATCATCCGGACTGCCTGTACCTGTCATTGCCCCGTTTTTAGCAAGACTTATGTCAGCGATACCATCTCGCGCAAAAGCATCAGAAGGCATAGTTCCAAACAGCATTGCCACACACACTAACAGGGTTAAAAACCGTTTTTTCATGTATTCCCTCCTTTTACATTATATCAATTTCTATTTATTGATAGTTTTTTAATACACAAAGCATATAACGGATAATTTGCTCTTGTACTTTTTATACTTGTATATTATATCACATTAAATCGTTTTTGCAGCAAACTTTACAAATTTATAAGGTTCATGCTGAAAAACTCACATTTTGCTCCCGCACAAGGAATATCGGCTCCGGAACATAGTAAAACCTCAGACAGCCTGCAAAGCCGCCTGAGGTTTATCTTTACTGCAGAAACACCACACTTATGTTGTTTTTATACTTTTTCCATCATTACGATTGCTTTAAACAAGTCTCCGTCTACGGTTATCTCAAATATACCGTTCATCAGTCTGGTCAGATCTTTTGCAATAGCAAGGCCAAGCCCGCTTCCTTCCGTGGTCCTGGATTCGTCGCCTCTTTTAAATCTTTCCATCAGTTCTTCAGCTGAAATGTTCAAAGGTGCCTTTGAAATATTTTTCATTTCCAGAATAATCATCTTTTTTCCCGTAGTCTTTAAAGCATCCGTTTCTCTCATGTTGATATATACACGGCTGTTTTCAAGAGCATACTTGGATACATTGCCTAAAAGGTTTTCAAGTACCCGCCACATAAGCTGTCCGTCAGCCATAATACGGCAATCCTCACATTCATTTCTGACCTGTATATCCAGCCCCTTTTCTGCAAGTCTTTCTTCTGTTTCCGCCAGGCTCTGGCTCAGAAGAGATGCAAGGTCTATGTTTTCCATATTCACCGGTATAGCGCCCGAAGATGCTTTTGCTGCTTCAAACAGATTTTCCGTAAGATCCTTCAGCCTTTGTGTCTTCTGATCTATTATATCAAGGTATTCCGGTGCGTTGGGGCTGTCCAGACCTTCCTTTTTTAAAAGATCTATATACGAAATCATCGACGTAAGGGGAGTTTTCAGATCATGAGAGACATTGGATATAAGATCTGTTTTCATTCTCTGATTCTTAATCTCATTCTGGACTGCAACACTTGAAGCTTTTGATATTTCATTTATGTCTGCCGCCATCCGGTCAAATTCTCCTCTGACGCCTCTTGCGTCTTCTTCCACCGGTATTTTATAAGCCAGATTTCCGTTTTTTACTTCTTCAACGCCCCTTTTGATAGCATTGAATTTCTTTACTTCCTTTGGTACAAATATAAGTATCAGTACCAGTATGACCGGTAACAAGATCCATGTAGCAGCAAGTATAGCTGCCGCCATGAAAATTACCAGCACTTTCAGCAGAGTCTTGTCACTTCCTTTTATGCTTCGATATACAGCCAGTATAGCTCCTCCAAGAAGAGATTTTTCCCAGAACTGACCAGCTTTTATTTTTTTTATGATAGAAAAAATGCAGATGATTATTATTGTGCAGCTTACCACAAGCCCTGTTATGCAATATGTCATCTCCAGCTCGTTGGTCATGTAATCTGCATACTCCGTAGTGCTCTCCCATATCCTCAGGTACCGGCCTCTGAGCCATATATAGTAAAGCAGATCTAAAACAGAGGCTGCCCATATACCTGCAAATATACCTATAATTATCTGCACTTCGCTCCAGATTCTGTCAAACCATGTAAGGTGAATCTTTCCGTCTTCATCTTTTTTACCCTTTCCGGTCATAAATGCAAGCCATATGAATAAAACTCCCGCAATTATCAGGCCGGCTATTCCGCCTATACCGGAAAAGTTCTGTACCCTCATAAAGCCTGCCATATCAGTTATTATACCGCTGTTGTAAGTCACACCGGGGTCAGCGCCGTTTGCCCAGGACATCGTATTTAGCGCTGCAAATATACTTCCGGCAAAGAGCACCCAGATTACAGCTGCGATTTCCACAATCATCAGTATGACATATAACGTAGTTCGTACATTAGAATTTTTCAATCTTGTATCCAATTCCCCACACCACCTTCAGATATCTCGGATTTTTCGGGTCTATTTCTATTTTTTCCCTGATTCTTCGTATATGTACTGCAACAGTATTTTCCGGACTGTAGGCAGGTTCATTCCACACAGATTCATATATCTGTTCTATGCTGTATACCCTTCCTGCATTTTCTGTCAGCAGTTTCAATATTCCAAACTCGATAGGGGTCACGACTACCTGCTCACCATCCAATGTCACCCTCTTTTCATTATCGTCCACTTCAAGCCCCCCTGATCTGTAGACACCCGATCGAGTTCCGCTGCCCGCCATACTTCCCAGGTTTACGTATCGTCTAAGCTGTGATTTTACTCTGGCAATCAGTTCCAGCGGATTAAAAGGCTTTGTAACATAGTCATCAGCACCTACGTTAAGACCCGTTATTTTATCGTAGTCCTCTGACTTTGCGGAGAGCATTATTATAGGAATGTTTTTTTCTTCTCTCAGTTTCATAGTTGCCTGTATTCCGTCCATCTCAGGCATCATCACGTCCATTATTATAAGATGCAGAGTCTCTCTTCTGGCAGTTTCAAGAGCTTCTACCCCGTTAAAAGCCTTGAAAACATTGTACCCCTCGTTGCGCAGATAGATTTCTATAGCTCCGGCTATCTCTTTGTCATCATCGCAGACCATGATATTTATTTTCTGATTTTCTTCCATTCCCTCGAATCTCCTTTCGCCTTGCAATTATATATTAACGGCTCATTTTTACGAAAAAACTCATTGTTTTCTTACAAAATTCTTAATTCATCTGATTTTTATCTCATATGCAATCGAGTAGGAGGCGGTGACTAACCGCCGTCCTCTCACACCACCGTACGTACGGTTCTCGTATACGGCGGTTTCAATAGTTGACG
>CASFMJ010000016.1 GCA_949295785.1 uncultured Bacillota bacterium | reverse complement strand
TTTTGCGTTACGGGATGTGGCTCAGCTTGGTAGAGCGTTGCGTTCGGGACGCAAAGGCCGCAGGTTCGAATCCTGTCATCCCGACCAGAAAAACAAGAAACCCGCCTTTTAGGCGGGTTTTGTATATAAAGCTAAAATTCAAGATCTTCAAATTTATCTATAATAGCCTGATCCGGCTCATCTGCGCCGGAGTGAACCAGAACCACACCATCATTGGAAGCGATAGCTTTCACTGTATACATGCCAATGTCGTATCCGTCTTCGGTAACATCATCGTAAGCCTCAGAGCCCTCGTCATAAATATAAATTTCATAGGAACCGTAACCAGCGCCGTCCTCGGCTCCAATCATCTGATAAGCCTTTTCCTGCTTTTCATCAGTGAAACCCAGTTCAGCAGCAACAGCGTCTACAGTCTTTTCAATTTTCTTATTATCGGAATCATTGCTCAAGCTGCATCCCGAAAGACCAAGGCAGAGTATCAGTGACAATAGAAAAATAAGCAGCTTTTTCATTTTAGTCCTCCTATTAATGAATCAGATAAAGTTATCTAATAGCAATTATACCATAAATGGGAAGAAAAAAGGATGAAAAAGTAGAGACAACTTGATAAGTGCGTCCTCAGGACAAAATGTAAAAGTAAAAGCCGCCTGTCTGGAGGCTTTAATATGCAATACATTATCGTTTCATGCCGCAGGGATATACGTTTGCAGCAGCGCGCTGTTCGCATATGATTGTCTCGTAAAATCCGTATCCACCGGAAAAGTTATAACAATCGTAGCCCTTCTGTGAAAGAATACGGCAGGATATATAACTGCGAAGACCCGACTGGCACATTACATATACGGGTTTTCCCTGAGGGATTTCATCAATCCGATCTCTAAGTTCATCCACAGGAATATTTATGAATCCGTCTATGTGTCCTGCATTATATTCATATGGAGTCCTGGTATCGAGAAGAGTCACACTTTTATCACCAGGCAGGGCACCGATCTGATCCCAGTGGAACTGCTTCATCAGACCCGAATTAATATTTTCTATTATGAAACCGGCCATATTAACCGGATCTTTTGCTGAAGAATAGGGAGGCGCATATGCCAGATCCAGATCCTTAAGAAGATCAGCACGAAGCCCGCATCCGATAGCTGTAGCCAGCACATCTATCCTTTTGTCAACCCCTTCATATCCTGTAATCTGGGCGCCTAAAAGTCTGAGCGTATCCCTTTCATATAAGATCTTCACAGTCATGGCGGAAGCCCCCGGATAATATCCGGCATGGGAAAGAGGCGAAAGTACTATCTTATCATAATCTATCCCGGCAGCCTTTGCAGTTTTTTCATTTATACCTGTAGTTGCTGCGGTAAGATCAAACACCCTTATGACAGAAGATCCTTGTGAGCCTTTATATGAACTGTCAAGACCACATATATTATCTGCTGCAATACGTCCCTGCTTGTTGGCCGGGCCTGCAAGAGATATCAATGCATCATCGCCTGTAACAGAATGCTTCACCTGAATCGCGTCTCCTACAGCATATATATCTTCAGCTGACGTTTCCATCTTTTCGTTTACAACTATACTTCCCTTGATGCCCAGCTTCAGACCCGCATTGCGGGCAAGCGCAGTATCAGGAGAAACGCCTATGGCAAGAATTACTATGTCAGATTGCAGTGGTTCTTCATCTTTTAAAAGAGTAAATATGCCTTTGGGAGCTTCTTTAAACCCGGTGACAGAGCGGCGGAACATGAGACCCACACCTTTTTCCCTCAGCATTCCGTGTATCTGGCATGCCATATCATAGTCAAGGGGAGCCATTACCTGATCGGGACGCTGTACAATTGTTACACTGATTCCCCTTTCAGTAAGGTTTTCAGCCATCTCAAGGCCTATATAACCACCTCCTGCTATGACAGCGGTTTTTACATCATGGGTTTTTATATATTCATGAATCCTGAAAGTATCTTCAACTGTTCTCAGAGTGAATACTCTGTCCATATCCACTCCTTCCATGTCAGGTAGGACAGGTTTCGCGCCGGGAGAAAGAATGAGCTTGTCATATGGTTCATCGAAAATTTCCCCGGAAATGAGATTCTGAACCGATACGGTTTTTTCTTGCGGATTTATGGCAAGAACCTCATGTCTGACCCTGACATCTATATTAAACCTCTCCCGGAAGCTTTCCGGTGTCTGCAATGTAAGTTCTTCAGAATCGGTAATCACTCCGCCTATATAATATGGAAGGCCGCAGTTGGCATATGACACATAGCCGGACCTTTCAAATATGATTATTTCTGCGTTTTCGTCAAGCCTGCGAAGTCGAGCTGCTGCGGTAGCGCCTCCGGCAACGCCGCCAATTATGACTGTTTTCATTGTTTCCTCCTTATTTAAGCATAGCTTCCAAAGCAGCTTTAGGTTTGTATCCTATGGAAACCTGCTTTACGGTTCCTTTATCGAAAAGCATTACTGTGGGTATGCTGGTTATCTGAAAATGAGCTGCAAGAGCCGGTTCCTGATCCACATTGACTTTGCATACTTTTACTTTTCCCTGATATTCTCCGGCAAGTTCTTCTATGACAGGAGACATCATGCGGCAGGGCCCGCACCATGTAGCCCAGAAATCTACCAGCACAGGTATGGGTGATTCTAAAACTTCTTTTTTAAAGTTACCGGTTGTTATATTTAATTCTGCCATTGTTAATTCTCCTTTTCTTTTTTTCTGAATTATATCACATGATTTCCGGTCTGAATGTGATAAAGTCTCATTACCCTATATAAAAATCAGCGGCAATCATTATGCAGAAACCAAAGAGCAATGCATATGTTGCTGCACGCTCACTGCCATGGGCATGTGTTTCAGGAATCATCTCATCACTTATAACATAAAGCATCGCCCCTCCGGCAAAAGCCAGAGCAAAAGGAAGTATGGCAGAAGCAGCAGTTACTGCAAAATAGCCTATAAATGTACCGGCTACTTCTATAAGCCCTGTTATGAGAGCCAGCACAAATGCTCGTTGCCTGCTTACGCCTGCCAGGAGCATAGGAGAAATTATCACCATGCCTTCAGGAATATTCTGAAGAGCTATGGCGCCTGCAATGGTAAGCGCCTCTGCTGTGTTTTCTGAACCAAATCCCACACCTGCTGCTATACCCTCAGGCAAGTTGTGTATGGCGATGGCCGCCACAAAAAGCAGCACTTTGCTGAGCCGATCTGACTGCTGAATATCTGAATTATCGGAAACACCGGCAAGCCTGTGAAGATGGGGAACAACTTTATCGAGTACATTAAGGCATAAGGCACCGCAGAAAATTCCAATCACCGTAATAATAACAGCATACCTGCCGCCAAATTCCAGTGAGGGAAGAATAAGGCCCATAATTGAAGCAGAAAGCATCACTCCTGCTGCAAAAGCAAGAACTATATCGCTGAATCTGTGTGAAATATTTTTAAAAAGAAAGCCCAAAGCAGCTCCGAAAACAGTGGCGCCTCCAACGCCAGCGGCTGTAAGAAAAACTATAGTCATATTTCCGTACCTCGCAATTCTTTATTGTTAATATACCACAAACTGCAGAATTTAACGTTTGGAATAAAAACTGTCCACTTAAAAAGATTAAGGGAAATATGATAAATACAACTGAACTTACCGGTATTTTTTTTAAAACAAGAAAATATAATGCGTATAATGATAAAGTCTTAAGCATTGGTTTCAAAATTAGCACAAGATTTTATAAGTATACATAATACATGAAGAAGGGCAGCTACTGTGGCAAACGCCTTAAAACGGCTGAAAACACAGCGTTTGATCAATAGAGAAACAAACAAAACAAAGGAAAACAAATAAGAATAAGTAATCAGAACTTTCAGAAAATATTGACCGAAAGGTCGTGTGAGGTTATAATAAATCTATAAAATGTTGCCGATAAGTAGCTTGCAGCTCAAAAGGGGGCTTCATTTTTTATTCAAATTGGTCATGTCATAAAAATTAAATCAAAATGAAAGGGTAAGGGTAAAAGTTCTGCAGAAACAGAATAAGGGGAGTTTTGTCGCTCCGCCCGGCATCTAAAAAGGAAGGAATGGTTATGAGAGAGAGAGTAAAAAAATTGTTCGTACTTCTTTTGATACTTTCTGTTGTTTTTTCAGGGATAAATAATATCTTTACGCTGC
>CASFMJ010000015.1 GCA_949295785.1 uncultured Bacillota bacterium | reverse complement strand
CATTTTAGATTTCGACTAAAGCTATCATTTTAAGCATTAGAAAAGCCCAGCCTTCTGTTTTAGGCCGGGCTTTGTCTACGGTCTGAACGCTCCTTTCCCATATGAGGAAGGAGCGTTGCAGCTTATAAAATCTCTACATTGTGATAAATATGAATTTAAGGCAGAAAAGAATTCCGATAACAGCAACCATGATGTCTTTCTTCTGGAACTTTCCTGTAAATATGCTTATCAGTGTATATGCTATAGATCCGATACCAATGCCGTTAGCTATAGAATAAGTCAGCGGCATCATTATGAGAGTCAGAAATGCCGGAGCTGCAGATCTCATGTCTGACATATCCACCTGCTTGAAGTTGCCCAGCATCAGCACTCCAACGTAAACCAGAGCCGGTGCAGTGGCACAGCTGGGCACTATGCTTGCGAGGGGTGAAAGGAACAGGCAGACAAAGAAGCATGCTGACACTACCAGGCTTGTAAGTCCTGTACGTCCTCCTGCCGCAACGCCGGATGCCGACTCAACGAATGTTGTACATGTTGATGTTCCAAGTACTGCTCCTGTTACAGTAGCAATTGAGTCACATGCCATACATTTGTCAAGATCTTCCGGATCTCCGTTCTCATCAAGCATTCCTGCCTGAGAAGCAGTGCCATAAAGAGTACCGATTGTGTCGAACATGTCCACAAGACAGAAAGTGATTATATACATTATTGCACTGAACACTCCGCCTACAAAGGCCGGGCTGAAAGCATGCTCCCAGGATGCTGCCTGGAAAACACCGGTTATTCCGATATCAGCAAAATCTTTAAATGACTGGCCTATCTGAGCTATATCAAAAGATGGAGCAGTTCCTGAAAGGATGTAATATAAAATTGTAGTTGCAATTATGCCTATTATCACATTTCCCTTCACGTTAAGTTTCTGCAGTACAACGATGATAAGGAAACCTGCCAGCGCAAGAAGAGCAGGCAGTACAGTTATTATACCGTCTCCGTTTATTGCACCATGTATATCTACAAACTGAGTCAGTGTATACTGATTGGTCTGTATTATACCTACATTCTGGAATCCTATATAAGTTATGAAAAGACCGATGCCGGCAGGTATAGCTTTTTTAAGACATTCCGGCATAGCCTTGGCAATATACTGCCTGGCTCCTGTAATAGAAAGTACCATAAATATGATACCTGATATCAGTATGATTACAAGTCCTGCCTGGTAGCCCTGGACTACGTCTCCTCCGCTTATTACCTGCGGCAGCACAAAACTTACAAAGAAGAATGAATTAAGACCCATTCCGCATGCCTGGGCAAAAGGCTTTCTGGCATAAAGTGCCATAAGCAGCGTACCGATAGTTGCTACCAGGATAGATGCTACATACACAGCATTCCATATGTTGTCCAGTCCATCTGTAAATCCTGTGACCTGATTAGGATTCACAAACACTATGTACGCCATGGCAAAAAATGTGGTAAGACCAGCTATGATCTCAGTCTTCACTGATGAGCCATGCTCAGAGATTTTGAAAAACTTGTCCATTATCTGTTCCCTTTCTTAATATAAAATCACGACGTAAAATAAGAATACTCTTGTTATATCATTTTAAAGAACTTGTTTCAATGGTTTGTACGTATATTTTTTTATATTTTCCGTTGCTTTTTAAAAAAATACAATTTTTTTTGGCTTTTCACAAACAAAAAAACGAACCTTCTGTCAAAAGGTTCGTTTTTATTCTGTTAAGAAATCTACGCATCCTCGCAGGTCTTCATAGCCTCAAGAGTTTCACCAAGGAGCTGATCCAGTTCCCATCCCAGCATCTGAGCGCCTTTTGTTATAACATCTCTGTCGCAGCCTGCAGCAAAGCGTTTATCTTTAAATTTCTTTTTAAGAGACTTTAGTTCCATATCCTTGCAGCTTTTCGATGGACGCATAAGAGCCGCAGCCCCTATGAGGCCTGTCAGTTCATCACATGCAAAAAGAACTTTTTCCATTTGGTGAACAGGCTCTACATCCGAACATAGTCCATAACCGTGACATACCACTGCATGTATCAGTCTGTCATCTGCTCCTGCTTCTTTAAGCAATTCCGGTGATTTCTTACAATGCTCTTCAGGCCACATTTCAAAATCTATATCATGGAGCAATCCCACTGTAGCCCAAAAATCCGCTTCATTGCCATACCCGAGCTTTTCAGCAAAATAACGCATCGTACCTTCAACCATTTTTCCATGGTGGATATGAAATTCTTCTTTGTTATATTTTTTCAGTAATTCTAATGCCTCTTCTCTTGTAAACATTTTCTAAGCCTCTTTTCTTTTTTTCTCAGGAAGCTGAGATATTATCACTGCAGCAAAAATTATGGCGCAACCCGACAATTCTCTCAAAGACATGGTCTCGCTAAGCAGCACGGCTCCGCATATTACAGCAAAAACCGACTCGAGACTCATTATCAGTGAAGCTACCGTTGGCTCTGCATGTTTTTGAGCAACTACCTGGAAGGTATAACCTATACCGCATGAAAGTACTCCGGCATATAATATAGGCAGCCAGCAATCAATAATAGCATTTATATCAGGATTTTCAAAGATCAGCATGCATATTAGTCCCTCTACGCCCGATGTAAGGAACTGAATGCAGGAGAGCTTCACGCCATCGGCTTTTGTGATAAAGTGATCCACTGTCATGATATGTACTGCAAAGAATAACGCGCATAAGAGCACCAGAGAATCACCAAATGTAAGTCTGAATGACGAATCAGTCATACAGAGAAGATATAGTCCCACGGCTCCAAGCACAACACATAACCACATCACAGGCCGTACCTTTTTTCTGAGAAGCACACTGATAATAGGTACAAATACTACGTAAAGTGTAGTTATAAAACCTGCTTTGCCGGCAGTGGTGTAGTTTACTCCAAACTGCTGGAATGAGCTGGCCACAAAAAGCGCTGTACCACAACAGATACCTCCTATTATGAGAGTCCTGCTGCTTTTATTTTTTTCTTCCTCAGTCATCTGCGGCATATCTTTTTCGGGTTTGTTCCGGTTCATAAAAAAAACTACCGGAATAAGAACGATACCGCCTATGAATGTCCTTATACCGTTAAAAGTAAACGGCTCAATATAATCCATCCCGCTTTTTTGCGCCACGAATGCCGATCCCCAGATAAAGGCAGTGATCAGCAGCAAAATGTTACTCTGCATTTTTTTACTCATGTTTCAAAACCTCTTCTTGATTAAATTAAGCCACAATCTGATTTTATCAAAAAACCTTTACACATGCAACATAGCTATTCCAATCCATCTACTTTTTTTCTGAGAAGTTTTATGCTATAATTAATACATATAAATTTCCTGCTTTTCCAAATCCGGCTGCAGCCGGACTTTGCTGACATTAACCACAAAAGCCGGCTGAATTTTATAAACAGGAGCTAATATGCTATATATCAGAGAGCGGTTATATATTGCAACTTTTCAGAACAATGCTGTGGCAGCAGCGTCTGAATATAAGGTGAATATAGAGTTCAATCATACATGTATTTCAGAAAATCTTGATCCGGAAAACAGGCCTGCCCTTATTGAGGAAATGCGCCGTGATTATATTTCTTCCGGTGCTGTATCAGCATATCTTCACGGGCCATTTACTGAAATCTGTCCGGCGGCTATAGATGCAAAGGCCCGGGATATGGCTCTTGCAAGGCTTGAGCAGGCATATAAAGTATGCCGGACTATGGGAATACATAATATGGTAGTACACAACGGATGGCTGCCATATATATATTTTAAAGAATGGCAGGCCGAAAAAGGTTGTATATTCTGGACAGATTTCATGAAAGACAAGCCGGATGATTTTCACATATATATAGAAAACGTTCTTGAAGACGAACCTTTTATGATGCTGGAAATGATGAAAAAAATAACAGACCCTCGTATCGGTATATGCCTTGATACCGGCCATGCCAATGTCATGACTGCTGACAATCTTCCCGTTGAAAAATGGATAGAGGTTCTGTCACCGTACATAGGACATTTTCATCTTCACAACAATTTTGCGGACGCAGACTCTCATGGAGATTTTGATTCCGGCACCATGAAAATGGATTCACTGTTTACAACTATAGAAAAGCACTGTCGTAAAGACGTGACCTTTACCATAGAAGCCCGCGACTGCCATTCATGTCTTGAATGGCTCAGTCTTCGGGGATATATCTAAACTATCATACAAAGGAGAGAAAAATGGAAAATCGTTTGAAAGAGATCCTCAAATCCATAGCAGCTGACGGAACTCTGTTTGAGGATGCGGTAAAAGCTGCTGAAGAAAGGCAGAAAGTTCTTGCCAAACCTACCGGTTCTCTGGGAGAACTGGAAACCATCTCTGTGCAGATGGCGGGTATCACCGGTAAAATAAAAAACAGCGTACAGAAGAAAGCCATAATAATAATGTGCGCAGATAACGGAGTTGTTTCCGAAGGAGTAGCTTCAGCACCTCAATCGGTGACCCTTTCTCAGACAATAAACTTTACCAGGGGTCTCACAGGCGTAAGTTCCATGGCCAGATATTTCGGTATAGATCTTCTTGTGGTAGATATGGGGGTTAAACTTCCTATACCTGATTCCCTCTATACAGATACTGCTGTTGAAAATGGACGTCTGACATCTAAGATACTCAAAAGAAGTCTCGGCAGAGGCACAAATAATCTTGCAGCAGGCCCCGCTATGACAAGGGAGCAGGCTCTGGAAGCTGTTCTTGAAGGTATAAAAGCAGCAGAAGCAGTCAAGGCTGCCGGCTATGATATAATGGGCATAGGTGAAATGGGCATAGGAAATACTACAACCAGTTCATGTGTTCTTGCTGCCATAACAGGAAGCAAAGCCGCTGATGTGGTAGGAAGAGGCGGAGGTCTCAACGATGAAGGCCTTGCCAAAAAAACAAAGATAGTGGCAAAAGCTGCAGCTGCATGTGAAGGCAACGATATAATCGATATTCTTGCCAAAGTTGGAGGTTTTGACATATGTGCCATGACCGGCGCATTCCTGGGTGCCGCATATTGCAGAATACCTGTTGTGGTAGATGGATACATATCGGCAGTTGCTGCTCTGGCAGCCACAAAGATGGCTCCTAACACAGTTAATTTCATGTTTGGTTCACATATTTCAAAGGAGCAGGGCTATAAGATTGCTGCTGACGCTATCGGTCTTCGTCCTTATTTTAATCTGGGTATGCGTCTGGGAGAAGGCAGCGGCTGTCCTATAAGTTTTAATATAATAGAAACGGCTTGCGCTGCTATGAATGGTATGGCTACCTTTGAAGAAGGTTCTATTGACGCCGATTATCTTTCAGAAGCTGAAAAGGGGAATTTTTTCTGATGAACATTTTTATCAGTGGCGGATGCAAAAACGGCAAGTCTTACCATGCACAGAAAACGGCACGATATATGGCAACAGTCAATGACCTGCCCCTTTATTATCTTGCAACCATGATACCCGCAGATGATGAAGACCGGGCAAGAATAAAGCGCCACATCAGCGAACGCAGGGGCTGGGGGTTTGATACCATAGAAAGAGGTTATGATATATGTGGCTGCTTTGGGCAAAAGACGCGGTCCGGGCAGCCTGTACACGCTGACGGAGTCTTCCTCCTCGACAGCGTTACTGCTCTTCTTTCCAACGAAATGTTCAGATCCGACGGCACAGTGGACCATAACGCTCCCCAAAGAGTTGCTGACCAGCTCTGCCGGTTTGCCGCTGTTACGGGAAATACTGTCTTTGTTTCTGACTACATATATTCTGATGTGTTTTCATATGATGATCTTACTGAAGAATACAAAAAAGGCCTTGCGTATATAGACCGCCGCCTTGCTGCCGTATGTGACGGCGTGACCGAAGTTTCTTACGGATTTATTACAGAACACAAAAACAGGAGTAACCTATGAAAATAATTACCGGCCTTTTTATGGCATGGGGCAACTTTCTTACAGTTCCCTGCCCTTTCAAAAAATGGGACAATGATCTTAAGAATTATATGCTGGGATTTCTTCCCTCAGTCGGACTGATACTGGGCTGCATATGGGCCGCATTATGTCTGGGAATGGTTTATCTTGGATTTCCGTACCTTGTGCTTTCTTTTCTGGTGACTTTTATTCCATTCGCTTTATGTGGCTTTATCCATCTGGACGGCTTCATGGACTGCTGCGATGCTATGCTGTCACGCAGATGTCTTGAGGAAAGACAGGCAATATTGAAAGACTCCCACTGCGGAGCTTTTGCTGTGGTAAGCCTCGCATTTATGATTCTTGCATATTATTCTTTTATTTCCACCGCCCTGAGTATGGGAATAGACTTCATAGATTTGTGCATGATACCCGTTGTAAGCCGTGGCATAGCCGGCATCAACGTACTTATGAGAAAGCCTATCGGCCACAGCCAGTATGCCAGCGGAGCAGGTGCTGATGACACGCGTCAGAAAAAAAAGGCTGTTATCTTAGTGATTATTCAGCTTGCCGTGTACTGTACTGCCGGAATGTTACTGGCTTCTTATCTGCTCCCGTCACTTCTTGTCATAGGTGCAACTGCTGCTGCTACATACCTGGCGGCTTTACTGGCAAAAAGAAACCTGGCAGGCATGAGTGGTGATATTGCAGGCTTTTCCATAATCTGGGGAGAACTTATAGGGATATTTGCAATGCTTGTTTTATAAGGAGAATGATTTTATGATTCTGATTTTCGGCGGATCCTATCAGGGCAAACTTGATTTTGCCAGAAAAACTTTTAATATTGACGATCAGGACATATTCATCTGTTCAGAAGAAGCCATGATAGATTATAGCAAAAAAGTCATTGACGGCATGGAAAAACTTTTTCTCGGCATGATAAAAAATGATGTCAGTGTCACTGATTTTCTGATGTCTCATCGTGCAGATCTCAAAGATAAAATAATTATAATAAACGACATTTCACAGGGTATAGTACCTGTGGACAAAACTCTGCGTGCATGGCGTGAAGCTACCGGCCGTGCCATGATGTATCTGGCCGAAGAGGCTGATGAAGTGTACAGAGTCTTCTGCGGAATAGGTCAGAAAATAAAATAGCATATTTGGCCGGTACACTAAAAATAATACGGTCCTATATATTGAAACTGCTTAAGGGAGTTTATTTATGATTTCATGTATACATTTTATAAGACACGGTATCACTCAGGGAATATTAAACAAATGGTATTACGGATGGGAAGATCTCCCTCTTGTTGCTGAGGGTCTCAGAGATATAGAAGAATTAAAGTCCATGTCCGTTTATCCCTCTTCCGATGGTACAGAATTTTATACTTCCGGTATGCTGAGAGCCAATCAGACCCTTAATGCCATATATGGCGAGGTGCCATACAAAACCATTCCTGATCTGAAGGAGATGAATTTCGGTCAGTGGGAATGCAAAACTTTCGACCAGCTTCAGCAGCTTCCGGGATTTGATACCTGGATGAATGACAGAAGCGGCACCTTTTCCTTCCCGGGTGGAGAATCAGCAAGCAGTTTTTACGCACGGGCAAAAAAAGGTCTGGATCAGCTTATGGGATATCACAGGCTGCTGGAACTTTCACATCGTCATAATGGATTGGATTCTGTATCTACCGTTGTATGTCATGGAGGGGTCATTGCGGCTTCCATGTGTACTCTTTTCGGGTTTGCCGCTGAAACCTTCTGGGACTGGATTCCCGCACCGGCCAGAGGTTATACAGTTTATTTCGAAGATGGTCAGGCAGTAAAATATGATAATCTGTAATATATATCAAATATAAAAGGACTTCTTCAAAAAGAAGTCCTTTTGTTTAAGTTTATTTAATGATGTGCCCGAAAGTTTAGAATCAGTTCAAAATACACTTTCATCAGAACAGAGGCACTACAGCTCCGCCATAAGTCTCTTCCATAAATTTTTTCACTTCATCAGACTTCAGAGCCGCTACCAGAGCCTTTATCTTATCGCTGTCTTCATTTCCTTTCTTTACAGCTACAACATTTGCATAAGCCTCTGCGGCTTCTGAGTCATCTGCTTCAATAGCGATGGCATCAGCCAGTTTAAGGCCGGCATCGATAGCATAGTTTCCGTTGATTACTGCCATATCCACATCACTTAAGACTCTCGGCAGCTGTGCGGCTTCCATTTCTACGATCTCCAGGTTCTTTGGATTCTCCACGATATCCAGCTTGGTTGCAAGGAACCCTGCCTCAGGATCCAGTTTGATCAGCCCCTCTGCCTCGAGAAGTTTAAGTGCACGTCCTTCATTTGTTCCGTCATTGGGGACTGCAATCTGCGCACCGTCTGAGAGTGCGTCAACAGAAGCGGTTTTTCCTGCGTAAAGTGCAAACGGCTCATAATGAATGGATCCGGCGCTCACCAGATCAGTGCCGTTTTCATCATTATAATTGTTCAGATAGCTGATATGCTGGAAATAGTTTGCATCTATTTCGCCTTCCGATACAGCTTTGTTAGGAAGGATATAATCGTTATATTCAACGATTTCCAGAGTATATCCGTCTTCCGCCAGTTTGTCTTTTACCACCTCCAGAACTTCTGCGTGAGGTGCGGGAGTCGCGCCTACCTTTATAACCTTATCGTCTGTGTCATCACTTCCGCAGCCTGTAAGGGCCAGTACTGAAGCAAGGGCAAGAGCCAGAATAAGCACGCTTGCAATTTTCTTTTTCATAACTAATCTCCTTTTCTATACTATTTGAGTCTTTTATCTATCTTTTTTGCTGTCATCATTCCTATCTCCTGGAAAATCTGAACGATTACAACAATTATGACTATGGTGATAAGCATTATCTCATTATTGTAGCGATACAGTCCATAGTTTGTTGCAACAGCGCCAAGACCGCCGCCACCCACGATACCGGCCATTGCTGAATATCCCAGTATAGTGGTTATGGAAATGGCTGCCCCTATAAGAAGAGAAGGCTTTGATTCAGGTATAAGAACCTTGTAAATTATCTGCCATGAGCTTGACCCCATAGACTGGGCTGCTTCTATAACGCCGCCGTCTATCTCGCTTAGAGAAGATTCCACCATTCTTCCCACAAAAGGCGCTGCAGAAACCACAAGGGGCACTATAACAGAAGTGGGGCCTACCATTGTTCCTACTATGGCCTGTGTAACAGGGAGCATCCATATAAGAAGAATAAGAAACGGTATGGATCTGAATATGTTTACAATCACACCCAGAATAGAATTTACCGGTTTATTGGGACATATGCCGTCTTTTCCTGTTATATTGAGCACCACTCCTATAGGAAGGCCTATGGCATAAGCTAAAAGAGTGGAGATTAAAACCATGTACAGAGTCTCCCAAAGGGAAACACCCAAAAGATCTATCATCGCACTATTCAACATTTAAACCTTCCTCCTTATATCTGACTTTTTTAGAATCAAGGAATTCTTTAATCCTTTCTACTGTAGCTTCATCTTCCGGAAGCTGTATCAGCATCTGTCCGTATGCCACCCCATCAATATTCTTGGTATTTGCGCCCAGAATATTCACGTTGGTTTCACATTGGCGGCTCAGTGATGATACTATAGGCTCAAAGGCTGATGTTCCGTCAAACACCAGTCTGAGACAGCGGAATCCTTCAGCCTCCGGCACTCCCTCATTCTTCGGCAGTATAAGCTGTTTTGCCATGTGAGATTTGGGTGCGGTAAATATCTCCTTCACAGGACCCTCTTCCACTATACGGCTGCTGTCTATGACTGCTACCTTGTTGCATATCTGCTCTATGACTCTCATTTCGTGAGTTATGACTATTATAGTAACTCCCATTTCCCTGTTGATTGTTTTAAGCAGATTAAGTATAGAAGCGGTGGTCGTTGGGTCAAGAGCGCTTGTTGCCTCATCGCAAAGAAGCACTTTTGGATCTGTGGCAAGAGCTCTTGCTATGGCTATTCTCTGCTGCTGACCTCCCGAAAGCTGTACCGGATAAGATTTTTCCTTATCTTCAAGGCCTACCACTTTCAGCAATCCTCTTGCTTTTTCTCTTGCTTCTTTTTTTGACATACCTGCTATCTCAAGAGGATAACAGATGTTATCAAGGGCCGTTCTCTGACTCAGCAGATTAAAATTCTGGAATATCATAGACATGGACTGTCTTTTTTTCAGGAGTTCTTTATGACTTATGGACGCAAGATCCACTCCGTCAAACACCACCTGTCCTGAAGTAGGTTTTTCAAGGAAATTAATGCATCTGATAAGTGTGCTTTTACCTGCTCCCGAAAGTCCGATGATTCCGAATATATCTCCGTCTTCGATGGTGAGGTCTATGTCTTTTATAGCTTCGACTCTTGTCTTGCCGTTATCATAGATCTTACTGAGTTTTTTAAGTTCAATCATCTGTGATTCCTTTCTTTTCCTGTTTATACCGGTGATAAAAAAACAAGCAGGAAGCGTCTGCTCCCTGCTTATGTCAGTCTTTGTTCTGTGAGATACTCACTTCTGCAAAGTATCATAAGTCCTGAAGCAACGCATACGAAGTACTGCACATGGCCATGCCCATGCACATCCCCATCATCATCATTGCTCCCGGAATAACCTTCTGCATCGTGAGTCTCCTTTCCTCAAATCTATATATAACCATACTCCAAAACAACATACTCTGTCAACACTTTTATCTCAAACATATAAAAATATTTAGAATTTTTATGGTTCTGCAATAGTTAAAGTGTCACATCATATGTTCCGAGAAAGTTTAAGACCATATCCAATATAGTTTGACAATTTCCTCTCGTCACCTCGATATTCAGCGGCATCACCGGATCATGAAGAGATTTTCGCATAAGACACCATCCCTTTACCAGGTCATTATCAAAATTTATCCTGACTCCTTCATAATTAGGTTCTGCAATTGATGTTCCAAATACCCGGCTGTTTTTACGCGCCCATATATCAAGATCAGCAAGAATCTTGTCAGCATATTCCGAAAAGTCCTGCCTGTTTACGGAAAACCTGTACTCTCTGGCTTCTTCAGGTTCCTCCAGACTCTTAAGCACAACATCAAGTGCTGCTCCTGCTTTTTTAAGCTGGGCTGTTTTTATGACGATTTTAGTGGCAAGATAAGCACCGTCATCAAGGAAATAGTTTTCTTTATAAGCCGCATGGCCTGATGTCTCGATAGCCAGCTGACAGTCCACACCGTTTTTATTAAGCTCTATAGCTTTGTTGATGACATTTTTATACCCCCTCTTATATCTCAGATGTTTAAGTCCAAGACACTCTTCAAGGTATACAGTAAGCTGATCGCTGGTTATACTGTCTGTTACAACAGTTGTTTCAGGATGGTTCACCGCAATAAGAGCCGCCGCCATAGCTACTATGGCATTTCTGCTTATTTCTCTCCCCGACGCATCAACAGCAGAAGACCTGTCCACGTCCGTGTCAAATATTATACCAAGATCAGCATGATTTTCCGTAACGGCATGACTTATGGCTTCCATAGCCTCTCTGTTTTCCGGATTAGGCTGGTGGTTGGGGAAATGGCCGTCAGGTTCAAGAAAACAGCTGCCTGAAATATCCGCTCCAAGAGGTTTTAATATATCTGAAGCATAGAATCCCCCGGCTCCGTTTCCGGCATCTACAACTATTTTAAGGCCTTCCAGCGGTCTTGCTCCTCCCACCTCTCTTATTATCTTGTTTTTAAGATGAGCAGAATAAACAGACATGAGATCGACAGCTTGGAAGTCTGGCTCTACAGCAGGAATTTCTTCAAGCTGCTCTGCCATCTTTATTATTTTTTTAATATCTGCCTTATCAAGCCCGCCGTCTTTGCAGAAATACTTGAAACCATTACGGTTTTCAGGCAGGTGGCTCGCCGTTATCATTATAGCGCCGTCACATCTGAATTCCTCAAATACTGTTGACATAAACATGGCAGGTGTGGAGGCGAGTCCGCAGTCAAGTGCTTTTGCCCCTTCATATGTAAGGCTCTCTAAAACCGCCTTTTTCAGCATCTGAGCCGTCAGTCTGCTGTCATGTCCCACAGAAATCGTAAGATTTTTTACAGGCTTTTGGGATTTTTCAGCCAGCCACAAGACAAAGGCCGCTGTAAGTCTTGCTGCTTCTTCTCTTCCCAGATTGACAGGCTCTGCGCCTTCCATTGCTACTCCTCTTATGTCACTTCCGTTTTGAAGCTTACTGTAATCCAACATATTTTCTCCTATAAAAAGTCAAACAGTTTTCAAGCTGTCTGATATATTTTTTCTCGTACCATCAACGTTGGATCAAACTTCTCACGTTTGT
>CASFMJ010000014.1 GCA_949295785.1 uncultured Bacillota bacterium | reverse complement strand
CATTTTAGATTTCGACTAAAGCTATCATTTTAAGCATTAGAAAAGCCCAGCCTTCTGTTTTAGGCCGGGCTTTGTCTACGGTCTGAAGCGCCCTTACGGGCGCTTAATATATCAGTTAGCAGTTTCTTCAGGTTGTATTTTTTCCATTGTGACACTCTGAACTATATGATTTCTGACATCATGAACGGTTATCCTGTATTGTTTCCATGTACATACGAAGGCTTCCCCTTCCTCAGGTATTCTGCCAAGCACACCGCATACAAAACCGTTAAATGTGTCATAGACGTCTACAGGCATTGTCTCGTCGATAGCTTCTTCTACATCTTCAAGATCAGCATTGCCTCTGATGACCCATATACCCTCACCTAATTTTTCTATATCTTTTGGCCTTGAAACATCCTCTTCTTCCGCCATTTCTCCAAGAAGAGTCTCCATTATATCCCGCAATGTCGCAATACCTGTCATGCCTCCGTATTCATCTATGACAACAGCAAAGTATTCTCCTTTTTCTTTCATTTTTCCAAAAAGAGTATTTGCTTTCATTGTTTCGGGAACAAGCAGCGCTTTTCTTATCATACCGCTTCTGTCAGCAGACGGATCCTTATAATAATCCATCACATCCAATATACCTCTGACATTATCCTGACTGTCTTCGCATACAGGATACTTATGATATCTGGTTTCTCTTATGGTTTTGCCCCATTCTTCTATATCATCTGACAGATCAAGCCATTCAACATCTCTTCTGTGGGTGCAGAGTTCCTCTGCAGTTATATCGTCAAACTCAAAAATATTCTGTATCAGTTCATCCTCTTCCGGCTGAATAGTTCCCTTTTCTTTTCCTTCAGCCAGCATCATTCTGATGGATTCTTCAGTCACATCACTGTCTTCTTCATTGGGATCTATGTGCAGGAGTCTGAGTATACCGTTGGTGGATACTGTCAGAAGCCATACTATAGGAGCAAATATCTTAGCTACCCAGTAAAGTATCCCTGACATCCCCAGTGCTATGCCTTCAGACTTTTTCATGGCTACACGTTTAGGCACCAGTTCTCCGAACACCAGTGTAAAATATGAGAGTATAAGCGTGATCACAACTACAGCGACACCTTTTAAAATTACCGGTGAAACTTCGATTCCCGCCTGTACAAGCTTAAAAACTATCAGGTCAGCAAAACTTTCGGCTGCCACTGCACTCTGAAGCAGACTAGCCAGAGTGATAGCCACCTGTATGGTTGCAAGAAATCTTGCAGGCTGCCGGGTCAGATCAACAAGCCTTCTGGACCTTTTATCTCCGTCTTCAGCCATTTTTTTCAGTTTTACATCATTAACAGATATAACCGCTATTTCAGTTGCGGCAAACATGGCGTTAAGCCCTATAAGTATTAAAAGTAAAATTATAGCGTTCATTTTTTCCTCACTTCAACAGATAATTATTTTCGTCAATCACAAAAAGGCACAGCAATCTTATCATATGCGCAGATTTCTGTACCTTCTGAATATTAAACGATATATCAGGATTTTTTTTAAAAAATTCTTACCTCGGTTACCGGGGCCGTCTTCCATTTCTGTTTCCTTTCTGTTTTAAAAATATATAGATTACAATAGCATAACGTATACTTTACAGTCAACTGTTTTTTACTTTCCTGCGTTTTCTTGACATAAACTTTACAGCATACATATTTCCTGCTGTTTCTTTTACAGCACAGTATTTATCAGCAATACATACTATCCAGGCTTCCCTGCATAAAGGGGGCAGCGGTGTAAGGGGAAACATGTGCCTTGAAATTATATTTTCTTCTGTTTTACTCAGAGAAAAATCCTGCCTGGCATTTCGAAGAGCAGTGCCGGCATGTCTGAATCCGTGCAGACAATGACTCTTATCCTTTTCATGCCAGTCATAAAGAAAATAGTCGTGAAGCAATGCCCCTCTTGCAAGCTCACGTTTATTTACAGCAATACCAAGCAGGCCGGCAAGTTTCAGACTCGTTCTTGCAACATTTATGCTGTGATCGAAAACTGATATCCTGCCATGCTGAAAATGCTCTTTCTGCAGGCTGCTTCGTCCCGTCTTTTCTATATCATTTATTATTTTTTCCAGATATTTATCCATATATATGCCTCTTGGGATTATCTTATTATACTGTCCTCAGAAATAAATTTATTCTACAGTATATCCGTTTAAAGTCAGTACATTCATGGCTTTTTCAAAGTTTTCTGATTTTACGAATATATAATCGGTATTAAAGGTTGATACTGCAAATATACCTATACCTGCATCAGCCAGAATCGCAGAAATTCCTGACAATATACCAATCAGAGAAAAATCAAGTATGCCTTCGATTCTGAAAGCTCTCCAGCCGTCATCCCTTTCTGTTGTATTATCAGGGACTTTTAAGGTCTCGCACACAAGAGAATTTTCCTCATCAGTTTTTCCTGTAAAACAGTATTCTGTGGAAAGGTCCACTCCGGAATAATCACTAACCTTGCAGACGGAAAAATCCCTGTGGTGTGGTATAAAAAAAGTTGACAGCTTATTCTCAAGGATTTCATAATAAAAGCAAGAGAATAAGGAGGTATTCAAAGTGGCACGT
>CASFMJ010000013.1 GCA_949295785.1 uncultured Bacillota bacterium | reverse complement strand
GAAAGCCCGCGTCTTTAGGCGCGGGCTAGTAGCGGGGGCTTATAGCCCCGGTTCGAACCACCCGTTTTACGGGTGGCACCGATTTTAAACATCCTAAACAGGGTAATAATAATAACAGCCTTAAAAGAAAGGATTATTTATATGTCGATAATAGATAAAATAAGAAAACGTTTTTCCAAAGATTACTTTGCCGCTGACGTGGCAGGGGCAGTTATAGATATGGCAGAAGAAGGACATGCAATATGCTCCATGAAAATCCGGCCGATGCACCTTAACGCCAATTCAACAGTGATGGGAGGAGCAATATTTACTCTTGCAGATTTTGCTTTTGCCGTAGCATCAAATGGCTGCAGCGACAGGATAACGGTTACTCAGCATGTGTCTGTCAGTTTTCTTGCTCCGGCAGAAGGAGAAAAGCTGATTGCCGAGGCAAGATGTATCAAGGCGGGTCGTACCACATGTCTTTATACTGTTGATGTAAGAGACGAGAACAATTCTCTGAAAGCTTATCTTACTGTAAACGGGTATACTAAAGATCCAAAATAATAAAAGTTAGAAATCCACAAGACCGATATGACCGTCTGAATAAGTATAAAGAAAGACTCCAATCTTAATTTCTGAGAATGGAGTCTTTTTGACTTTACAGGAAAAACATTTATTGACTATTGATATGAAAGTGATATTGTCACAGAAAAATTACAAAAAAATGTTAAAATGAAAAAAATTATTTATCAGAAATATTACGGAGACCTTTTTCATCAAGGATATGTATCTCTCCTCGTGTGACAGTAACAAGTCCTTCGCTTTGGAAATATTTCAGCATTCTGCTGACAACCTCTCTGGCAGAACCAAGATGATTTGCTATTTTTTCATGGGTGAGTTTAAGGCTAAATGAGTCTTCTATAGCAGATTCTTCAATAAGAAAAGAGGCAAGACGCTTGTCGAAGCTTTTCCACATGATCTGTTCTATAAGCCACATTACATCAGAAAACCTGCTTGCCATTATCTGACTGGTATAATTGGCCAGAGCGGCAGAAGATTCCATCAGATCCTTATAGATATCTGCAGGGATTATATATACCTGAGAATCCTTTTCAGCCTCAAGCACTATATCAAACTGGATGCTGTTCATCATACAGGATGCAGAGAAAAGACAGATATCCATTTCAAACAATCTGTAAATTGTTATTTCCTTTCCTTCATCGGAAAGAATAAAAGCGCGAAGCTGACCAGAGTCTACAAGGATTAGTCCTGCACAGTCGGCAGAACCGTTATGAAGAACAGTTCCTTTTTTTACGTTCCTTTTTACAGCTGAAGAAATAAGCATATCTTTCTGCGGACCCGAAAGCTGGTTCCACACAGGAAAAAATTTTGAAAATGTCATAATGGCAGCCTCCTTATATAATTAAGTATAAAAATTCGTGAAGATATGTCAACCGTTTTATTGATATATAAAATCGGTGGGTATAATAAAAATAAATGTTTTACAAAGGAGAAAAAGAAATGTTAGATTTGAATAAGGATAATTTTGCAAAAGAGATAAACAATGCTTCAGGGATATACCTGGCAGAATTCTGGGCCCCATGGTGTGTGTACTGCAGACGTATCGCCCCTGTCATGAAAAAGATAGAAGAAGAATACAGCGGCATTTTAAAAATAGGACAGGTAAATATTGATGAAGAACCTGAACTGGCCCAAAAAGAAAATATAGAAGTAGTTCCCACATTTATAATATATAAAGACGGCAAGGCGGTCGATCAGATAACGGCTCCTGATTCAAAGGCGAAGATAGATGAATTTATTAAAAGAAACCTATAAAAGAAGGAATATGATATGGAAAAAATCTATGACATGATAATAATCGGCGGCGGGCCGGCAGGATACACAGCCGCTATATATGCATCAAGGGCAGGGCTTGAAACTGTTGTCCTTGAAAAGCTGTCAGCAGGAGGTCAGATGGCGCTTACATCACAGATAGATAATTATCCGGGATTTGAGGACGGTATAGATGGCTTTTCTCTGGGAGAAAAAATGGAAACTGCTGCCCAAAAATACGGTGCCAAGACTTTTCTGGCAGAAGTGTTGTCGGCTGATCTTACAAGCCGGATAAAAACAGTTGATACCAGCGAGGGAATTTTCAGGGGAAAAACTGTCGTAATAGCTACAGGAGCATCTCCCAGAGAACTGGATCTTGCAGGTGAGCGTGAACTTACAGGACGTGGTGTCAATTATTGTGCTACATGTGACGGCATGTTTTATAAAGGAAAAGAAGTTATAGTTGTAGGAGGGGGAAATACTGCTGCGCAGGATGCACTGCTCCTTTCACGCATATGTAAAAAAGTGACAGTAATACACCGAAGAGACACTCTGAGAGCCACAAAGATATATCACCGGCCTCTTATGGCTGCTGAAAATGTGGAATTTATATGGAATAGCAGAGTATCCCAACTCATATATGATACAAGGCTGAAAGGAATAGTTGCAGAGAATGTGGATACGGGAGAAAAATCAGAAATATACTGTGACGGTATTTTTGTGAGCATAGGGAGAAAACCTGCATCAGATATTGCAAAAGGCCAGCTTGAAATGGATCAGAATGGATATATAAAAGCTGACGAAACAACAATCACCAACATAGAAGGTGTATATGCCGCAGGTGATGTAAGGACAAAGCCGGTGAGACAGGTGGTTACAGCTGTAGCTGATGGGGCGGCTGCAGTACATTTTGCTGAGGAATATCTGGCTTCGCACACATAAAAATTACGTTATAAACAGGATATAGAACTATAGAACAGGAGACCATATGCAATATCTTATTTCATTTCTGGAAGGAATGATAACTTTCATATCACCATGCCTTTTACCAATGCTGCCAATATATGTATCATATTTCGGAGGCGGAGCAAAGAAAAACCTTAATAAGACATTAAAATGCTCTATTGGCTTTGTAGCCGGGTTTACAGCAGTATTTGTTGCCATGGGGGCAATGGCAGGGTCTTTTGGCAGTCTCATAAGAGAATACAGCGCAGCAGTGAATATAATAGCCGGTCTGATAGTTGTATTTTTCGGACTGAATTTTCTCGGAATTATCCGTCTGAATATATTTAAAGGTAATTATGGCTCAGTAGATACATCCGATCTGGGACTTATATCTTCATTTGTGTTCGGAATGATCTTTTCTGTGGGCTGGACTCCATGTGTCGGCGCCTTTCTTGGTTCAGCGCTGGTTTTAGCTTCACAGCAGGGACATATAGCAGAAGGGATGATGCTGCTGCTTGTTTATTCACTGGGACTGGGCGTTCCTTTTATTTTAAGCGCCGTGCTCATAGAGCATTTAAAGACAGCGTTTGACTGGATAAAGAAAAATTATGGTATCATAAATAAGATATGTGGAGCTTTTCTTATAATAACAGGTATCTTTATGGCAACAGGCACATTGGGAAGATTTCTTTCGATACTTAGTTAGGAGTGGAAAATGAACAATAAAAAGAAGACGATAATATTACTGATAATATTTGCAGCAGTCATAGCCGGAGCATACTTCCTTTATGATGTACTCACAGGAAATGAGCAGGCAAAGAACATGGAAAATGAAGGACAGAAAACAGGAACTCAGACAACTGCAGCGCAGGATTTTACTGTATATGACAAGGATGGAAATGAAATAACACTTTCCTCTTTTAAAGGAAAACCTGTAGTAATCAATTTCTGGGCAAGCTGGTGCGGACCCTGCAGATCGGAGATGGATGAGTTTGAGCTTTTATATAAGGAAAAAGGCGAGAATGTACAGTTTATGATGATAAACGTGACTGATTGTTCAAGGGAAACTGAAGAATCAGCTTTAAGTTATATAAATGAGCAGGAATTCAGCTTCCCCGTCTATTTTGATAAAGATCTTGATGCCTCAGCCACATATGCAGCCTATGCCATACCTGCAACTTATTTTATAGATTCGCAGGGAAATATTGTAGCCAGAGCCAGTGGCGCAATCAATCAGGATGCTTTAAGAGAAGGAATAGGTATGATCATGGAATAAGAAGAATCATAATAAAGGAGTAGAGTCTGACTTGACATTATAGCTGCTATATAGTGTAGACTGTCTGAGAAGGTCTTTAATCGTACAAAAAGATCGGGGAGGACATGCAATGCACAAGATAATATTGAAGGGTTATAAAAGGCGAGATGAAAAGAAATTTTCTGATACAGTTAATAAAACCTGGAAATTCGAAAAATATACCTCGCCGCCAACAGCAAAAAAAAATGGCTCTTTTATATTTAAGAAATTGTCTGACCCGGTCAGATGTTATAATAGTAGCTCAGATAGACGGCGAACCTGCAGGTCTGATCAGTTGGCGAATTACCGGTACCAATAAAAAACATTTTCTGCGTTTTATCTTATGGATGACTTCTTTAATCAAAGTTGCTGTAACAAAAGAAGGACGCAAAATGCTGGAATATTCAGCACGTTTAGAAGAGTCTAATGATAAGCTGCTTTTCTGTGATGAAAACATTCAGAATTATGGAGCAGAGATTTCTCTTTTTATTATCGACGAAAGGTACAGAGGTCTTAATATAGGACGAAAGCTTTTGGAAGATGCAGAGAAGCAGATGAAGAGAGCCGGTGTACAAAGATATTATCTTTTTACAGATACACAATGCAACTACGGATTCTATGACCATATGGGACTCATAAGAAGTAATGAACTTAAAGAAACGTATTTTGTAAGCGGAAAATCTGAAGAACTTGTACATTTTCTATATGAAGGACAGACAAAATAATATTTTTTTATCGCTCATGCCGATGGCATGGGTGTTTTTTTTATAAAAAGTTATATTTTTTTGAATTATTGCCAATATTATCCACAGCAAGCAAAAAAATTCCCATACAAGTAATCAAAAACCAATAAAAGGGGAAGAATTAAAAAGAAGGCAGTTTATGACTGCAGTGAGGTAATTTTAATGAGCTATATAATAAAAAATGTAAAAAAAGAAGGACTTAGGATAAGTTTATTATTGATAATGATAATTTTTATAATGCTACTTGCGGTTTCAGCAGTTTCAGAAAAGAGTCTGGCACATACAGAAATAAAAAACGGTACATGCAATGAACTGGAAAAGGTAATAATGGTTTCTGCAGCAGCATGGGCCATAGAAATAGAAGAATCAGGTGAAAAAGCTGTATATTATGATGTACCGTTAAGCAGTAAGACTCAGGATCAGATAAGGCAAATATGTGAAGGATACGGCATAGATATGGATCTTATTCTGGCAATGATAAAATATGAGTCCGGATTTGACGGAAATGTAGTGGGCGATAACCAAAACAGTTTCGGACTGATGCAGATACAGCCAAGGTGGCACAGAAGCCGTATGGAAAAATTAGGTGTTACAGATCTTATGGACCCATGCCAGAATGTCACGGTTGGTGCAGATATCATGGCGCAGCTTTTATCTCGCGGTAAAGGAACTGAGTGGGCGCTTATGGCATATAACGGCGGAGAGGCCTTTGCAGATTATAATATGGCAAACAAAACTGTAAGCCAGTATGTGCATACAGTACTTGAATATAGAGAAAAAATAAGGGAATCAGCAAAATAAAATGCGGAGGGAAAAAATGAAAAGGAAAACAGATCCCAGGCCTGATAACAGAGAAAAAGATGAGAGTTACCAACTGCCGGGAGAGGACAGAGGATACACTTATCAGGACTGCTGAAAAGATAAAAATCATCACCGTTATTTGACCATCATTTGACTTGAACACCAGATTTTGCGTATTTACACCCTTTACTCAATGCATTTATAGTATAGTCATAACACGCAGAAAGGAGATAAAAATGCGAAAGAAAATTTTAACATTATTACTGGTTGCTGTCATGATGGTTCAGGGAACAGGTTTAGTAATGGCAGCAGAAAAAAACTCTCAGAAAGCTACAGGAAATCGTGACAATATATATAGCATTATCGCAGAAAATATTTATAAATGGTTTCAGAACAACAGACCTCAGGGAGGACAGGGAAGCAATACTCAAAAACCTGGAACAGATGATAAAGATGAAGGAAATCAGAATCTGACATCTGAAGCAGCGCAAGTGCTTCAGATAGTAAATTCTCATAGAAAATCTGCAGGTCTTAAATCACTTTCATCTGATGCAAAACTTAATTATATTGCACAGCTGAAAGCCGAAGATATGGCTAAAAATAAATATTTCTCCCATAATTCACCTACTTATGGATCTGCATTTGATATGCTGAAAAAATATGGGTATACTTATAAAACTGCAGGTGAAAACATTGCAAAAGGTCAGAAATCGCCGCAGGCAGTCATGAAAGCGTGGATGAATTCACAAGGTCATAGACAAAATATACTCAGTAAAAGCTACAGCAAACTGGGAGTAGGCTGTGCAAAGGCATCTGACGGTACATTGTACTGGGTTCAGATATTTGCCGGATGAGCTTGGAAAAGAACTTGATTTCTTCAAAAAAAATTGACAAAAATTTCATTATGCTGCAAAAAATACTTTTACTTTCACCCTGTTTATTATATAATCAGATTATAACTTAAAGTTAAATTACCTAGGAGGGAAAATATGAAAAAGTTTCTTTCATTACTGCTGGTGCTCGTAATGGTATTTGCCCTTGCAGCATGCGGAAACAGCGACAGCGGCGATGCCGGCGCTGAGGGCACTGTCAATTATGATGACATCAACGACACTATGGAATCCGGAGACGGAACTTACGAGATTGCTTTCGTAACTGACGTAGGTCAGCTGAGAGACGGCTCCTTTAACCAGTATACCTGGAACGGAGTAAAGGCATATGCATATGAAAATGACCTGTCATACAAGTATTATCAGCCGGCCAACGGCAACCAGGCTACTGATGCTGACAGATACAATGCAATGAAAGAGGCAGCTGAAGGCGGCGCTAAGATTGTGGTAGCAGCAGGTTTCCTTCAGGAAAAAGCTCTCAAGCAGGCTGCTGAGGCTTATCCTGATGTACACTTCGTATTCATCGATGGTTCCATCGAGGGTGTGGACAACATCGCCTCTGTAGTATACAAAGAAGAACAGGCCGGTTATCTGGCAGGATATGCTGCAGCTATGGAAGGATTTGAAAAGATCGGATTCTCCGGTGGCGGCGGCGGTGCAAACCCTGCATGTATCAGATACGGATACGGATTTGTTCAGGGTGTTGAAGCAGGTGCTGCTGAAAAAGGAACCGACGTTGAGATGAGATACAGCTGGGAATACGGTTCAAACTTCTCTGCTTCCCAGGATCTGCAGGCTATGCTCAGCGGCTGGTATGGAGCAGGTACAGAAGTTGTATTCATGTGCGGAGGCAGCATGTTCCAGTCAGGTACAGCTGCTGCAGGTGCCAATGACGCTTATGTAATCGGTGTTGACGTTGACCAGTCAGGCCAGTCAGATACAGTTATAACTTCTGCTATGAAAGATCTGGCAGGTTCCACCATGGACGTTCTCAAAGCTGATTATGACGGCAAGTGGGCTGACTTCGGCGGCAAGATTACCACATTCGGAGCTGCTGAAGACAGAGTAGGCATACCTACTGACACATGGAAACTGGAGAACTGGACAGTTGACGATTACAATGCACTCTTTGAAAAAGTTAAGAGCGGAGAAATCGAAATCTCCAATGAAGAAGTTGCTGATCCAAGCACTCTGACATGGGAACACATTACTTTTGTAAAATAATTCCATGACATAACAAAGATGCAAAATTAAATTTCATAAAAAGGGGGAATGATATTCCCCCTTTTTGTGGATTATGGAGAAATTCAGTTTATCTGAAAAAAGATAAGGAAAAAAGCGATGGCAGATTACGTAATAGAAATGAACCATATCAGGAAAGAATTTCCCGGTATTGTGGCCAACGACGATATAACTCTCCAGCTTAAAAAAGGCGAAATACATGCGCTTTTGGGAGAAAACGGTGCGGGAAAATCCACCCTTATGAGCGTTCTTTTTGGTCTGTATCAGCCTGAGAAGGGTACTATATATAAAGACGGAAAAGAAGTAAAAATCAATAATCCAAACGATGCAACAGCTCTCGGCATAGGTATGGTGCATCAGCATTTTAAATTAATCGAGGTGTTTACCGTCCTCGATAATATTATACTTGGTGCGGAAACCACCAAGATGGGTTTTCTTCAGAAAAAGGAAGCCCGGAAAAGAGTACTGGAATTATCAGAAAAATATGGTTTAAAAGTGGATATCGACGCTAAAGTCGAAGATATTACCGTTGGAATGCAGCAGCGTGTCGAGATATTGAAAATGCTCTACAGGGATAATGAAATCCTTATATTCGATGAGCCTACTGCTGTTTTAACTCCTCAGGAAATTGACGAACTTATGCAAACTATGAGAGGATTTGCCAGAGAGGGTAAATCTATCTTGTTCATCACTCATAAATTAAACGAGATAATGGCCGTATCTGACCGTGTTACAGTTCTTCACAAGGGAAGATGCATCGGTACAGTAAATACGAAGGATGTGACCAAGCAGGAACTGTCCACCATGATGGTAGGAAGACCTGTTCAGCTTGAGATAGAAAAGACCAAGGCAAAACCGGGAGAGGTGATTCTGTCTGTGGAAGGCTTGACTGTGCCTTCAAAGATCCATAAGAATGATGCAGTAAAAAATGTATCTTTCAACGTACGCCGCGGTGAAATAGTATGTATTGCAGGTATCGACGGAAATGGTCAGACAGAACTTGTCCAGGGTCTCACAGGACTTGAAAAAGCAACCGCGGGACATATCGAACTCTGCGGAAAGGATATTTCCGGTGTAAGCATAAGAAAGAGAAGTCTTGCCGGTATGAGTCATATTCCTGAAGACCGTCATAAGCACGGACTTGTACTGGGATATACTCTTGAACAGAATCTTGTTTTACAAAACTTCAGGGAAAAACGCTTCCAGAACCATGGATTTATAAATTTTAATGCAGTAAGAAAATATGCGGATAAACTCATAGAGGAGTATGACATACGTTCCGGACAGGGGTCTGTTACGGTGACCAGAAGTATGTCCGGCGGAAACCAGCAGAAGGCTATCATAGCAAGAGAACTGGACAGAGATGAACCTCTAATAGTGGCTGTACAGCCTACAAGGGGCCTTGATGTCGGTGCTATAGAGCATATTCACGGTCAGCTGGTTGCTGAAAGAGACAGAAATAAAGGCATACTTCTTGTTTCCCTTGAACTGGACGAGGTGCTAAGCCTTTCTGACAGGATTCTCGTAATGTACGAGGGAGAAATTGTAGGTGAACTTGATCCGGATAATACTGACGCAAATGAACTGGGCCTTTACATGTCCGGCGCTAAACGTGATGACAGGGAGGTGGAGTAGATGTACAGACTTGATCCCGATACAGGAAAACAGAAATTCTTTGCCAAAGACGGGACTAAAAGCGTTATCTCCGCCATAATATCCATACTGATCGGTATGGTGGTAGGAACACTGATTATAATCATCGTCGGAGTGACTAAAGAAGGTATGTCCATCTCCAGCATATGGGATGGTATCAGGCTTGTGTTTTTAGGAATATTCAGTACGGGACGAGAAGCCGGTGAGTTGTCCTTTGGATTTAACCCTGTAAATATGGGAAATATGCTGTTCAGGGCAACGCCGCTGATAATGACGGGATTGTCAGTTGCAGTGGCATTCAGAACCGGATTATTCAATATAGGTGCTCCGGGGCAGTATCTTATGGGAACAACCGCAACACTATATGTGGCGCTGACAGTTCCATCTGAAACTATACCTGCGTGGCTCATATGGATACTGGCTTTTGTATGCGGCATAATCGCAGGGGCTTTATGGGGATGCATACCGGGTATTCTGAAAGCCTATCTGAATATAAACGAAGTAATAACCTGTATAATGACCAACTGGATTGCTGCCAATCTGGTGTCATGGTTCTTTGATGTACGAGAAAATCTGAAGAACTATGATGAAGGAGGAAAAGTAGGTTATGTCAGACCTACATCCCATAATAATATAGAAACGTTTGACTTCGGTCTTGATAAACTGTTTCCTGATTCCCAGGTCAATGGCGGTATAATCATTGCCATTATCATAGCAGTGATTATGTATATAATAATGACAAAGACCACTTTCGGATACCAGCTGAAAGCCTGCGGAAGCAATCGTCATGCTGCAAAATATGCCGGAATAAACGATAAACTTAACATTATATATTCTATGGCTATAGCAGGAGCGCTTTCTGCAGCAGGGGCCTCGCTTTATTATCTTTCAGGAAACACCGAATTCTTCTGGTCTACCTATCAGGCTCTGCCGGCAGAAGGATTCAATGGTATACCTGTTGCACTGCTGGCTTCAAACAATCCGATAGGTGTAATATTTACCGGATGCTTTATGTCTATGCTGAATATCTCAGGATTACAGCTGAAGACACTGACGCCTTATAATGAGTATATAACTGATATAATAATTGCATCTATAGTTTATCTCAGCGCATTTGCAATGTTGATAAAAATGCTTATAGAAAACAGACAGAAGAAAAAAGATGAAAAAGTCAGGGCAGTTAAGGAAGGAGGCGACAAGTAATGGTATTTCTTATACAGCAGACTATGCTTTATGCTATTCCCCTTATGATAGTGGCTCTGGCCGGTATCTTTGCTGAACGAAGCGGTGTAATAAATCTTGCTCTTGAAGGTATCATGATAATCGGAGCTTTCATTGGTGCTCTGTTTGTAAGGATTATTCAGGAAAACATGGTGTTCACGCAGGATCAGGGGCAGCTTCTGATGGTTCTGGCAATGGTTGTATCTGCCATATTCGGCGCATTGTTTTCACTGCTGCTTTCTTTCTCGGCTATCAACCTGAAAGCTGACCAGACCATAGGAGGAACGGCTCTCAACATGCTGGCTCCGGCCATAGTCCTGTTTATGATAAATCTTATCTCACAGCAGAATGTTCTGGGCATGGCCACAGGAGACGCATCCAGCTGGTTCATGATTAAACCCAGCACTTTCGGACTTGAAAGAGACCATGATTTCGGATTTATCGGAAATCTTCTTATAAACAAGGTATATCTCAGCACATATATATGCATTGCTATATTTGTGGTACTGTCAATAATCCTTTATAAGACAAAGTTCGGATTGAGACTGCGTTCCTGCGGTGAAAATCCTCAGGCTGCTGATTCTCTGGGCATCAATGTATATAAGATGCGTTATGCAGGAGTGACCATTTCCGGAGCGCTGGCCGGCATAGGCGGATTCACATATGCACTTACAACAGCTAACTGTGCTTCTACCGGAGAAGTGGCAGGATACGGATTTTTGGCATTGGCAGTAATGATCTTCGGGAACTGGACACCGCTCAATGTGGCGCTGGGAGGTATACTCTTCGGTTTGTTCAAGTGCATAGCGGCAACATATTCCAGCCTGGACATAAACGGTGATGGGGTATATATGCTGGCTGAACTTGGCATAAGCCCATATGTGTACAGATTGCTTCCTTATCTTATAACTCTCATTGTTCTGGCGTTTACGTCAAAGAAATCGAGAGTGCCTAAGGCTGAAGGAATACCTTACGACAAGGGACAGAGATAAAATGGTTCTAAGAGCACGGGCATATCACCCGCGCTCTTTTTTCTGAAATGATAATAAGGAGACAAGGATGTTTTTACCTGTCACAGCAGAAGAAACAAGAAAAAGAGGATGGGAGCAGGTGGACTTTGTGCTGGTCACAGGTGATGCTTATGTGGACCATCACTCGTTTGGCACCGCTATAATTGGAAGACTCCTGGAAAGCGAGGGATATAAGGTGGCCATACTGCCCAGACCGGATTTCAGGACATGTGAAGATTTTAAAAGATTTGGCAGACCCAGGCTGGGCTTTCTTATTAACAGCGGAGTAGTAGACTCGATGGTTAACAATTATTCCGTTTTTAAAGCTAAGCGGAAAACAGATGAATATGCGCCCAAAGGTAAAGCCGGTGGAAGACCTGACCGCGCTGTCATAGTATATTCCAACAGGGCTAAAGAAGCATATAAAGACGTTCCCGTAATAATCGGAGGAATCGAGGCCAGTCTCAGAAGACTGGGGCATTATGATTACTGGAGTGATAAAGTAAGACGGTCAATACTCCTTGATTCAAAGGCCGATCTTCTTGTTTACGGTATGGGAGAAAGAGCCGTATCGCAGATAGCAAAAGCTTTAAATGATGGATACAGCCCCCGTGACATCACATGGATAAGAGGAACATGCTACAGAGCATCGGAAAAACCGTCAGAAAGAGATTTTCATATTCTGCCTGCATTTGAAGAGATTTCAAATGATAAAAAAGCATACGCCAAAAGCTTTGCCATACAGTTTAAGAATAATGACGCCATTTCAGCCAAAGGTCTGGCAGAGCAATACAGCAAATCAGTATGGGTTCTTCAGAATCCTCCACAGCCTCCTCTTGAAACCCATGAACTTGATAAAGTGTATGAACTTCCTTTTGAAAATGAGGAACACCCCATCTACAAAGAACAAGGAGGCATACCGGCATTCCGTGAGGTAAAATTCAGTATTGTGAGTTCAAGAGGATGTTTCGGGGGATGCAGTTTCTGTGCACTCACATATCATCAGGGCAGGCAGGTAAGGGGTCGTTCGTGTGACTCACTGGTCAGAGAGGCAATAAAACTGACAGAAAAAGAAGATTTTAAAGGATACATCCATGATGTAGGGGGGCCTACAGCCAATTTCAGGGGACCCGCATGTGAAAAGCAGAAAACAAAGGGCGTTTGTACAGATAAAGACTGCCTCTTTCCCAAAGTCTGCAAGGCAGTAAAGGCTGACCACACGGAATATTTTGAAATATTGCGAAAAATAAGGAATATTAAAGGAATTAAAAAAGTCTTTATAAGATCAGGCATAAGATACGACTATCTTCTTGCCGACCCTGAATGTGATCTGTTTATAGAGGAATTATGCAGATTCCACATAAGCGGCATATTAAAAGTAGCACCGGAGCATATTTCGGATAGCGTTTTAAGATACATGCACAAACCTTCTAAGGATACTTTTGTAAAATTTGCTGAAAAATACAGACAGACCAATAAAAGACTGGGGATGAAGCAGTTCCTGATTCCATATCTTATTTCAAGTCATCCGGGAAGCAGACTGGAAGATGCGGTTGATCTTGCGGTATTTCTGAAAAATTTCGGATTTGTGCCGGATCAGGTACAGGACTTTTATCCCACCCCTGCAACTCTTGCCACCTGTATGTATTATACCGGTTTAGATCCTTTAACGATGGAACCTGTTTATGTGGCGCGTGATATAGAAGAAAAGAAGATGCAGCGTGCTCTCATACACTTCCATAAAAAAGAAAACAGGAGAATAGTCGAAAAAGCATTGAAAAAAGCCGGAAGAGAAGAACTGATACCTTTCCTTTTTTCGCAAAAAAATTACACAAAGAGGCATAAATAGTATATAATAACAAATGACTTAGTATTTTATACTAAATGATTATTTTACTTTCAAGGAGATATGAAGATGGAGAAGATGACTTCTTATGTCAATGATGGGAAAACCATAAAGGAACTGATATATAATTCTGCCGGCAAATTTCCGGACAGATACGCATTCCGGTTTAAAGTGAATAAAAAAATAACAGGAATCACATTCAGGGAACTTACAGCCAATATTGAAGCATTCGGTACAGCCATGGTCCAGAGAGGATACGGTGATTGCAGGGTAGGAATAATAGGTGAGAACTCTTATCCCTGGTTCCTTGTATTTCTTTCAACAGTATGTGGAGGAAACATTGCAGTCCCCTTTGATAAAGGTCTTACCGAGACCGAACTGGAAACATGTGTTTTAAGGAGCGGTATAAAAGTTCTGTTTTATGATGATAAATATCAGAATGTTGTTGATCATATAAAGAGTATCCATGGTGACAAAGTGGAATTTGTCTGTATGGCAGGATCGACTTCTGTCATGGAAGAATATCTGAAGCAGGGAAGAAACGCTGTAAAAGGTGGAGACAACAGTTATCTGAATATGGAGGCATACCCTGAAGATACAGCTGTATTTCTCTTTACTTCAGGCACCACCAGCGATTCCAAGATAGTCATGCTAAGCCACCATAATATTGCATCTAATATCAGAGATATGCTTAGAATGAAAATATTTTATCCTACAGATGTCAATATGGCTTTTCTTCCTTTCCATCACAGTTTCGGACTGGTAGGGTGCCTTGTGTTCCTCTCTTCGGCAGCAGATAATGTTTTCTGTGACGGTCTCAAATATGTACAGAAAAATTTCCAGGAGTACGGTGTAAGCGTTTTTGTAGGAGTGCCTCTGCTTGTGGAAAATCTTTATTCAAAAGTCATGAAACAGATAGAAAAGCAAGGCAAGATGAAGACAGTAAGATTTGGTCTTAAATTATCGGGATTTCTGCGTAAAATCGGCCTTGATATGAGAAGAAAAATATTCTCTGAGATCATTGAAAAGCTGGGCGGAAGCCTGAGACTTATAATCAGCGGGGCGGCATCTCTTGATCCTGATGTATCAAAGGGACTCAATGATTTCGGTATAATTACCATACAGGGATATGGTCTGACAGAAACATCTCCTGTTCTTACGGCAGAAAGACCATGGAGCGTAACCCCGGGTTCTGTGGGAACTCCAATGGAGTCTGTAAAAGTTCGCATAGAGGATAAAGACGAGAATGGAATAGGTGAAATAGTTGTAACCGGACCCAATATAATGATGGGATACTATAATCAGCCAGAAGAAACCTCTCAGGCAATAGTTGACGGATGGTTCCACACAGGTGATCTGGGTAGAATAGATGAGAAGGGAATTCTGTTCATAACCGGAAGAAAAAAGAATGTAATAGTCCTTAAAAACGGGAAAAATGTTTTCCCTGAAGAAATTGAGGAACTGATACTTAAACTCCCATATGTAAATGAATGCATGATGTTTACCAGAGAAAAACATAATGAACTTGTTCTCTGGTGTGAAATAGCATATGATAGCAGTATTCTTGAAGAAGAAGGAATAACCGAAAAAGATCTGGCAGAAAGATTCGCAAAGGACCTTGCTGCTATAAACGAAATTTTGCCTAAATATAAGCATATAAATCACTTTATCATTACTGATGAGCCAATGATAAAGACTACTACACAGAAGGTAAAAAGAAGAGCTGAAATAGAAAAGATACTGAACAGCTGGGATGATGAAAAATGTTATAACACTGTTATTTAGCCATACATTGCAGGAAATATCATGAGCCTTATTGATAAATTTACAGAAATAATTGAAGAAAGCAAAAAAACAGCCGATGAGGTGAAAGCAGAAGACTTTTTCGTTTATGAGGAAATAAACGGCAAAGAATCTGGTGATATCTGCACCAGACCTAATGTTTTAGCCCATGGGGAAAATATCAGCTTCATGAAATATCTTTCAGAGGAAAAAAATATGTCCGGAAGGATAAAGCTTATATATATTGATCCTCCTTTTTTCAGTAAAGCAGCCTATGATGCGGTGATAAACATAAGGCATGTGGATGGTAAAAAAGCAGGCTCTGTCAAATATTTTGCTTATGATGACATGTGGCGAAAAGATATGGCAGAGTATCTGAAGATGATATGCAGCAGGCTTTTACTGATGAAAAAACTTCTGGCAGATGACGGAACAATATGGATACATCTGGACTGGCATGTGGTACATTACGTTAAGGTGCTTATGGATGAGATTTTCGGGGAAGAAAATTTTATCAATGAAATAATATGGCACTACAAATCCGGAGGTTCGGGGAAAAGGCATTTTGCAAGAAAACATGATACCATACTTGTGTATTCAAAAACAAAAAAATATTTTTTCTCACCTCCTAAAGAAAAATCGTATAACAGGGGGTTCAAACCTTACCGGTTTAAGGGTGTAAAAGAATACAAAGATGAAATGGGCTGGTATACCATGGTTACCATGAAAGATGTCTGGAATGTTGATATGGTAGGAAGAACTTCATCTGAAAGAACAGGGTATGCTACCCAGAAGCCTGAGGCTCTGATAGAGCGAATAATTTCGTGCGCTACAGAAGAAGGCGATATATGTGCTGATTTTTTCTGTGGTTCAGGTACATTGGCAGCAACAGCGGAGAAAATGGGAAGACAATGGATATGCTGTGATTCCAGCCCTCTGGCAATGGCATCATCATTAAAGAGAACTCAGTCCCTGGGAGCATATATACATGTGATGCAGGGTAAGGGAAAAAAGATGCCTGCCACGCAGAACAAACTTGATGTAAACGTTGAATATGATAACATTGCAGGTTCAGATAAGAAAATGATGAGAATAACTCTTTCCGGCTACGATCTGGGGAAAATTCCAGAAAAGATAGATGAAAAAGGGAAAACTCTTATACTTGAAGCGGCGGCATCAGATCCTCTTTGTCTAATAGAATACTGGAGTGTGGATTTAACGTATGATGGGAATATATTCAGCCCTCAGGAGATCTTTTCCAGGGAAAGGGGCAGACTTCCTGTGACATGTGAAAAGATAATTGCCGGAGACAGACAATATCTGATATGTATAAAGGCGGTAGACATATTCGGTAACAGCAGCATAAAAATAATATGACAGTTGCATGGATATATTCAAAGGGCAGCAGGTGAACTGCCCTTTATTTTTTTAATGAAAAGATGATGGCAGAATAAAATTAAAAAAACGGTATTGTGCTGAAAGAAAAGATCATATGCGCTATAATTGCAGAAAACAGTATCAGCTGGATCTGAATATTATCATATCTTCACCGATAACCACGATAGAATTCCATGGAAGCTGTAACTCATCTTTAAATTTTTTACCCATACCGTTTCCCAGTCCGGGAATAAGAAGATATCTTATCTCTCCTGTGTTTTCATCAAAAAGCATTTCAGCATCCCATAGTTTGCCGTACATGCTTCCTTTTACTATATCCACGATTTCTTTATCGCCGATTTCACTTAACAGCATAATTCAATTCTCCTTTGCTAATAATAGGGATATTAGATTTTACTTAGAAAGGAAAAGGATTATGATTGAAGAAAAAGAAAAGGACAAGGAGCAGGCAGCACCGGCAGCAGATATCATAAAAGAACTGGGACTTCTCAGCGGAGGGGGAGGATTTAAAAGTGAGATACAGTATATCAGCATAATAGGAAGCATAGAAGGACATACGGCGCTTCCCCAAGATAATAAAACTACAAAATATGAACATCTCATACCGGAACTGATCGCCGTGGAAGAAAATCCGGATATCAAGGGTCTTCTTCTTATATTGAATACTGTAGGCGGAGATGTGGAGGCGGGACTTGCGCTCTCAGAGCTGGTGGCCGGAATTTCAAAACCTACCGTGTCGCTTGTTATAGGTGGAGGACACAGCATAGGTATTCCTCTTGCAGTATCAGCTGATTATTCTTTTGTTGCAAGATCTGCCACCATGACACTTCATCCCATAAGAACCAGCGGTACGCTTATTACAGCAGAGCCCACATTTGAATATATGAAAAAAACACAGGAGCGGGTAGTAGATTTTATAGTTGAACATTCCCATGCATCCAAGGAGCAGATAGAAGAAAAAATGAACTGTACGGACAACATGGCTAATGATGTGGGAACATTGCTGTTTGGACCTGAGACCGTAGAGATGGGTCTTATGGATCAGATAGGCACACTTGCCGATGCGCTGAAAAAACTGCGCCAAATGATAAAAAAATAGAGGCAGAGGGAAACAGGGAAAGGAAGCTTATGGCAAAGCTGACAATAACTGTTTTTGTAAAGAATGATAAATATGGAGAAGCATTGGAAAGGGGGCTTGCACAGCAGAAAGAAGGAATACAGATATTACAGGCAGAATCATCCCATATGGCTGCGGTGTCAGGATTGGAAAGTATCCTGCTGACTGATATTGAGGCATATGGTTCACTGGTCATGAATCCATCAGAATTTAAGAAAAAAGCTGCTGATGAGATACTGAGAAAAGCGGCCGAAAAATATTTTAATGAGACAGGTATAAAAATACTCTCTGAAGAAGAAAAAGCATATGTATGGGAAATTTTTTCCTTTACAGGGGGAGCCGGTGTAACTTCCTTTGCGGTTACGGCTGCAAGAATTCTTTCTATGACCGGTAACGGTAATATATTGTATATAAATCTAAAGGAAAGAGATGATTATAAAATATATTCGGAATTTGACATGAAAGAAATATCAGAAGTTTCATCAAAAAGAAAATTTATTTACATGATGCGGAATCTGCCTGAAAAATTATTTCTTCAGGAATATCTGATTAAAGACAGGTTCGGAGTATTTTACTTCTGCCCCCAATCAAGTGTGAACAGTTTTTTTAAAGAAGCAGAAGCAGCAGAAATAATCGACAGGCTGCAGGAAGAAAAATTTTTCAGATATATATTAGTTGATTCCTCTGGAATGGAAGAAACAGAATCAGCAAAAATACAGATTTCCCATATCAGAGACAAGAGAAGTGGCCTTTATTCACAAAAGGGGAGATATCTCATCAGAAATTACAGCGGCCATATTTCCGAAGATGATTTATCGGCATTGCCGGAAGATGAAAAAAGTTTTGCTGCCTTGGATAATAAAATTGTTATATCCATGGAAGGTCAATATGCAGAAGCCGTAAGGAAAGTTACTGAAAAAATAATAAGTGAACAGAAATGTCAATAAATGTCGAATGAAAACAGTTGCAATCATATTGCAACTGTTTTATTATATAAATGAAATGGAAAAAAATTACAAAAAATATAAAAAAATGGAACGCAAAAATGATTTCCACAGACTGATGGCAGCTGTGAGAAGAGAGCTGGCATGCAGAGATCTGATAGATGATGACAGTGCAATAGAAATAATAACTGACACAGTATTTAAAGACTCCGTATCTGAGAGTTACACAGCCGAAGAACTGGAGGAAATTATAAAACGACTTTTTCTCAGAACAAGAAAAACCATGGGCATACTTTCACCACTGATGGAAGACGATGACATCACAGAGATAATGGTAAATTCACCTGACGAGATATTTTATGAGAAAAACGGAAAAATCTTCAGATACGAAATGTTTTTTGAAAGTGAAGAAGAGATAGAAGAAATAATGCAGTCTGTTGCTTCTAAGGTCCACAGAGAGATTAACGAACTTAATCCCATTGTTGATGCAAGACTTAAAGACGGATCGAGAGTAAACGGTGTTTATAAAAATATAGCTGTAAAAGGACCTGCGGTGACGATAAGAAAATTTTCAGACAGATATATGAGAATGGAAGATCTGATAGAAAACGGAACATTGACCATGGAGTCGTCAGAACTTCTGAAAAAATTTGTCAGAGAAAAAAAGAACATTTTTGTCAGTGGAGGGACATCGTCAGGAAAGACTACTTTGCTCAATGCTCTTGGACAGTTCATAGGAAAACAGGAGAGAGTCATTGTTATAGAAGATTCCGCAGAACTGAAACTGAACTATATGGAAAACATGGTTCAGCTTGAATGCAGACATGCTAATTCATCAGGCAAAGGAGATGTCTCCATGTCTGATCTGATAAAGGCAAGCCTGCGAATGCGGCCTGACAGAATAATTGTGGGAGAGGTAAGGGGAGAAGAAGCACTCGATATGATACAGGCCATGAATACGGGCCATTCAGGCAGCATGAGCACAGGACACGGAAATTCATCTGAAGCTATGCTGAAAAGGTTGGAAACCATGTACCTTATGGCAGTAACAATTGATGTGGAGGCCATAAGAGCACAGATAGCAGAAGCAATAGATGTGATGATACATGTAGAAAAAACGGATAAAGGCAGAAGAATAACGGAAATAAGCCAGCTTTCAGGCTACAGTAACGGTACTTTTACCCTAAAAAAACTTATGACCTTAAAAGACGGTGTTCTTACCGGTGAAACGGAGATAAAAGAAGGAGAAAGCAAAAATGGGTAAGACGGATTATACAGTTCTTAATCTTAAACCCGCTGAAAAAATCACATTCAGAACAGCAGCATTTATTACAGGCATAGCCATAGGGTGGATATTCTACGACAGTATTGCTGCAGGTATGGCAAGCGGTATCATTATCTGCACCTTTGAAAACAGATACAGTAATTTCCTGTTTGAGAAAAGAAAGAAAGTGATGATTGAGCAATTCAGAGACATTCTGTATTCGATATCGGCATCTGTAGCAACAGGAAGAAGTCTGGGACAGGCTCTCGAAGAATCTGCTGTATTCTGGAAAGGGACGTATGATGAAAACGATATCATGATGGTGGAATTGAGACAGATGATTCGTGAAATGAAAGAGAGCCAGACTTCAGACATAGATGTGATGGCCGATTTTGCAGAACGCAGCGGACTGGAAGATGTACAGGATTTTGTCATGGTATGCAGAACATGCAAGAGCACAGGAGCCGACTTTGAAAAAGCTGTCTACAGAGCATCGGTTCTGATAGAAGATAAGATGAATCTGGAAAGAGAACTTGATACGGCTACCGCTCAGAAGAAGTTTGAGGGAAGAATTGTGATGATAATGCCGTTTGCTTTGCTTATTACAATAAAGATAATATCTCCGGCATATCTGATACCATTATATACCCTGACAGCAGGACGGATTATATCTACCATTTCCCTTATTCTTCTTACTACAGGAGCAGCCGTAATGGAAGGAGTGAATAAAATTGATATCTAAAGAAAAAAAGCTGCAGAAAAAAATAAAGCAGGAGATGATATGGGCATTGCCTTCATTTATAAACCAGCTGCTTCTGCTGCTCACCAGCGGGGTGGTTATTTCGGAAGCTATGGTGAGAATTGCAGTTAATTATAAAAAAATGAGCAAGGAAAGGCAGAATATCTTTACTCTGTCTTATATCAGAATCTATGAAAATTCTGTAAAAACGGGAGAAAGCATGCTGAGCGGATTTTATAAGTTCGGCATAGAAAGCAGAATAAAAGAAGTCTCAAGAGTCGCCGGCATCATATGGGATGGAGGTAAACGAGGTAACGATCTGTGGATGAAACTTGCTGATGAAGGGGAAGTACTGTGGGAAGTGAGAAAACAGGACGCACTTGAAAAAATCAGACTTTCTGAAAGCCGCATGAGTTTTCCTCTGGCACTTGTTCTCATGGCGCTCATTATTATAACGGCAGCACCTGCCATGTTGCAGATGTATATAAATTAAAGGGAGGTATAAGAAAATGAAAAAAAGTATATTACCGCTTTTTAACAAGCGAGGCATGGAAATGGTCCAGGTGGCCATACTTGTAGCCATTGCAGTTACCATAGGATTGATATTCAAGTCAGAAATAACAGATTTTGTAAATGATACGTTTGGCAGTCTCAGTAAAAGCAGGTTTTAAAAAAACAGCTGAGAGAAAAGGCGGTATAATGGTGGAAGCCGCAATGGTCCTTCCTGTATCCTGTCTGATAGTTTTTTCGCTTGTCGGTCTTATTATGACATTTTACGGTCAGGTAAAGACACAGACATATAACCATGAAAGAGCAGCAGCAGAATGGCAGATTTTCGACAGCATTGAGGGAATACGAAGATATGAAAGATTTATTGACTGGATTTACTGATAAAAAAGGTTCATTTGCAGTACTGGCACTGATGTCTTTTTTATCCTTACTGATACTTCTTTTGGCAGCCGCAGACTCTGCCGGAAAAGCAGCCGTTGGGAGCGTTGTGGAAAGTTTCGGACGTTTATGGGGGACAAGTATACTGGCTGAGTACGATATCTTTCTGAAAGAAAAGTACGGAATAATGGCTTTTGAAGGTGATGAAGCCACTGTAGATGAAAAGATAGGCAGGTATGCGGACTATTCTTTAAAAGAAAAAAAATATGCAGATTACAGCAGACCTGTGTGCAATCTAAAAAAATACAGTCTGTCAGATCCCTCTAACCTTAAAAAAGAGATAAAAAAAATCATTGAGTCAGGAACATCACCGAAAAAAGAAAGAGAGTATGATAATGGGAAAAAAGAGGGAAATAAAGTTAAAGAAAGAAGGATAACCAGCCAGTGGATAATCAGGGGACTTCCGTCTTATGGGAAAACAGAAAAATCATATATAATGAGTCTGGTGAATAAGATAAAAAACGGGATAAGCTTAGAAACAATTACAGGTGATATATTTATTGAAAAATATATCTTCACTTTTTTCAAAGATTATATGGATGACAGAAATCTGACAGATACATATTTTAACTATGAGGTTGAATATATTATCAGTGGAAAATGTGATGAAAAGATTTCAAGGGAAAAAACAGAGACAAAGATAAAGACAGTAAGAAACATGTTGAATATGTATTATCTTTATACCTGTGATGAAAAAAGAAATGTGGCGATGGCCGTGGCATCTTCCATTACACCGGGGCCTGCCGCAGTTCTTACTCAGGCGGTATTGCTTGAAATGTGGGCATATGCGGAGGCAGAGAACGACATCAGGATACTATATGATAAAAAGACAGTTCCGCTTCTGAAAAAAGATGATAACTGGGCTCTGTCGCTGGATAATGTCCTTGATGACAGATTAAGCGATATAACCGCAGAGGGAAAAAAGGATTATGTATCACCTGAAATTTTCAAAGGGGAAGATTATGAAGGATACCTGAAGATACTTCTTTATGGCATTGATGAAGACACAAAGCTGCTTAGAATAATGGATCTGATACAGATAAATCTGAAGTTTCTGTACAGTGAATCTTTTCTGATAAAAGAATATAATATCGGGTTAAAGTATGATATCAGGGTAAATGAAAGAAATCATGAGTTTGAAGAATCTTATTGGAAATAAAACCGGAAGTTACATCGTTGAGGCTGCCGTGTTCTTGCCGCTGATGATATTAAGTGTAACAGCTCTTGTATTGATAATCAGGATAATAGGCATCTGTGAAAATATCTGCTTTTTGACTGCCGAATCTGTGATGGAGATGAACCTGAACGCTTACAAACCACAAAATACTGTTTCCCTTTGCAATAAAACGGAAGAAAGGATTAAAAAGGAAAATCCTGTTGAGTTCCGTTTTACCGGATTCAGATACCTTCATAATTCGGGGAAAAGCACAGATCTTATTTCTCTTGAAGGCAGGGCAAGGTTTAAAGTAACAAATGCAATAGGCATAAACGGAAAGATAGATTTCACATACAGGCTGATGACGAGAGGGTTTACAGGAAATATAACCCGGGGAAAACCTTTGAAGGAAGCAGACTTTCTGTCATCAGAGCCATCTGTCACAGTTGTGATATTCCCCAGATATGGAAAAAGATATCATATAAAGCAATGTTATTATGTGACTGAAAGGTATAAGGACGATTACAAGACGGAAATGGAGCAGGAAGACGCCATAAGAAAAGGCTTCACACCTTGTATAATATGTGGAGGTGCTGCAATTGTTTGATAAAGTGATGATAAAATTCAAGCAGGAAAATATAGTTTATGAGGAGAAGATGGAATTGCTGACAGAAGGTATTTGTAAAGGAATATTTCCCATAAGTTTAATAAGAACAAGAGAAGGCATTACCGGTGTATATTCGACTTCAGGTTATATAAGGATTTCTGACTGTACTCAGCTGGGAGCAGGAAAAATCCTGACTATTATAGAGAAGACTGTCATGGCTATGGAGGAATGCAGCAGATATATGATATTCCCTGAGGAATTTCTCATAGATACTAATACAGTGTATGTGAAAAAAGATTATGATGACATAAAATTTACATATGTGCCTGATAAAAATAACGTAGGCGCGGCAAAAAAACTTTTCAGGTTTGCAGATGAACTTAAAAGACTTGCTACGGATAACGGAAGACTGTACCTTGATATGCTTAAAGATATGATGTCTGCAGAAAATATTGATCCGATGCGTGTGCGTGGTTTTGTCAGCGTGCTAAGAAAAGAAGCTCTTCACTGTCATATTGACTGATATGATATTTCAGGACATGAGTTAATTAATAAGGAATATTTATATGGATACGAAATAGAATATACCAGACGGGAGGTTTTATAATGGTCGGACATATAAACAGAAGGCGTATAAAAAAAAGAAAGCGTCCCAATGGAAATTCTAAGATGAAATTTGTTTTAATTCTTGTTATAATGGTTATGGCGGTAGTATTAGGATATCTGACAGCCAGATTTATTATAGGCCCGCTTCTTGGTTATGATGCTGATGAAAGTCCAATAACTCTCACAGATTCCGCCGCGTCTGAAGATGATACCCAAAAGGATTCGTCGACTGAAGAAGCAGCTTCTGAAGAAAATTCAGAAGATACGCCAAAAGAAAGCAGCAAAAGCAGTCCTGAAGAAGGATATGCTCTTCAGTTTGGTGTGTTCACATCCAAGGAAGCAGCTGATAAGCTGGCAGACGATCTTGAGAGTAAAGGTATAGAAACTGAGATTATTGAAGATGATGAAAAATTTAAAGTCATCAGTCCGGTGGTAAAAACAAAGGATGAAGCTATAGATAAACTTAACGGCATCAGCGATAAAGAAGTTGAAGACGTTTTCATAGCTTCGTTTTAGGAGAAAAAAATGATTCCGCTTTCAACAAGAATGAGACCGCAAAATTTTGACGAATTTACCGGGCAGGAACATTTCCTGTACCCGGGTTCTTTATTTTACAATTCCATAAAAAACAGAAGCTTTGAATCGGCTGTTTTTTTCGGGCCGCCGGGAACCGGCAAAACAACTTTGGCAAGGCTTATTGCCAAAGAGATGGATGGAGATTTTAGAGAAATCAATGCTTCGGTTACAGGCACAAAAGAATTCAAAGAATTGCTGGATACTGCCTATACAGATTTCTATGGACTGGAAAAAAAGACCACATACTTCTATATAGATGAATTTCACCGATGGAACAAACTGCAGCAGGACTCTCTTTTAAAAGCTCTTGAAGAGGGTGTGATAAAATTTATAGGCAGCACCACTGAAAACCCATATTTTGCTATAAATAACGCCATAATAAGCAGAGTGAGAAACATATATGAATTTAAACGATTAACTTCCTCTCATATTGAAAAAATACTGCAGAGAGCCATAAAAGACAGAGAAAGAGGAGTAGGTGCAATAAATGTAAAATGGAAAGATGAGGCGATTGCTGCAATAGCATCTTTATCAGCAGGAGATGCACGGATCGCCCTTGATACTTTAGGCTTTATTGCAGAAAACATGGCTTCGGGTGACTGTGTCACAAGGGAAAAAGTAGAAGAAGCTATGCAGCGCAGAGCAGTTTTTTTCGATAAAAAAGATGACTGGTATGATATAATCAGTGCGCTGCAGAAATCTATCAGAGGCAGTGACCCTGATGCAGCGGTGCATTATCTTGCCCGTCTCATTGATGGTGGAATAGATATAAAGATTATAGGAAGACGGCTACTGGTCATGGCAAGCGAGGATATAGGTATGGCATATCCATCAGCGGTTTCCATTGTAAATGCCTGTGTACAGGCATCACTGACTGTAGGATTGCCTGAGGCGGCTATAAATTTAAGTCATGCAGTAATACTGATGGCGTCTGCTCCAAAATCAAATTCAGCGCTGAAGGCTTTTGAATCGGCAATGGAGGATATTAAAAAAAAGGACACAGGTGATGTACCTGACCATTTAAAAGACAGTCATTATGATGGGGCTAAAAAGCGTGGACTGGGAGAAGGGTATAAATATCCTCATGATTTTGGCGGATATGTAAGACAACAATATCTGCCGGACAAGCTTTTTAAAGAAGGGGTTAAATATTATATTCCCACTGAAAACGGGTCTGAGTTATCATTTAAAAAATATCTTGAAAGTCTGGAAAGAAAAAAATGAGAGAAATAATACTTGCAGAGAATTCAGGTTTCTGCTTCGGTGTCAGACAGGCTCTGGAAAAAACAGAAAAGCAGATAGAATTAAATTCTAAAAGGAAAAAAATATATACATTCGGTCCGCTTATACACAATAAGCTGGTGATAGATGATCTGGAGAGAAAAGGCGTAAGTATTTTAGAAAATATAGATGATGCCTGTGCCGAAGACATAATAATCGTCCGTTCTCATGGAGAAAGCAGGGCTTTCTGGGAAGAAACCAAAAAGAAAAACCTTAATGTTGTTGACGCGACCTGTCCTTTTGTGAGCAAGATTCACGGACTTGTCTCAAAGGCATCTGAAGAAGGATATAATGTGGTGATAATAGGTGATGAAAATCACCCGGAAGTAAAAGGAATAAACGGCTGGTGCAGAGGAAGTGCTATTATTATTGATTCATGGGAAAAGGCAGATAAGATAGAAAAAGACAATCTGTTCATAGTATGCCAGACTACTATAAAAAAGGAACTGCTTGATTCAATAATAAGTACTCTTAATAACGGAGGAAAGCGATTCATAGTTAAAAATACCATATGCAGCGCGACGGAAAAACGCCAGCAGGATTGTATGACACTTGCAAAACAATGTGACGCCATGGTAATTATTGGTGGAAAAAACAGTTCGAATACGCACAAACTCTTTGAAATCGCAAAAAAAACATGTCAAAACTCCTTTTTTGTAGAAAAAATAGAAGATTTACCATTGCACCAATTGTCAAAATGTAATAAAATAGGAGTTGCAGCAGGTGCATCGACACCTGAATGCGTAATTAAGGAGGTTATTGCTAAGATGAGTGAAAACATCACAGAAAAAAAAGAAATGAACATGATGGACTTAATGGATGATATCGAAAAATCCTTAAGATTACCTCGTGTCGGCGAGATTGTTAGCGGTAAAGTACATCAGGTAACTGATAAAGAAGTCATCGTTAACATGGGCTGCAAAAAAGATGGAGTTGTTCCAAAAGAAGAAGTAACATTAGAGGGAGACCAGAAGCTGACAGATTTATTTAAGGAAGGCGATGAAATCCAGGCAAAAGTCATCAAGACAGATGATGGTGATGGTGTGATTTTACTCTCCAAAAAGAAATTAGAAGCTGGCGAGCACTGGAATGAAATCAATGACGCTTATGAAAACGGAACGATACTTAATGTCAAAGTTGTAAGACAGGTCAACGGAGGCGTTATTGCTGCCTACAAGGAAGTTACAGGTTTTATTCCCATGTCTCAGCTTTCCGATAAATTTGTTGAAAATGCTGAAGAATTTATAGGTCAGGAGATGGATGTCAAGGTCACAAGAGTGGACCTTAAGAGAAACAGAGCTGTATTCTCTCATAAAGTGGTACTTAATGAGGAAAAACAGAGGAAGCTGGCCGAAATCTGGAGCGGATTACATGTTGACGATGTAGTCGAAGGTACTGTAATGAGATTTACCGACTACGGAGCATTTGTTGATCTGGGTGGTATAGACGGTCTTCTTCATATCTCGGAGATCTCATGGGGTAAGCTGAAACATCCTAAGGAAGTACTGCAGATAGGTGACAGGGTAAAAGTAAAGATTCTGTCTATGAATGAGGAAAAAGGAAAAATTTCACTTGGTCTCAAACAGACTACGCCTGAACCATGGTCAGTTATCAATGAGAATTATCAGGTTGGACAAGTAGTCGGAGGAAAAGTTGTACAGATTAAAGAGTATGGTGCATTCATAGAACTGGAACCCGGACTCGACGGACTGGTACATATTTCTGAAGTTGCCAACAAGAGAGTATCAGATATTGCTGAGGAACTTCAGATCGGACAGGCTGTAGAAGCTAAGATTCTTGATATCGATACAGAAAGAAAGAGAATAAGCCTCAGTCTGAAGCAGGTTTCTGAAATCGGCACAGAGGAAGATTTTGATGATGAAGCTGATGTCGATGATGAATATGATGAATCATATGATACTGATGTTGAGGAGACAGAGACTCAGGAAGAAGCAGCAGTTGAATCAGTAGAAGATATGCCTGAAGTGACTGAAGAATAAGACGGGTTTGATTCTGTAATAAATACGCATTGTTATAACTCTGAAAACAGCTATATTGTTTGTTTTCAGAGTTTTTGTGGCTCTATGTCAAATGTTGGGGTGGAGCACAATCAAAATAAAGACAAGTGTCACGAGAGACGGAGAAATCCGTCTCTTTTGTCAT
>CASFMJ010000012.1 GCA_949295785.1 uncultured Bacillota bacterium | reverse complement strand
ACCCTTGCCTTCGGCTATATCCTTCCCACTACCGGGCGGATTCGGGACTTTCACCCGTTAGAAACGTGCGCCGCCAGGCGCACTAAGAAAGAGCCGGTGCATATGAATATACCCTCCTTACTGGTTGTCCAGTAAAGAGGGTACATATCAAACAGCACCGGCTTTCTTAGATTTTTTTATTTTCTGTATACCTGTTCTCCGTTTATATATGTTTCTTCTATACTGATCTTATCTATTTCTTCAGCAGGAATTTCCAGTATGTCTCTGTCAAGAACAACAAAGTCGGCACAAAAATCCTCCTTCAGCATTCCTGTATTACCAAAGCCCAGCATTGGTGCGGATTCGGCAGTATATAACCTTATAGCGGTCTCAACATCAACTTTATGTCTCTGCCCGCAATCAGTACCGTCCCATGCTTTTCTTGTTACTGCCGCTTTGATGCATACCAGAGGATCAGACGGCGTTGCCCACGCGGTGGCCGGTGCATCTGTGCTGAAACTCATCCTGACTCCTTCCTTCTGCCAATCGGCGATATTGTAGCATTCTTTCATTCTCTCAGGTCCCAGGTTTGCCAGATAACTTTCTATCTCTGCATAAAGGAAAATCGGCTGAGTAACAAAAGCAATGCCGGATCCGGCTGCTTTTTTAACTGCATCTTCTGTAGGCATAGTGACATGCTCCAGCCTTACGTATGGTGCACATCCTTCCGTCCACGGTTTCTGGCTCCATGTATGTTCTATGGCGCGGTCTATGGTTTTCGCTCCCATGGCATGTATAGACAGCTGACATTTATGCTCCTTGCAGAACCTGATGGCATCTTCAATATCCTCATCACTGCACACCGGAAAACCAAAATCTTCATTGCTTCCCAGATAAGGTCTGTCACACCATGCCGTTTTTCCGCCTACACTTCCGTCTCCTATCAGTTTGATTCCTGCCACTCTGAACTGGTTGTCCGGGTTCATATCTTCTTCGGTTATATCAAATTCAGAATCATTTTTTACGCCATCCCACATATAATACCCGCCGACTTTTACTTTCATACCTCTGGCAGCAGCCTGAGCATATATATCTTTATAGTCATCATCCATAAATTCGCCCATGTCTGCAGCCGTGGTCACCCCCTGGGACACCAGAATCTTGTCAAGAGCAACAAGATCATCGGCCATCTGGCTCACTGTCTTTTCAGACAATATCCCATTCAGTACATTTCTGCCATTTTCGTATAATATGCCGTTGGGCTCTCCATTTTCATCTCTGCCTATTTTCCCTCCTTCAGGGTCGGGGGTATCGGCAGTAACGCCTGCCATCTCAAGAGCTTTGCTGTTGACACTGCATACATGTCCGCAGTTTCTTTTTACCATTACAGGTGAGTCACTGCATCCTCTGTCAAGATCATATCTGTCAGGAGCCCTTCGTTCAGCCAGTTTGCCTTCGTCATATCCCCAGCCCATTACCCATTGGCCTTCTTCCTGCTGTGTTCTTTTGTTTTCTATGGCTCTGATCAGCTCTTCAATGGAGTTCACGGCAGGCGGAAGAGCGGATATCTGCTGACAGCAGTCTGCCAGCATGATAGCATGCATATGACTGTCTACAAAGCCGGGAAGAATTCTTCTTCCCTCCATGTCTACAGTTTTTTCGGCATTCACAGCTTCAGCCTCTTCTGCTTTTCCAATCCATGAGATTTTGCCATCTGTTACAGCCATTGCCTCTGCATAAGGATTTTTCTGATCAGAAGTAAATATCTTTGCGTTTTTATATAATACATCATGTTTCTTCATTTTATCCACCTCTATTTTCTGTTATTCCTGAGCCAGTTTATTGCCACGCTGGCATGAAGCGCTGCTCCATATGGAAGCATTTCTTCATCTATTACCATATTGGGATTATGCATAGGAGCAGAGTCTTTGTTTCCTACACCGATGGTGACAAACATGGATGGCACCTGTTCTCCGACATATCCGAAATCTTCTGTTCCGGCCATGCAGGGAGCCTGGTATACTTTACCCTCACCCATCACTTCTTCCAATACAGGCTTAAGCTGATCACACAAATTTTCATCATTATATGTTGAAGGGGTGTGGAACTGTATCATATCATAATCGCCTCTCCACATTTTTACTGTATGATCTATTATTTCCGGAATTCTCTTGTTAAGATGTGCCGTTACCTCTCTGTTGAAGGTTCTTGCTGCTACCTGAAGATCAGCAGTGTCCGGTATGACATTGGCAGCTGTACCTCCTCCGCATTTTCCTACAGAAAGAGCTACCGTCTCTCTCGGGTCTATCTCTCTGCCGCTTAATAAATTCAGGGTTGTATAAAGCTGATTGGCAATCATGAGGGGGTCAATGCACTGATGAGGCATAGAGGTGTGACCACCTTTGCCTTTTATTTTTATCATACATGTATCCATTGCGGCAGATGTTATACCCGGAGTATACCCCAGAGTTCCCACTTCCTGATTGGCCATGACATGAATGGCAAATGCCGCATCTACATGAGGATTTTCCATCAGTCCATGTTCTATCATCAGTCTGGACCCGCAGCCGCACTCTTCTCCTGTCTGGAACATCAGCTTTACAGTTCCGCAAAGTTCATCTTCTCTGTCTTTAAGAAGTTTTGCTGCTCCCAGCAGCATGGCAGTGTGGGCATCATGACCGCACATATGTGCAAATCCGGGCTTTTCTGAAGCAAAGTCCACAAGACCTTCTGCTTCCATCATGGGAAGCGCATCCATATCTGCACGCAATAAAATACAGGGTTCCCCTTTTCCTATGGTAGCCACCACTCCTGTGGACGCTTCCATATCCGGGAATCCTGCAAAAACAAAATTTTCTCTCAGTTTCTTATCTACCGGGCCGCCGCAGATTTCTGACTCTATACCCATCTCTGACAGCCTTTTCTGTACATATGCGGCAGTTACAGGCAAATAAAACCCTACCTCAGGGTTTCTGTGGATATTACGTCTGTCTTTTATAATCTCTTCTTTAATAGCTAAAGCAGATTCCAGAATCTTCATTTTATTTCCTCCCCAAAACGAATTTATGACGTTGTGTTTTTCAATGTGCTCAAGATTGACAGGGGCCTGGAACTCTGATTTAGTTTTTTTGAATTATAGCACAGGGATATATCATATTCAAGGTCTTTTTAAAATAAATTCAGCGCTTCCTTATGTTGGAATTTCAAGCTTTTTGAGTTTTGTAAATTTTTGTTGACGGTGTATATTTTTATTTTACAAATGTGTAAATTTTTGTTGACGTAAATGTCGCCGCTTTTTTTATTGTATGTCGAAATGCTTTGAATACTGCGTTTTTTAAAGTTGGCCTCATATTTGCAATGTTAAGATTCTGTAAAACAAAGTCAGAACGTTTTACGTGCTCAAGTTGTACAGGGGTCTGGATAATAAGATTATAAGATTAGATCAAGGAAAAAGAGAAGGAGGATGTGCAGAAACTCTGCGCAAAATTCAAAATGGGAGAAACATTGAACAAGAAAAAAGGCTTTGAAATGCCGCACGTGTTTGTTATCCTGCTGCTGATTATGCTTCTGGTCACAGTAATGTCCTATATAGTTCCCAGCGGAACTTTTGACCGAAGCGAAGGTAACATTGTAGATCCTGATACATTTCAGTTCATAGAAAACGAAAACCCCATAAGCTTTCAGGATTTCTGGTCGGCTCTATATGACGGCTTCGTCAACGGATCTACCATAATGGGTTCACTCCTGTTAAGTGCCGGCAGTCTGGGTATTCTCAACAGCACCGGTGTACTTGAAGTCGGAGTCAAAAAACTCACTCAGATAACAAAAGGAAAAAATCTTATTGCAATCATAATTTTTTATCTATATTTTGCCGGAATGAATATTCTCGGCGCCGGTGAAGGTGTTTATCCGTTCTTCCCCATAGTTACAGCTATTATTATGTCGTTAGGCTATGACCGCCTTATGGCTGCAGGCACCATCATGTTTGCGGCAACTGCCGGATTCGCCTGCGGAATGGTAAACATGTTCACTACCGGTATATCACAGCAGCTTGTGGGCCTTCCTACATTTTCAGGAATAGGTTACCGCTTTGTGGTTTTCCTTGTTCTTGGAGCCATCGGTCTTGTAAGCATCCTGCTTTATGGCCGCAAAATCAAAAAAGATCCTACAAAAAGCTATGCTGCAGATGAATACATTAAAAATCTTGAAGAAATAGAAGCCAAGAAAAAGGCCGGAGAGGAAGAAAATATAAGGTTTACATGGCGTGAAGGTCTTACACTTATCCTTTTCCTTGCGCTGGTAATATTCATAGCTTACGGCTGCCTCAAGCTGGGATTCACTCTGGCTCAGTTTGCAGCTTATTACGTTGTATTCGCAATAGTGGTTGCTTTTATATATAAGATCAATCCCAACAAGTTCTGCCAGATCTTCGTTCAGGGCGCATCCCAGGTGCTTACTGCAGCCTTTGCCATAGGCCTTGCTCAGTCTGTAATGGTGCTGCTTAATCAGGGACAGATAATGGACACTCTTGTTTATTATATGGGTAATGCCCTTCAGGGAAAGAGTGCACTTCTCACACTGTTCCTTATCTTCCTGTTCGTAACATTATTTAACTTCCTTGTTGTATCCGGCTCAGGCAAGGCTCTCATGATGATGCCTATAATGAGCCCTCTTGGAAAAATGCTGGGCATCAATCAGCAGGTAATGGTTCTCACATACCAGCTTGGAGACGGTATCACAAATATGCTGTGGCCCGGCGGAGGACTGGTGTCCTGCTCGCTGTGCGGACTGAACTACGGTACATGGCTTAAAATGGCATGGAAGACATTTGCTGTCATGATAGCATCCGGATATGTGCTGATCTGCATTGCAGATGCCATAGGTTACGGACCTTTCTAAAAACAATTCATTTAAAAACAGAGCTTCCTTAGATAGAAAAATATATACCGGCAGGAAAGACCGTCATTTTCAGCAAGACGGTCTTTCCTTTTTTGTTTCCGGAGTAATGTACTCTGCATATAGCAACCCTCCCTTTTCTATTTGCCGGACAGTTTATAGCAACGTACATATCTGCCGCTCCATGCAAGAGAGCGGTTGAGTGAAAAAGTAAATTCCACATGAAAAGGTAAATTCCATGCTGACGAGTAAATTCGTAATTTGGGGGTTTGACATATTGGGT
>CASFMJ010000011.1 GCA_949295785.1 uncultured Bacillota bacterium | reverse complement strand
TCCCATTTTTCTTCAACTCCTTGACTCTTTTATTATACATCAAGGTGTCCTATATTTTAATGTCTACTTTTTAGGTATCATATCAATACATCTGCATGACAAAAATGCCGACGTGATATATCTATATCCTCCATCGGCATTTTTTACTCTAAAATTTTCACTTCTCAAGATTTTTTATGCATCCTTGTTACGTGGAACATATTTCCGGCAATCATCCGATTCCACCCATCAGGCTTCCAAGTACCAGCACAGCTACTGTAAGTCCACAGAACACATATTTGCTGGCATATTCATACCATCCTCCCAGTCTTCGGGAAGCCCCCATGTCTATCTGCTTTCTTACAAAATCCTTTCCGCATACCCAGTAAAACATTATTCCGGCTATCAGAGCTCCTATGGGACACAGATAAATGGAACACACATCCATCCATCCTGAAACGATGCCTTCTATGCATACTGATATAGCTGTTCCTGTAACAGCTATTATACCCACCGCTTTTTTTCTTGACAGACCGAATTTGGTCTGAAGTGCTTCCACCGGTGTTTCAAACAGATTCACCAGAGAAGTTATACCTGCAAAGGCCACAGCTATAAAAAATATTATCATCACCACATTTCCGCCCGGCATCTGCGAAAATACATTGGGCAGATATATGAACATCAGCCCGGGGCCTCCTTCTGTCAGTTCCTGCCCGGCTGTAGCCATAGCGGGAATAATGGTCAGCGCAGCTACCATAGCCGCCGCTGTGTCCCATAAGGCCACCGTCCTTGCGCTGTATGGTATATCCACGTCTTTTTTAAGGTAAGATCCGTAGACAAGGGTTCCCGATCCTGCCAGAGACAGAGAAAAGAAAGCCTGGCCAAGTGCGTATACCCATGTTTTCCCGTCAGCCAAAAGTGACCAGTCAGGTTCTGTCAGATACCTGTACCCTTCTGAAGCCCCCGGCAAAGTTGCAATATACACCGCCATTCCTATAAACATTACAAAAAACAGAGGCATCATTACTTTATTTGCCTTTTCAATGCCTGAAGCTATTCCATATATCATTATCACAAAAGTAAGCAGCAATGCCACAAGATGCCATCCTACATTTCCGAAAGATGCAGCCACCTCATTGAATTCTCCGGCGTAACCTTCTACACCATGAACTTTGAAAGCCTGACCTGTAACAGAGCTTACCAGGTATTTAAGAATCCATCCCACTACCACCGAATAACCAATGGCAAGAGCAAAGCTGCCGATAACAGGAACGAGCGCTAAAATTTCTCCCAGAGTTCTGCTTTTACCGGCTCTTTCGGCAGCAGAACCGAATGCGCCCATAGGCCCTGCCGACATGGCTCTTCCGAAGGCCATTTCACCTACTACACCTGTAAATCCCAGTATTATAACACATATAAAGTAAGGAATCAGAAATGCTGCTCCTCCAAGCGCAGATACTCTGACCGGGAACAGCCATATATTCCCCATTCCAACGGCTGAGCCTATGCATGCTATTATAAATCCTCTCCTGGATCTGAAATTATCTCTGTCCATTTTTTTCTCCTGTAATAAAAGTAAGATGTTACCATTATATATCTAACTGAGCGGGTTGTCATTCTGTTTTTTCAACCTCCTGCAACATTTGATAAAAAAAGAACAAAATCATCTCTGTCATCCTTGAAATTTTTATACCATAAGGCTATAATGAATATGTCGTTTAAAAAAATAATGCAGAAGGAGATGCTAACAATATGTACAAAAATGCTTTAAGGCCTGCATGGGTCGAAATAAACCTCAACAATCTTGATTTCAATATCAAGAATATAAAGGCTAAAATAGGTGACAAAGAAATGATTGGCGTCATAAAAGCTGATGCATATGGTCACGGCAGCGTCAAAGTAGCTGAAGTCCTCAGGGCTAACGGCTGCAGAACTTTTGCCATTGCAACCATTCAGGAGGCTGTAACACTGAGAGAAGCAGGTGCAAAAGAAGAAATAATCCTTTTGGGACTTGCTCCTGATATGTATGCCGATACTATAGTAAAATACGATATAACACCTGTAGTATGCAATTCTGCCAATGCCGCCGCCATGAGCGAAGCTGCAAAAGCGGCAGGAAAGACCGTAAGCGGCCTTATAGCAGTAGATACAGGCATGGGACGTATAGGTTATCTGGCTGATGATACAGCTTTTGCCATTGAAGATGTGAAAAAGATTCAGGCTCTTGAAAACTTTAAGATAAAAGGTATGTTTTCACACATGTCTACAGCTGACGCATATGACAAGACATTCTCGCACCAGCAGGAAGAAAAATACAACAATTTCTACAAGGCACTCACCGAAGCAGGCATAGATATACCGTTTAAAACACTTGCCAACAGTGCTTCAATCATGGAACTTCCATCTGTTTACTTCGATGCCTGCCGTCCGGGAATTATTCTTTACGGATGCTATCCTTCTGATGAGGTGGATAAAAATCAGCTGGCAATCAAACCGGTTATGTCCGTAAAAGCCAATATCGTGCATCTTAAGGATGTTCCCGAAAATTTCTCTGTAGGCTACGGAAGAAAGTTCATATCCAAAAGACCAAGCAAAATAGCCACACTGGCTCTTGGGTATGCAGACGGATATCCACGTCCGTATTCCCAGTTTGCCAAGGTAATAGTAAACGGCTGTATCGCTCCTGTTGCAGGCAACATCTGTATGGATCAGTGTATGGTAGATGTGACAGATGTGCCTGATGTAAAGGTCGGTGATGAGGTCATAATAATGGGCACTGACGGAAAAAACACTATACTTGCCGACGATATAGCCAGAGCCACAGGCACTATCAATTATGAGATTGTATGCGCTTTTGGCCAGAGACTTCCTAAAGTATATGTTAAATAACCGGTCTTTCTGATTTTTCAGGCTACCGTATTCATAATCGAGTAGGAGGCGGTGACTAACCGCCGTCCTCTCACACCACCGTACGTACGGTTCTCGTATACGGCGGTTTCAATAGTTGA
>CASFMJ010000010.1 GCA_949295785.1 uncultured Bacillota bacterium | reverse complement strand
TGTGCTTATGCTCAATTATTTTTTAATCAAAAAAGTTGAGACAGCTGAATATTTTTTTCAGCCACCCCAACATTTATTATAGAACCGATTTTATGTCTGACCTTTTGGGGGCCGGTTCATTTGATTGTATACGCCGGGCGTTTTTTTATTGTGATAACAGCTGAGAGCCAGAAAACGGATATATCTGACGGCGTATGCTGCCACGAAAATCGATGTCTGTAAATGGATATTTTTTTCTGTAAAGCTGCCGCGGCAGAAACCGGTTCCTTGTATCTGATTTTCTCCATATGCCCGTTATAGCCAAAATATATTTTCCCGTTTTTGACAGACTTGTCTATGATAGTTTTCCTTCACCGTTGTCATAACGTTTTCTTTACCGATTACAGCAGTATCTTTACCGGTAAGACAAGTGCAAAGATAGAGTAACAAGGGAAAGATGTACTTAAAGGCATAATAAATTATAAGCTTTCTAAAAAAGTGGGGTACGCAAATAACAATTTCATTCCAATATATATATTGATTTTTTGCCGCAATTGTATTAAAGTAAAAACAACAAATGACTGATTGGTCAATCATTTATGAGGTGAAAAAATGATAACTACAAGAGGAAATCCGGAACGTAGAAAAGAATTTTTAAAAATCTGTTTTGACGTGCTTTGTGAAAACGGACTGGAAAATACCAGCCTGAAAATGCTGTCAGAAGCCTGCGGTGTAACAAATGGGAATCTGATATATTATTTCGGTACAAAAGAAAACCTTGTTGCAGAAGCGACCGCTTACTGTATGGAAAAGGTTGAGGACGATTTCATGAAAAAAGCGCCGACAGATTTTGAGGAAATCGAGCAGTTTCTGGAGGAAATGCCCTATCTTACAGCACGGCTTCACGGAAAAAAATACAGGCTCATGTATCAGGTATACACCAGCCCAAAGTATATAGGGCAGGGAAAGGCCTTCTTTAAGGGAGTGAATATCCGATACAAAAAATATGCTGAATATCTTGCAGAGAATTTCCGGATATCTTCTGATTATCTTCTGGGCATGATCAATACTTTTGTAAGGGCATGTGTGCATTACGCCTTGTTTGAGGATGGGGAGTATTTGAATTCACAGCTGCAAGCGATACGCATATCGCTGCATGCAGTGCGAAAATTAAGTGTAGAAAGGAGTGTGAACGTATGAAAAAGAGGATTTTCGCGATTGCGCTGAGTATTTTAATCACGCTGTCAATGTTTCCATCGGCTATCTGGGCGGTAGACTCGTCAGATGGCCAGCAGCAAAGCATTTACAGCACTTCACGTTATACTTATGATGACACGTGGGATCCCGATTATCTGAATGAACTGGAACATTCTCTATATGATTCGATCAGATCGGTCATTGAGGAAAGAGCCCGGACCGGCGGAGAGATGATTATAACTCTTAATCTGCAGGGTATGAGCTTTGATAACGGAGGCGAAACCGACCAGGATCAGCTTAGATCCCTTGGGTTAGCATACTTCGAAAACCAGGTACGATTAGACAGGGTACTGTCCTGCCTGCTGATTAGTATGCCATATGAGATGTTCTGGTACGATAAGATGAGTTCGGCTCAAATGGGAATTGGAATTTCAACAACAGGCAATACGACGGAAATAACCGCGGTCAGTTTTTATCTGCCGGTTTATGAAACCTACCAGGATCAGAACTCTGAGCAAAAGCAGTATACTTTAAGCAGTACAGCTGCAGAAGAGGCGGCGGCGAAGGTCGCCAATGCACAGAAGATCGTGGATGAAAATGCAGGCAAAAGTGACATGGAAAAGCTTGCAGCCTACAAAGAGGCTATTTGCAACCTGGTATCCTATGATGAGGAAGCTCTTGAGATTTTGAACAACCCCAGTCATCCGGATTATGCAACCTTTTATGGCGAACCGTTCCAGATTACCAATGTGTTTGACGGCGATCCGGATACAAACGTAGTGTGCGAGGGATACGCAAGAGCATTTCAATATCTGTGCGACCTGTCTGATTTTGACGATGTGGAATGCTACTCTGTTGTAGGAACGATGACGGTCCTACAGGGCCAAAGCGAGATTCCCGGAGCAGGACATATGTGGAACATTGTTAAAATAGACGGGAAAAGCTATATGGTAGACGTTACCAACTGTGATGAAGGTACTATAGGAGATCCTGACTTTTTCTTTATGAAAGAACCTGCCAGCGGCAGTGTTGATGGCGGCTATGTGTTTGACGGAAAAGATAATTCTCAGGTTAAATATACTTATGCGGCTCAGTACACGACAGATGGTTTTTATTATGACTCCATCCTGAATCTGACGGGAAAATATATGACCGGTTCTGTCAGCATCAGCGGTACGCCGAAAATCGGAGAAACGCTGACTGCTAACACAGAAGGAACACCGAAAAACGCAAATCTTACTTATCAGTGGTACAGAGATGATCAGGCTGTTTCCGGCGCTGTCGGCAGCACCTATACGCCAGATTCAGCAGATGACGTGGGAAAGACTCTGAAAGTGACCGTATCTGCCAGCGGATATGAAGGCTCCCTGAGCGCTCAGACTTCCGGTCAGGTAAGCAAGGCAGAAGCGGTAGCCGTAAATCCAATTGAACTTCTCGCTGTGACTAAAGACAGCATTACCATTGAAACCAATCCCGGAGAAGAATATGCATGTGTAATATTTACTTCTTCACCGGATTCTCAGTTTCCCAGTGAGGATCAGTGGCAGGATTCAGGCGAATTTACCGGTTTGACCTCCGGGAATTATTATGTAGTATATGCGCGCTGCAAAGAGACTCCTACCCATAATGCAACACCTGTAGAAGATTATGAGTATAAGGTTGTGCTTATTCAAAATACCATCTCAAGCGTCGAAGCATATCTTTCGGCGCCGGTGAAATATCAGGATCTGCCCAGTCCCGCAACATCTACAGACAATATAACCGTTACAGTAAAATGGTATGAGGACAGTGTTGACAGCGGCATTGAAGCTACAGGAAAAGCTAAACCTGATCAGATATATGAGGCTCAGGTGACGTTTTCAGCCAATACAGGGTACTCTTTTGCTGCGGGCTGTGTCATATCTATGAACGGACAGAAGTTAGAACTTCCATCATCGACGGCGAGTTTCAACCTTAAGGTTAAATTCAATCCTACAGAGGCCAAAGCGTTGACGAGTATATCTGTGACCCAAAATCCGGATAAGGCCACGTATAATGTGGGAGAAAAATTTGATCCCACTGGCATGGAGATTACCGCCTATTATGATGATGGCAGCCAGCAGCCGGTGCCCATAGAAGACTGCAACTTTACACCTGAGGAAATGGCGTTGGACACAGAATCGGTAACCGTTTCTTACGGCGGAAAAACAACTGATGTGAAAGTAACCGTAATACCTCCTAAGGCGTTTGTTCGTATTGAAGTGACCAAAAATCCGGATAAGACTACATATGTTGTGGGAGAAAGTTTTGATCCCACCGGCATGGAGATTACCGCCTACTATGACGATGACAGCAAAGAGCAGCTGTCCATAGGAGACTGCACCTTTACACCTGAGAAAATGATGTTGGACACAAAATCGGTAACCGTTTCTTACGGGGAGAAGACCGATACAATAGCTGTGACCGTTTCAGAGAAACCTATTGCTTCTGACGGGGCAATAAATGTCACCCAGCCGGAAAAATATATAAAACTGGCTGAATTCTTCACATGGGCAGGACAGCCTCAGCCTGAAGGAATCACGGAAACGGATTTTGCATGGTATAAAGGAGACAATACAACAGGGGAGCATGTCAGTGGAATGGCAGAACCTTCCCAGATATATACTGCTAAGATCACATTGAAAGCGGGTGAAGATTATATCTTTACACAAGGTTTCAGCATCAAGGTGAATGATGAAAACGTGACAGCTGTGCTTTCTGACGACGGGAAAACAGCTGTTCTCACCATAACATTCCCGGCCACGGAGGATGCATTGGAATCGGAAATGATCCCTATAGATGAGGCCATATTCCCTGACGAAGTATTCCGTGAATATGTAAAACGGTATGATACCAACGGCGACGGATATCTGCATATTGAGGAGAGAGAATCTGTTGAGTGGATTTTCCTGGTTTCAAGTGGAATTGAAGATCTGAAAGGAATAGAGTATTTTCCGAACTTAAAAACCCTGCAATGTTACAGTAACAATCTGACAGAACTGGATGTATCAAAATTATCACAGCTGACTTATCTGGACTGTCGCAGCAACAATCTGACAGAACTGGATGTATCAAAATTATCACAGCTGACTTATCTGGACTGTTCCTACAACAATCTGACAGAACTGAATGTATTACAGGCATCACAGCTGACCGATCTGGGCTGTTCCTACAACAATCTGACAGAACTGGACTTGTCAGCTTGTCCTGATCTTGAAAGTATTTCATGTTCTGAAAACCGGCTGACAAATATATATTTGACAGGAATGCCTAATCTGAAGAAGTTTTCATGCAACAGCAATCAGCTTGCAGATCTGGATCTGTCAAAGATGCCGAAACTTGAGAAGCTCACCGTGTATAATAATCCTCTGACAGAACTGGATTTATCAGGACTTCCTGAGTTAAAAGAACTTTCCTGTTTACAATGTCAGTTTACAGAGCTGGATCTGTCAAAAAATGTGAATATAGAGAGAGTTGCCTGCCAGTATAATCAGCTTACTGCCCTGAACCTGTCAAACTGCTCTAATCTGCTGCAGTTGCATTGTGATATAAATCAGCTTACCGAAGTGGACATATCACAGTGTCCGGAGATTGAGATCTTTAGCTGCTCAGGGAACCAACTTGCATTTCTGGATATATCCCATAATCCGAAATTGAATCAATTAGGCGTTGATATGCAGACAAGAGAGCAGAATGTCGACCGGAATGCAGATGGACTCTGGAGATTGGATCTTTCCGGTTTGGTTGATGACGGGGATAAAGTAAAGAATATAAAGCTTGAAAATGCTGATTTAGACGAAGAAGGCAAAACAGTTGTTTTCAGCGATGGCCTGTCGAATTCCGTTGTCACATATGATTATTATGTGACCGATGAAATTTCCTTCCCCGTATCCATTACACTGGTACCCATGGGAATACATACGGATGCCGGTCTTGCTTCCGTGACAGTAAGTGATATGGCAGGAGAAGTCTCCGGCACAGAGATAACAGTAAAACTTCCTTATGGTTCTATCTTGCCTACGGATATGGATCAGGTGAACATTGTACCGTCTGATGACTTCGCTTCAGTATCAGATCTTATCTGTGGAAAGGACGGCGCGGAATGGACATTTACCATTATTGCTGAAGATGGCGTGACAAAGGAAGACTATACGGTTCTGGTTTCTGTTGCTCCGTGCACACACGATTATGAAGACGGTAAATGCGTGATCTGTGGAGAAATCGATCCGGATTACGAGCCGGTTATCATGGCCGGAGCCAACAGTATATGGCAGAAAGGCGAAAAAGAAGGTCTTGCGTTTGTTTCCAGCGCAGCCTTCAGGGATTTCCTGAAGGTGCAGGTCGACGGTAATGATGTGGCAATGGAAAACTATGATGTGAAAGAAGGAAGCACAGCTGTAACGCTGAAAGCTTCTTATCTGGAGACATTGTCTGTAGGCAGTCATTCTATCGCCGTTGTTTCCCAAACCGGCACGGCGGAAACAAAGTTTACGGTTAAAGCAACGGAGCATGCAGCTAAAGACGAGGAAAATCCCAAGACCGGAGAAAGCAGCGACATAACTCTCTGGGCAGCACTAATGCTGGCTGCGGCCCTTGGTTTTGGGAGAACTGCAGTATGGAGCCGGAGAAAAAAGTATAGTAAATAGTTTGAACCGACAGAAGAACACATCTCAGAAAGATGAATATGCAGATGAAAGTTTTAAAAAATATAAAAGAAATGCCGCAACTTAGAGGTTTAAAGCAAAATCTGCATTAAAATGCAAAAGCAGGACTTCCGGCTGAAAATCAGTCGGAGCCTGCTTTTTTAGCTGTAAAATCCGGTATGGGAATTCACTGAAATAAATATTTGGATTATCAGCTTTATTTTTCTTTCTGTTCTTTTTCGGTTATCTTATATCTTTCATCACCAGGGAACCGGCCCCCACTCGTACTGGGACAGGTCATCATAATAGATAAAAGAATCTTTATCTGATGCCCCAAGTGGCTCCTGATAACCCAAATATATTTTCCCGTCCCTGATGGTCATGTATCCCCAATAAGGCTTTTCTCCCTCAAGGGCGACCTCATACACATCGGTCTCAAGATTATACCTGTAAAGGTTATTCCAGCAACCTATATAAAGATAATCTCCATCTAAAATCAGGCTATAATATTCTATGGCGATATCTATGATTCTGCCCTCACCTCCGTCCAAGGGAGCCAGATACAGCTGGTATTGAGGTAATGCCATAACATAATAATTTTTCCATATTACGCTTATTGGATTATGCGAATAATTTTTCTTATGAATACTGTCGTCGATTTTTTCATGATCCCCTGTCCGAACATCAAGTCTGTATAAGCCTGATACAGGATTTTCATCGTGGCCGAACACGCAGAAATAAAGCATGCCGTCTTTTACTATAAACCCTTCAATAGAGCCGGCAATATCGTTCAGAGTAAAAACAGGCCGGACATTTCCTTTATTGTCGGCAAAAAGAATCATCAGCGTTCTTTTTTCAGTGTTTTCTACTGAGATGAATGCCCCTGTTTCATATCCGTACATGTCATATATATGAAGATTGAAATCGATAAGATCATTCATGGTATCATAAAGGCTGATATCCTTTATGACGGTCTCATCTTCCATATCAACTATTGCAAGGTTGTTCCACCCATGCATTATGTACAGGTATTCCTCTGCCGTATCAAAAAAAGTTACATCCCGGATATTTAAGTCTCTGGCATCCTCAATAGTTTCGCCCTTAGATGCCACAAGCAGCTTCCATGTTGTATGATCTGAAAAAATAGCGTCTTCAGTAAAAAAGTCATCAAGAAAGAAAACCTTATCTTCAAAAAGTTTATATCTATGGGTATAAGCGATTGATATTTCTGACTTTTCAGGAACAGGCGTCCTTAAAACAGTCTCATCTTTTGTATTTTCAGGTAATGTGACGACAACAAAGGCAAATACAATAAGCAGTATGATAACAGATGCAGGCCTTACGGTAAAAGCAGGAGCCTTTATACGATATCCTTTATTTATGTCTATGGAATCAGCAAAGTTTTCTCTGCATAAAAGCTCCGCCTCATTTTTTTCTGAAAGTGTGCCGCCGAATTTTATCACAGTGGCCAGATGCTTTTCCGCAGCGCCTGTGTCACCGGTTTTAAGATAAGCTTTTCCCATATAGAAATGCCGCAGGACATCCTCAAATCTGTTTCCTGCCGTGAATTTTGCAAGAACTTTAATTGTTTGCCGGTATTTTTCCTGAGAAAACAGCATGTCGCACTTGTAAAAAATTTCATCTTTCAGTCCATAGTCATCAGAAGAAAAAGTGTGTCTGGGGAATGAAAATGTTTTTTCTCTGATGGAAAGGACTGCTTTTTTTAGATTGAAGTATGTTTTACCCTTATTGCCCCGCCAGCTTTCATTCAGGTATGTTTCTGCGGCGGTCAGATCACCTTCATAGATAAGAGCGTTTACATAACGGGTCTGGATGGCTTTCCGGATCATTGCGCTCATGGGTCCTTTGGCAGAGCAAGAGAAAAGACCGGTTTTCAGAAGCTGCATATAGCGGGTGAAATCACAATTCCTGAACATGATACTGTCAAGTTTTCTGAAATCCCTGTCGTATGTACCGATAAGATCAGCGGCAGCAGCCACAAGTGCCGCATTACAGGTTATATCTGACCATAAAGGTTTGAGGTTTAAAAAGAAGGCCGGCAGGTCTATGTCCGAAAGAAGAGTTTCGAGTTCATACAGAAATGACGGAGGGTCAAGTCTTATGAAGGACGAAGGGAAAATGAGCATGAAAGGCATGCCCAGAAAAAGATAGCCTGCGATAAAAAATATCAGATAGGTCAAAAGGAGCATACACAAAGCTCTGAGTATTCTTTTTCTTTTGTATATGTTTAATATGATTTTATCCATAAAAGATCACCCAGCCTGATATTAAAAAAATGATACTTTGTATAATGTTTTTTAAATTATAGCACAAATGTGTTCTTTTGCAAGATTTATAATATCCGAAAGGATATTGGAGAATTTTATGCAGATTACGCATATAGTAAAAAATTAAAAATCCCCGGATAAAGCCGTTTCCGGCAATCCGGGGATTCTTGTATACATTGGTTATCAGGCTTAGTCTGCCACATAAGGGAGAAGGGCAACTATTCTTGCTCTCTTGATAGCAGTAGTCACTTCTCTCTGATGCATGGCGCAGGTTCCTGTGATCCTCTTGGGAAGGATCTTGCCTCTTTCGGTTACATATTTTCTCAGTTTTTCAACGTCTTTGTAATCGATATATTCAGTCTTGTCGGCACAGAACTGGCAAACCTTTTTTCTTCTCATGCCGCCACCACGTCTTTTTTCCATGATTCATTATCTCCTTTCCTGCTTAGAACGGGATGTCCTCATCTATAGCGGAGAATCCCGACGGTGCAGCGTCGCTGCCGCTGCCTTGCGAACTCTGCCCAAAGCCGCCCTGGCCGAAACCGCCCTGAGAGCTGCCTTGAGGTCTGTCTCCCCATTCTAAGAATTCTACTCTGTCAGCTACTACGTCAGTCGTATAGACGGTAGCTCCGTCTTTGTTGGTATAACTGCCTGTCTGCAGTCTGCCCTGAACCCCTACGAGTCTGCCCTTAGCCAGATATTTTTCACAGTTTTCAGCCTGTTTTCCAAATACCGTAACTCTGGGAAAATCCGTCTGCTTTTCACCGCCTGATCTTACAGGTCTGTCTATGGCCACCGTAAATGTGGCAACAGCCATCTGAGAACCGGCAGTATAGCGGAGCTCCGGGTCTCTTGTCAATCTTCCGATCAATACAACACTGTTCATGCATCTACCTCGCTTATTTCTCGTCTTTGTTGATGATGATGTGTCTCATTACGTTATCGGAGATCTTGAGTCTTCTGTCCAGTTCTTTAGGTAATGTGGGGTTGCCCTTGAATTCGACTACTGCATAGTATCCTTCTTCCTTCTTATCGATAGGATAAGCAAGTTTTCTCATTCCCCACACATCTACTTTGCCGACTTCACCGTCAGCAGCAATGATGGACTGAACTGTTTCGACTGTCGCATCCTTTTTAGCATCTTCTAAAGCAGGATCGATAACGAACATAACTTCATAGTTTCTCATTTTTTCACCTCCCTGTGGACTATATGGCGACAGCTTAAACTGTCGCAGAGATTACACGAAAAAACTCGTGCCCTATAATTATACTACAATTTTTTCAGATTGCAAGCATTATTTACGGATAAGCTTACCCAAAGAATCGGCCCAGTATCCCCATGCTTCCTGGATTATCTTTCTTCCGGCAAACATAGCCGTAAGAGAAGGGTCAAGAGGCGGTGCAATTTCAACCACATCAAAACCTATTATATTAAGCTCTGTAAAAAGCTTTTCAAGAAGAGTCAGCGCCATTCTTGGAGTGAGCCCGCCGAACTGAGGAGTTCCGGTTCCTGCAGCGAATCCGGGATCCAGAGCATCTATATCAAAAGTGAGATAGACTTTATCAAATTTTTTCATCTTGGCTATGCACTGGCTGGCCACGGCTTCTATGCCTTCATGGTAGCAGACATAAGATGTCTTTACATTGATATGATTTTTCATATAATAATCGAATTCATCTTCTTCTATGGAACGTATACCTATGAAGAAAAAATTGTCGGAAGAAGATGAATGCTCAAGCTCGAGAGCTCTTCTTTCCGTGCAGCCGTGGGAAAGCACGTCTCCTTCCAGTTCTTCCGACATGTCCATATGAGCGTCGATGTGAATAATGCCGAAATCTTCATCTAAAGCATCGTTTATGCCTCTTTCTACGGGGATGGTGACAGAATGATCTCCTCCCACCATAGTGAATCTTACACCGTCTTTTACCAGTCCGCATACAAACCGGCGGACTTCCTCAAAAAGCTGCTCTCTGCTTTCGGCGGTAAAATCTCCCGCATCCACCACATTGAAGTCTTTATAAAAAGCCAGTTTTTCGGTAGATGGTGTGGAACATTTGGTATTTGCTCTGAGCATGCCGGGAGCCTCAGACGCTCCGCCTCTGTAGCTTACCCCTTCATCAAAAGGTATACCGAAGATGACAGCATCTGCCTCTTTCATTTCCATTTCCGGTCTGTTAAGCCCGCACCAGGATCTTTTGTCCTTTGCATCTTCATTTCTGGTCAGCATGAGAAACTTACCTCCTTAAACAATTATTTCCATAATATTTCAGGGTATTCTCCCCTGTCTTTCATAGACTGAAGAGCCGCAACCACACCCGGCTTATCTTCCCTATATGTCACACCATACCAGCGATCCATAGAATGGAGGACTTTTACACGAGCCTTGTTTTCCTGTATCAGCTGATCCACAACACCCGGCAGGAAATATTCACCCTTCATGGGGTTTTCAGCAAGAGACCTGTCCAGAAAAGCGGGAAACCTTTCTTCCATTTCCTTCATCATAGATGGTGTAAATCCCCAGAAATTCATGGATACTACGGTGCCTCTCGAAAGCTGGGGCCATGTACTTCCGCCGTCTTCTGTGTATACGATCTTGCCCCCGTCCCATTTTATCTTAGTGCGCTCGGTTATCCCAAGAAGCATATTATCTTCCGAAGTGCGGCAGACACCTCTGGATACATAACCGTTTTCGGTCAGAGTATTTTCTATTTTGTATCCCACCATACAGTAATTATATTTGTCCGTATCCTTAGCCGTTTCAAGAAAATCGTAAATACTGTGGAATGCTCCCGGCCCGTAATAATCGTCAGCATTTATTACCGCTATCGGGTCATCGGTGAGATTCCTTGCAGCAAGTACCGCATGAGCCGTACCCCAGGGTTTGTCCCTGCCTTGGGGAACGCTGTAACCTTCCGGAAGATCGTCAAGGGACTGAAAAGCATACTCCACGTCTATATACTTTCCCGCCCGGTTATCGATCAGATTCCTGAAATCCTGTTCATTATCTTTTTTTATAATAAAAATAGCTTTTTTGAACCCGGCCATGACGGCGTCATAAAGGGAAAAATCAAGAATTATCTCACCCTGATCGTTTACCGGCTCTATCTGCTTGAGCCCGCCGAAACGGCTTCCCATCCCTGCCGCCATAATAACTAAAGTAGGTTTATTCATCTTGTATATACACTCCTGATAATTCATTATTTATATTATTTTATAACAAGTTTACCACTACTGCAAGTTTATGTATAATGTAATCATAATTAAGGAAAAGAGGCGATTCCCATGATAAAAGATATGGAAAAATGCGAACGTGAAGCGGTACTTCGTGTGGCAGATATGATGGTCACTGCAGCCAAGACAGCGCCCAAAGCCAGTGGAAAAGATTCCATAGTTGCGGCTGTAGTCACAGGTGAAGATAAAGACAGACTGGCAGAAACTATGAGACAGATAGGAGAAAGAGAAAACAAGGAGTTCTGTATCCGTGATGCCGGAAATGTTGACAGCAGCATATGTGTGGTTCTCATAGGGTGCAGAGATGTACCTTTTGGCATGGATCAATGCGGAATGTGCGGATTTGAAAACTGCGCCGCAATGAAAAAATCAGGAGGCGTATGCTCATTTAATCTTTCAGACCTGGGCATAGCAGTGGGCTCTGCCGTATCACTGGCAGCCGATAACAGAGTGGATAACAGGGTGATGTATTCTGCAGGCCGGGGAGCCTCAGAACTTGATATGATGCCCGAAAAAGTACGTATATGTTACGGCATACCATTGAATGCCACTTCCAAGAGCATCTATTTTGACCGCGGTCCCGGAGCTGTGCTTCTGTAGAGAGCGTGATTCTGAAATGAAGCTGTGCTTTTTGTAAAAAAGTATATCTATAGGATTTGTGATAACTTCCGTGCTTATGCAAAAAAAGAAAAAGCTCCTTGAAGCGGCACCGGTGTGAAAATAGGAGTACTATTATGGGTATGAAGTACGAAGGTCTCTGCCTGCCGGCAAGAAGCTTGATCAATATGTGGCTTTAATAAAAGTATAGCACAAGCCACATGGCAAGTCTTTGTACATAAAAACGATTTTTAAAGGGTCTTTTGTATTTTTTACAAAAGACCCTCGTTTTATCATATTTGCCGGCAGACGATGTTATATATCGGCATGTTTATGAGTCACATCAGCATATTGCAGATCTTCTATAAAAATTCGGTAAGCATATGTATCCTGACTGCCATGGAAAGACTCTCCGTAAAGTCCTTGTCACTTGCAGAAGGATCCAATAGCTGATGGAGCCTGGAAAGCCTGTATCTTATTGTATTCTTGTGGCAGAAAAGCTTGCCGGCCGTATCATCAAGATCACCATGGCAGAGAACATAAGCACAGGCAGTATCCAGAAGCAAACTGTCCTGCTGGTCATTCAGCGGAGCCAGATACTCCTTCATATATTCCTGAACGTTTTTCGAATGTATTTCCGGTATTATAAGCCTGTATATTCCGATCTGGCGATAATGCCGCAGAGGCACTTTTTCAAGCATGGCAACATTACTTGCCCAGTAAGCTTCTCTTATGGCTCTGCCGAAAGCATCATTTAAAAGAGAAATATCGCTCAGACCGCAGCAGACAGCATCCCGGTCCATGTCAAGTCCTATGAAAATATCGTTGAGAAGAGCTTTGAAACGATCTTCTTCAGGACTTTCCTGGCTCATAAAAATCAGGAAAGTATCTCTGAACTTGCAGAAAGCAGACTTCCTGTTGATCTTACCAAGCGAAGCAGTTTTTCTGATAAGATCTGCCATTTTGTCCTCGTTACATAATACAGGCGATCTGACTGCTGCAACTCTTATATATTTTCTGAAATCGGGGTTTAGTTTTTTTCTTATTCGTGTTTCCTCATGGACAGAAGAGCCTTCTTCGATCACAGAAAACATATCTGCCTCTAATGAAAGAATATCGTTTCCCTCATTCAGCCTGGAGGCTACGGCAAGTATTATGTCTTCAAAAAATTCATCGCCTCCGAACTGAAGTATGGGAAAGCCTTTTTCATCGGCAAAATCCAGAACTTCTTGTGACAGTCCCGAAAAAAGAGTGGTCTTATATGCCATACAGCTGACGTTGAGTTGATAAAGCCCTTTTACAGCGGTCATTATTCGTGAAGAATCATCTCTGGCAAACACAAGATTGGTAAGAACCAGACTTTTTTCAGTAAAAAGGGAATTTCTTGAAACTGTAACATCCTTTGCAAATTCAAAATCCAGTATTTCTGTAAGACATACAGATCTTGAAAGTCCCTTTTCACCGGCTACAAGCGTAAACCCCTTAAATATGGGAATATCGAAAAGATCCTTTACTGTCAGTTTCATTTCATTCTACTTTCTGAACATAGGTGTGGAAAGATAGCGTTCTCCTGTATCAGGCATAAAAGCCACGATGTTGAGCCCTTTATTTTCAGGACGCATTGCCAGCCGGACAGCGCCATGAAGGGCAGCACCGGAAGTGATGCCTACAAGATATCCTTCAAGAGCAGCAAGGAGCCTGCCCTTTTCATAAGCATCTTCTTCTGTGACAGTTATTATTTCATCATAAACTTCAGTATCCAGAAGTGAAGGCACAAAATTTGCACCGATTCCCTGAAGTCCGTGAGCTCCTGCCTGACCTCCCGATAAAAGCGGTGATGAAGCAGGTTCTATGGCCGCAATATAGGTCTGTGAGCAGTGCTCTTTAAGATAACGGCCTACACCGGTTATGGTGCCGCCTGTACCAACACCTGCAACAAATACATCAACATCTCCGTCCAGAGCTTCAAAGATCTCCGGACCGGTGGTAGTGTAGTGAGCCTCAGCATTGGCCGGATTGTCAAACTGTCCGGGAATGAAGCTGTTTTCAGTGGAGGCAGCAATTTCTTCTGCTTTTTCAATGGCGCCTGCCATGCCTTTTGATCCTTCAGTCAGAATAACCTGAGCGCCATAGGCTTTAAGCAGATTTACACGCTCTATGCTCATTGTTTCAGGCATGGTCAGAATGACTTTATAGCCTCTGGCAAGACCCACTGCAGTAAGTCCTATGCCCGTATTTCCGCTGGTAGGCTCTATGATAGTTGCTCCCGGGGTAATGAGACCGCGATTTTCGGCGTCATTTATCATAAACAGTGCGGCTCTGTCTTTGGCGCTTCCCGCCGGGTTGAAATATTCCAGTTTGGCATATAATTTGGCATTGAGGCTGAACTTTTTTTCGATAGAATGCAGCCTTACAAGTGGAGTATTGCCGATGGTTTCAGAAATGTTATTGTAGACTTTCATTTTTCCTGTAAATCCTTTCTAAAATAGTTATGTATGCTATAAGTACTCCTGCGCCTATAAGCCAGCCGCACAGTACATCAGTGGGCCAATGGACGCCTACATATATCCTGCTGGGACCTATTCCCGCTGCAAGAATGGCGCAAATAACAGTCAGAACATTTTTAAATGCAGTATTTCTGCAATGTTTTCGTATGAGAAAAATCAGCAGTCCATACACTATTACCGATGTGACTGAATGGCCGCTGGGGAACGAATATCCGCCCTGCTCCACCAGATGAAGAACCTCATCCGGTCTTGCTCTCATGAAAATATGTTTCATTGGTTTGTAAATTACAAGTCCTGTAAGAGCAGCAAGAGAAACAGGCACTCCGTATTTGAGTCTGTTTGGGAGAATAAGCAATATGGCACACAGGGCAATTATGGTTACTGTATCGCCGCAGTGGGTAAGAGCGGACACAATAACGTCTAAAACGCCGCCTCTTATGGAAAAGAACAGATCCTGTATGGCAATATCAGCCTTTGACGGTCCCATGTCATATTCCATCTTCAGAATAATGGAAATCGCAGCCGTGCAAGCGAAAAGTATGATTATTGCAGCAATGCGCATCACGGGAGCATTTCCGGATACAGTTTTAGGATTTCCCATAAATTTACTCCTTATGTATCTTTTATATGATTATACACCTTAGCTTTGCCAGGTGACAAGAAATATGTTACAATACTTGCATATGTATACTTACGGAGGGAAAAACGTGAAACTGATTGGAAATATAGGAACTTTCACTTATCTTGCATGTACAATAGCCGCATTGGGCTCATACAAAAGAAAAATAGAAAAACTCAAGGCTCAGGGAAAAAAAGAGGAGGAAAGAGAAGCTATTGCGCAGGTATGCAGGTACTGGTCAGATAAAGTAGTCAGACATCTTGACCTTACTATAAATGTGAATAATCCGGAGAATCTGCCGCAAAAAGGTCCTGTGGTATATGTGTCAAATCATCAGTCTTATGTTGACATTCTCATGTTTGTAAATGTGGTAAAACATCAGATAGGATTCATAGCAAAAGAAGAACTTATGAAAATACCCATGTTTGCCGGATGGATATTGAGAATTGAAAGCCTGTTTATAAAACGTGGAGATGCAAGAGCTTCTCTTTCAACCATAAACGAAGGAGCACAGATGCTGAAAGACGGATATTCTCTGGTTATTTTCCCGGAAGGAACAAGGAGCAGATGTGATAAAATGGCGCCTTTTAAACACGGCAGCCTTAAGCTGGCAACCAAAGCCAGAGCTACTATCGTACCGGTAACCATACAGAACAGTTATAAAGTATATGAGGAAACCGGCAGAATAAAAAAAGGCATGACTGTTGATTTTACTGTACACCAGCCTATAGATACAGCAGGTATGGACAGAAAGGAACTCAATGATCTTCCCGACAGAATAGAAGACATAATAAGAGGTGGACTTGATTGCTGATGTTCAGCCGGACTGCCGACTGCAAAAGCCGGAAAAGAACCAAAACAGAAATGGCTTTTCATGCAACTATGTTTTATGGCATAATAAAAAAATAACAAAAAATGTGAAAACCCGACGGATTTATTTCGGCCGGGTTTTCTTATTGTTATATTTAGAAAGGAATTAGTTGTTTTCTTGGCTTTCCTGCTGACTGCCGTTCACTTTTGCAGATTCTTCAAGGGTGACAGTTATATCTTTCATCTGGTCATCTCTGACAATAGTGAGTTTGATCTTATCGCCAACCTCATGCTTTTGAATGGTACTTACCAGCATTTCAGAACTGGTGACCTGCTCTTTGTCTATCATGTATACCAGATCTCCTGCTTTCAGTCCGGCTTCCTTGGCATTTTCACCGGTTACCTCCTGGATATATACACCTGTCTGATTGACACCGTATTTCATAGCGTCAGAAGCAGAAGTAAGATCCACAACAGTTATACCTGCTGCCGGACGTCCTGACACATAACCGTCCTTTATCAGAGATTCAACCACACTTTTAACAGTATTGGAAGGTATTGCGAATCCCAGACCCTCAACATCGGAACCGGAAGATTTGGCAACCACAAGACCTATAAGATTACCTTCCTGGTCAAATACACCTCCGCCGGAATTACCCGGATTTACAGAAGCGCTGACCTGAAGCAGAGTCATGGTCTTTCCGTCAAGAGTAATCTCTCTTTCAAGACCGCTTACTATGCCGTCAGAAGCGGTGCCTGCCAGAGTCCCGAGAGGGTTTCCTATGACTATTGCAAGGTCACCGACCGATAAAGCATCTGAATCGCCAAAGGATACAGGGGTAAGACCGCTGGCATCGATTTTAAGCACTGCCACGTCAGACTGGCTGTCAGCTGCAGCCAGTGAAGCTTCATAAGACTTGCCGTCATGCAGTGTGACGTTTATGGTGCTTGCTCCGTTGATAACATGATTGTTGGTTATTATATATCCGTCTTCGCTGTAGACAACGCCGCTGCCGGCACCTTCGGTAACATACTGGCGTGCCCATGTATCAGTGGAAACAGATTCGGTGGTTATTGCCACAACAGAATTTTCATTTTTGGCGACGATCTCCTGTATGGAAAGCTCACTGCCTGTGGCCTTGGTCAGGCTGTAGTTGTTGGCATTGATATTCTTTGTTGAAGATCCTCCCCAGATGGACTGTGTCAGGGCAAATCCCCCTGCCCCTATGACTGCCGAAAAAATCATGGCAACTATCAGAGTTACAACGAAGACTTTTTTGGTTACAAATTTCTCTTTTTTCTTGATTTTTATTTCCGGCGCTGTGAATGATGAACTGCCGGTATCGTTTGAAAATTCCTCATTACCGGAAAACTTGTTCCAATCGTCCATATCTAAGACCTCCTTTACGCCTAAATTATATTCAATAATTGTGTTTTTTCTGTGTGAAAAAAGTGGGAAATATGATAAAATAAATTGTTAAAACTGTATAAAATATGAAAAGCTGCGGATAAAGATATTATGGAAAAAGAAATAAAACAATATTCACTATGGAAAGAAGAAAATCTGCCGGAAGAACTTAAGGCAGAAGCAGAAAAAATATCCGGCAACAGGGATGAGATCTATGACAGATTCTGCAGAGATCTGACCTTTGGCACATCAGGCTTAAGAGGCAAGACCGGTCTTGGTACCAACAGGATGAACATAATAGTTGTAAATCGTGCTACCATGGGTGTGGCAGACTACCTCATGTCAAAACATAAAAAGGCAAGAGTGGTGGTAGGATACGATACAAGGCTGGATTCGGCATCGTATGCCGACGCTGCTGCACAGGTGCTCAAAAAAAGAGGAATAGAAGTCTGCATTTTTTCTGAACCCACCCCGGTTCCGGTAATTTCCTTTGCCATAAGATACCTTAAGGCTGACGGCGGCATCATGATAACAGCAAGCCACAATCCCAAAGAATATAACGGATATAAGGTATATGACCATTTCGGTAATCAGATAGACGAACTTAAAGCAAGACGAATAGAAGAATATATCAGCAGGCGTCAATATTTTGAAAAATGCGAAGAAATGCCGGGAGGCACTGTTTCCACCTGTCCGCCCCAGGTTAAAGAAGCATATCTGAAAGCGGTAGCCGATCAGTTCCTGCCGTGGAGCGATGACGAAAATGTAGTAAAAGAGGCCCTGTCTCAACTTAATGTTGTATATACACCTCTCAATGGAGCAGGAAGAGACTATGCCATGAATGTGCTTGGCAGACTTGGAGTGAAAGTCACAACAGTCACTGAGCAGATGGAGCATGACGGTAATTTTCCCACATGTCCCAAACCCAACCCTGAAAACGAGACCACTTTTGAGACTGCTCTCAAATACGTATCAGATGATACAGATATAATAGTTGCCACCGATCCGGACAGTGACAGAATGGGTGTAATGGCAAAAAAAGACGGCACATTCTGCCGGCTGACAGGAGATCAGGCAGGTCTTGTAATGCTGGAATATGTATGCCGGTGTCATTCAGAAAGGATTGCCGGCAGAAACATGAGAGGCCAGAAGATGGTGTATAAAAGCTTTGTATCCTCTCCTTTCGCTGAAGATATTGCAAGACATTACCGTGTATATATAAAGAATGTGCCTACAGGCTTTAAAAATATAGCTCTTGAAATGGAATTGCTGAAACAGGCCGGAAGAGAAAAAGATTTTCTCTTTGCCTTTGAGGAAAGCCTGGGATACCTGTACGGAAATTATACCAGAGATAAGGATGGTATCCTTGCTGTGCAGATGATATGTCTCATAGCAGCATGGCTCAAGACGCAGAAAAAGACGCTGTACGATATGCTGGAAGAAATGTATGAGAGATACGGATATGCAGGGTCTAAGGCCATAGCCCTTGAGTTTTATACAGAGAAGGACAGAGAGAAGATAAATTCAATAATGGAGTCTCTTTTTGCCGGAAATCTTAAGGAACTGCTGGGGCAGCCTGTTACGGTGGACGCATCGCACTGCTGTGATGATATGTTCAGAGCACTTCTGCCGCAGGGACATCAGATAATCATCAGGCCTTCAGGCACAGAACTTAAAGTAAAGATATATGCTTTCGCCAAAGGCAGATCAAGGGAAGAAGCCCTTGCAAACCTTGAAGCCCTTCTTGGAGAGCTTAGAGAATTTGCCGAAAAAGCCGAGCAGTGAAACATGGCAGAAAAGCAGCAGACTTTCACAAAAACGGAGAAAAAACATATGAATAAAGTACTGACAGCAATAGATAAAAGCGGATCATTCCGTGTATACCTTACCATCAGCACATCGCTGGTGCAGCAGGCAGCCGACATTCATTCAACCACACCTCTTGCAACGGCAGCTCTTGGGAGAGTTCTTACAGGAGCAGGCATGATGGGACTCATGCTTAAAAACGAGACAGATAAACTTACGGTAATCTTCAAAGGTGACGGTCCTGCCGGCCAGATATTAGCAACGGCTGACGGCAGTGGCAATGTGAAAGGATACATTTCCAATCCTGATGTTGAGCTTCCACTTAAGGAAAACGGAAAGCTGGATGTGGGAGGTTCTCTGGGCAAAGGAGAACTGACGGTGGTAAAAGATCTGGGACTGAAAGAACCATATGTGGGAACCATAGCCCTTGTTTCAGGAGAAATCGCAGAAGATCTGACAGCATACTACTATGTATCCGAGCAGCAGAATACGGCAATCTCTCTTGGAGTGAAAATTGAAAGAGATTATTCTGTAGGATGTGCCGGTGGAATGATAATACAGATGCTGCCCGGTGCAGCGGAAGAAGCCGTAACAGCCCTTGAAGAAATGATAGCGCGCCTTGAGCCTATTACTTCTCTGATAGACAGATTGCCTGAGGGAGATCAGCAGCAGAGGCTCAGAATACTTATGAAAGAGATTTTTTCAGGCATGCCTGAAGATTTCGCCGTTGAAGAAATCGATATGCGCTCTATGGACTGGTGCTGCGACTGTTCATATGACAGGCTGGAAAAGATACTGATGACAATCGGTGAAAAAGACCTTGAGGAAATAATAGAAGAAGACGGTGAAGCAGAACTTGTATGCCAGTTCTGCCTCAAAAAATACATGTTCGACAAAGCTCATCTGGAGAAAATTCTGGCAAATATCAGAAATTAAAACCGGAGGCTTTACCTCATGTACAAAAAAAGGATCGGGATAATATTCGGCGGCCGTTCAGGAGAGCATCAGGTATCCCTGAAATCGGCCTTCGCCGTGGCAAAGCACCTTGATTCAGATAAATTTGTACCGGTATACATAGGAATAACAAAAAACGGAGAGTGGAGACTTTTTCAAGGAGAGCTGCTCCTGATAAAAGAAGACAGATGGATAACATCCTCAGAGGCTGTTTCTGAAGCAGACATAAAGGAACTTATCGATTTTGCGCTTCCCATTCTCCATGGACCATATGGCGAAGACGGAAAAATACAGGGTTTTTTTGAAACATTAGACATTCCGTATGGCGGGTGCGGAGTGCTTGCGTCGGCACTCTGCATGGATAAACTCATATTTAAAGATATAATGAAAAAAAACAACCTTCCCGTCTGCAGGTACAAGGGATTCGATGTGGGCACAGAAGAAATAAAGTCAATATCAGATTCAGCAGAAGGAGAAATAGGCTTCCCGTGTTTTGTAAAACCTGCCAATATGGGTTCAAGCATAGGAATAACAAAAGCAGGGGATAAGGAGAGTTTAAAAGAAGCTGTCAGAAATGCTTCACTTTATGACAGAAGGATAATAATAGAAGAATACATACCGTGCAGGGAGCTGGAAGTAGGTGTTTTGGGAAACTCTCTGGCTGTGACAACTCCTGCGGGAGAAATCATTAACCATGATGACTTTTATGATTATAATGCCAAGTATGAAAAACAAGACTCACCTGCTGTACTGAAAACTCCTGCGCAAATCAGTGATGAGGAGCAGAAAAAGATACAGCATCTTGCCGTAAGAGCATACAGGGCAGCTGACTGCAGCGGTTTTGCAAGGGTTGATTTTTTTAAAGACCGGAACAGAGGAAACATATACCTGAATGAGATAAATACAATCCCGGGATTTACAGAAAAGAGTATGTTCCCTCTTTTGTGGCAATCCTGCGGAGTCAGATTTCATGAGATGATCGAAAGGATTATAAAGCTGGGATATGAAAGACATTACACTGAAAATAACAGGAAAACAGAGTTATGAAGATGCCGACGAAGACCAGATGGAATTTGTCACTGATGGCCGCCTTTATGTCAGAGGAAATTCTGCTTATATAATATATGATGAGAGTGAAGTTTCCGGAATGGCAGGCTGCCGTACCACAATACGGGTTGACGACCGGTCTGTCAAAATGAAACGCACCGGGCTTTCCGGGTTTGGAACAGAGCTCTATTTTGAAAAAGGTAAACGCTTCAACAGTGTTTATGACACACCCTACGGGCCAATGGGCATAGAAGTCCTCACAGAACATGTGAGAAACCGCATCGACATGGAAAAGGGAACCGGATCTATAGATGTGGAATATCAGGTGAGTATGGAAGGTCTGGCCGAAGGCCGCAACAAGCTTATAATAGAAATAATGTAATATACAAAAAGACAAAAGAGAGAGGAGCGATCATGCAGAAGAAAGGTTTTGATTCGGAAAAGTATATTGAGGAACAGTCCAAGCACATCATCGAAAGGATCAACCAGGGAGACAGCGCCAGACTTTACCTTGAATTCGGAGGCAAACTGGTACACGACAAGCATGCCATGAGAGTTTTGCCGGGGTTTGACGAAAATGCCAAGATAAAACTGCTGGAGAGGCTGAAAGACCAGGCAGAGATCATAATATGCATATATTCAGGCGATATTGTCAACAGCAAGACACGTCAGGATTTCGGAATAACCTATGATCTGGAAGTACTAAGGCTCATAGATATTTTCAGAAAACATCAGCTGGCCATCAACAGTGTAGTCGTAACACGCTACGAGGATGCGCCTGCTGTCAATAAATTTATAAACCGTCTTGAAAGACGGGGAATCAGAACCTATAAACATCTTTATACAAAAGGATATCCTACAGATGTGGATACCATAGTAAGCGAGGAAGGCTACGGTGCAAATCCGTACATAGAAGTGACAAAGCCGCTGGCAGTGGTTACCGGGCCCGGAGGAGGAAGCGGCAAACTGGCCACCTGTCTTTCACAGCTTTATCATGAGTATAAAAGGGGAACAAAGGCAAGATACGCCAAATTTGAGACGTTCCCCATATGGAATCTGCCCCTGAAACATCCGGTAAATATCGCTTATGAAGCTGCAACTGCCGACCTTAAAGATGTGAACATGATAGACTCATTCCATCTGGAGGCATACGGCACAAAAGCCGTAAACTACAATAGAGATCTGGAAGTATTCCCGGTGGTAAAGAGAATAATCGAAAAAATAACAGGTGAGGCAGAATATCAGTCTCCCACCGACATGGGAGTAAACAGGGCAGGATTCTGCATATATGATGATGAAGCGGTGCAGCAGGCAGCTGTTCAGGAGATAATCCGCCGTTTTATGATAGCAAAATGTGATTATAAAAAGGGAAAAATCGGAGCGGACTCCCTGGAGCGTTCAGAGCTTCTGATGAAAGAAGTCAATGCAAAAGAAGAAGATAGGGAGGTGGTCATAGCGGCAAGGGATTATGCAGAGTTCAAACGCCGCTGTGATAAATATGTGAATGTGGTGGTCATGGCCATAGAGATGCCGGACGGTACAATGGTCACAGGGCGCAGCAGCCGCCGTATGGTTGCTGCCGCTGCTGCAGTTCTTAACGCTGTAAAGACCATAGCAGGAATAGAAGACGAAAAGTACGTTATAGCGCCTAACGTTTTCAGAGACATACAGGATCTGAAAACAAACATACTGAAACATGACAGGACAAGCCTCAATGTGGAAGAAATCCTTACAGCCCTGTCTATTTCAGCCGAGACTAACCCCTGCGCCCAGCTGGCGTCAAAGCAGCTTCAGAAACTCAACGGGTGCAAGGCCCACTGCACTGCTATTTTAAGCGACAGAGATGAACAGACCTTAAGAAGCATGGGAATAGATGTGACCTGCGATCCAGAATATGTTACAACAAACCTGTATTTTGCGTGATATAAGGCCGCCGGAATTTCCGGCGGCCTGTCAGAATACGATTCTGATGCTGCCACAAATCAAAAAATAATACAGTAAAAATATCCATATGGAGTCAAAATGGCAAAAAAAATAATAAAAAGACGGAGAATGAGCTTAGGAAAGGCAAATATTCAGAGAAAAGAAAAATTTCAGTACATACTGCTGCTTGAGGGCATAGGAGTAGGCTTTCTGGCAGGACTTATAATATCCCTGTTCAGATATGCCTTTATAAAGGCAGAAGACATAAGAGATATTCTTGTGGCTGCCTCATCCCAGCGCATACTGGTGGCTCTTCTTTCCGTATTTCTTCTGATTTTTTTACTTGTGGTGGCAGCAGCCATAACAAAAAGAGAGCCTGTAAGCGGCGGAAGCGGTATTCCTCAGGTTGAAGCCGAACTTAAAGGACAGCTTAATGCCAAATGGGTGCCGGTGCTTATAGGCAAATTTATCGGTGGCATACTGTCTGTAGGAGCCGGTCTGTCTCTTGGCAGTGAAGGCCCCAGTGTACAGCTGGGTGCTATGACAGGAAAAGGGTTTTCAAGGATAAACCAGCGACTGAAGACAGAAGAAAAACTTCTTCTTACCTGCGGAGCCGGAGCAGGTCTTGCAGCGGCTTTTGGTGCTCCTCTTGCAGGTGTTGTATTCACATTGGAAGAGCTTCATAAAAATTTTTCTAAAGAAGTCCTCCTGTCCACCATGGCATCAGCCATAACTGCAGATTGCATAGCATCGTATATTTTCGGACTTAAACCGGTATTCAGTTTTACCGTGACACAGGGCATGCCTCTTGAACTTATATGGATGGTCATGATTTTAGGCCTTATTCTGGGCGTGTTCGGAGTCATATATAATAAAACGACATTTTTAGTGCAGGACGTATTCTCACGGTTCAGACCTTTTTTACGCAAGATCGCTGTACCGTTTGTAATGGTCATGGTACTTGCGGCAGTTTTACCTGAGGCGCTGGGCAGCGGATCAGATCTTATCGGGTCTGCCGGCGAAGGACTATTTGATGTGAAAACGCTTATAATACTTCTGGCGGTAAAATATATATCTTCCGCCGTGAGCTTCGGAAGCGGGCTGCCCGGAGGAACATTCCTGCCTCTGCTGGTGCTGGGGGCATTATCCGGCGGAATTTTCGCAGAGACAGTATGTCCTTTGATTGGGTATACACAAAACTATACAGAATATTTTGTTATTCTTGGAATGGCAGGATACTTCAGCGCCATAGTCCGTGCGCCTATAACGGGAATAATACTTATAAGCGAAATGACGGGGACTTTTTCAAATCTTCTTGCACTGTCCACCGTTTCCCTGATAGCCTACATAACTGCAGAAGCCTTAAAAGGCGGACCTCTCTATGAGCAGCTTACGGAAAGGCTCATAACCGGAGGGAAGGTCAAAAATACCAACAGGAAAAGTAAGATTCTCATAGAAAGTGAAGTGCATCACGGGTCGTTCATGGACGGAAGAACCCTTGCGGATATAGACCTGCCGGCCGGATGTCTTGTGGTTTCTGTAATGAGGTCGAGACATGAGATAGTGCCGGGAGGAAGTACGGTGGTGACTGCCGGTGACAAGCTGGTGATATTGTGCAGCGAAGGAATGGTGATGAAAGTTCAGGAGGAGCTGGACAGAAAGTGCCGGAGCGTTCATATATCATAATACAAAAAATATGCAAAGACCCTGCTCCAAGTAAAAGAACAGGGTCTTTTTGCGGTGTGCGTTATTTTTCTTTATCTCTTTTCTCTCTCAGTGCTTTTCTGTTGGCTTCGATCATCTTATCCCATTCTGTCAGTGAAACGGAACGCTCAATCAGCATTCCCTTTGCAAACGGTGACAGGTTCTTGTAATTGGCGGTCAGGACCATAAGCTTTTCATCAATAATTTCGCAACCTTCCAGATATCCAAGAAACTTGTATTTATCGCATTCAAAAAATATGTTCATATTCAGACCAAATTTTTTGGCAATCAAAAACAGTGATTCCGCGTCAGGGGTCCTGGTGCCCAATTCGTAACTGGCATAGGTGGAACGACTTACACCTATGATTTTTGCAAACTCTGTCTGACTTATGCACTTACTGGTGCGCAGAGTGCGAATGTTTCTTGCAATTAACATCTGAGTCTCTAATTTCATTTTGGTACCTCACAATATAAAATGATATAAATTTTCCCCTATGGTTTAATCAGAAAAGCCAAAAAAATCCCCACCTTTTATAATATAAGTGCAAAAAAGCAGCAAAAAAGTTGCATAAAAATTTAAAAAAATAAAAAATTTGTCTTATAGAGTAAAAATATCATCTGCTGGTTGCTTCAACCAGAAGTTTATTCGAGATAACTTTAGGAATAAAGGCAGAATATTGGCTGAAACTAAAGTAAAGGAGAATACAGATGGCAGAAGATATAAAAGAGCAGGAATTTAAAACTCTGGATCAGAAAGAGATGGGCAGAAGAGTACGAAACAGAAGAGAAGCCAAAGACATGAGCAGAGAAGAACTGGCAGAGAAGCTTAGCGTATCGCCCCAGTTTATAGCGTATATTGAATATGGCAACAAGGGAGTCTCCATAAAGAGACTTTATTTGCTTTGTCAGATCCTGGACGTGACGGCTGATTATCTGCTGGCAGGCAATGTTTATGACAGTGATAAGGATCAAGAGGCGATAAAGGTATGCGAAGAAATAATGGGTCTGCTTAAGAGATGTAATGCCAGGCAGCTTCATGGAATAAGGGACATTGCGGAGATATATGCCGATGGGGTGAGTGGCAGATAAATATCAACATATTCAACTTTACAAGAAATTAATACAAATTCAAAGGGGCGGCGTTTCTGACAAGAGATTTTTCGGAAAATGCCGCCTTTATTTGTGTTTGAAAAATAGTAATAGTATATGATTAGTGTATAAGAAGATTGGAAGGGAGAGATTTATTTGAAGCTTGACAGTGAGGATATGAAAAGGAGAGAGAAACTATTGATATCATATTATAACGAAGTGATACATTATCTGAAATTATTTAATTTAAGCGAAGAAATAATAGAAGATATAGTGCAGGAAACGTTTGTACAAGCATTGATAAGTTTGCCCAGACTTAAAGATGAGACCAAAATGAAATCATGGTTATTGAAGATCGCCAAGAGGACAGGAATAAAATACATATCAGAAGACAGAAAAATTATAATAAACGAATGCTCTTTTGATAATTCTGTGGTAAAATCAGAATGTAAAGAAGGAACAATATGTTACACCGACTTTGACGAGGTGTTTAACAAACTTGACAGGAAGCTTGCTTACGAGTATCTGAAAAAATTAACTGATAGAGAACAAAAAGTTCTGCTTCTGTATTATGTATATGGACATAAACTGAAAGATATAGCTGTTATCTTAGGCGAGTCCCAGTCAAATATAAAGAGCATATCCAGGAGAGCCAAGTTAAAACTTAGAAAATTACTCGAAGAAGGAGATAATCATAATGAAAGATAATGATGATATAAAGATAATAGGAGAAAAACTCAGAGCAGAATATCTGTCAGATGATATGGAAGAGGGGCCTTCCCCGGAAATGGTTGCAAGATGGATCGCCATAGCAGACCAGCGCCGTACCAGAATACACAGGCGCAAAAAGATGCTGCTGTCTGTTGCATCCTGCGCAGCTGTACTTCTCCTTTGCATAGGAGTGACCGTGACCTGTATATTGAAACCTTCTTCAGCAGTGGCGGGCAATGAAGGCGGAACGAAGATAGAGAGCGGCAGTGAAATAAAAGATGTATATAATGCAGAGGAGGACATACCTGAAAATATAAGAGAGGAATTTATCATGTTCCCTTACATACCTGAAGGATATGAGTTTAGCGAGGCTACAGTGGAATCAAACAAGAAAATAAAAAAATTTGAGCTATTATATATAAATAAGGACAATGAAGAAATATATATAAAAGAAATACAGTCAAATAATGAAGATATATCATCAATAATAGCAAATCCTAATACAAAAATAGAACAATGGGACGACATACAAGTTTCTATAAGTAGTTATCCCGATGAAAATACATTAGTTTATATTTTTGCACAAAATAGCATTACTATAAGAATAGATGCATCTAAAACGGTAAATAAAGAAACAATTGTTAATTTAATTAAAAATGCTGTCTAGTAGTCCAGACAGCAAATGAAATTAGAATGAATGTGAATAACATGTCATGATATGTGAGCTATTGCCAATATAGTCCTTACTTACACATTTTATTCTATATGTAACACCACGTTGAAGATCATCATATGTTCTTATATAATCAAAATCACGAGATGATAAGCCATTATTATAGTACACATAGTCATCGTTTGAATAATCATCTTGCCATGATCCGTTTACTAATTTTTGAAGATAAATTACTACGCTATATTGATCTACCACTTGACTAAAATCAACAATGACTACAATATCAGCTTTTGTTGAACTAACCCTGTCTGTTATAAAAATAACATCATTAGTTTCTCTCGGTTGCACAACCTGATCTGATGAATCTGACTGCTGAACCGGTTCTGCAAATGCGGTGGCACAGCATGAAGCCACAAGAAGTACGACCATTATGACAGATAATAATTTTTTCTTCATGTTTTTGTCCTCCTTAAAAGTAATTTTCAATTACTTTTAACATTGTCAAGAGGTGGCCTAAATATTGGAAATTGACTGCTTTTTACAGGGATAAAGACTTGTACGTCAATAAAAACAAAATAAATTAACCAAAGGGGTTACATTTTTGTTTTTTTATGATATAATATATTTGTAAAACGGTTAATTTTTTAACAAGAATGTTAAAAACGCTATATTATAAGTTCTTATTTTTTCACAAGGAGGCAGAAATTAAATGAAAAAAATAGGTGTATTAGGTACCGGTACAATGGGAGCCGGAATCATTCAGGTTCTTGCACAGAATGGCTATGAAGTAGTAATGAGAGCCAGAAGAGACTCTTCAGTTGAAAAAGGTCTTGCCACTGTCAAGAAAAACCTTGACAAAATGGTTGCCAAAGAGAAAATGACTGCTGAAGCTGCTGCAGAAGTATATGGCAGAATTTCAGGCTCTACAGATATCAACATAATCGCAGACGCTGACCTGGTCATCGAAGCTGCAACAGAAGATATGGAAGCAAAAAAAGCTCTGTTCGCTGAACTGGATAAGCTCTGCAAACCTGAGACAATAATTGCAACCAACACTTCATCCCTTTCCATAACAGAAATCGCAGCAGCAACAGGAAGACCCGACAAAGTTATCGGAATGCATTTCTTCAATCCTGTTCCTGCAATGAAGCTGGTTGAAATAATCAAGGGACTTACTACATCAGAAGAAACCAAAGCTACAATCCTTGCACTTACCGAAGCTCTTGGAAAGACTCCGGTAGAAGTGGCAGAGGCTCCCGGCTTTGTTGTAAACAGAATACTTATTCCTATGATCAATGAAGGTATAGGAATCCTTGCTGACGGCGTTGCAGACGCTAAAGGAATCGATACGGCTATGAAGCTTGGCGCAAATCATCCGATGGGACCTCTTGAACTGGGCGACCTGATTGGACTGGATGTCTGCCTTGCTATAATGGAAACCCTCTATAACGAATATGGTGATCCAAAATACAGACCTCACGTTCTGCTCAGAAAAATGGTAAGAGCAGGCAAGCTGGGAAGAAAGACCGGAATCGGTTTCTATGACTATGCCAGATAAATCAATATCTGATTTATCTAAATAAACCACACTTAAGCTGGCAGCCTTCGGATTTATCCGGAGGCTGTCAGCTTTTTTAATTTTACACTGAAATAACCGGGAGACTGTTTTAGCATCAAAAAAGCAGTTTCTGCCTCATAGCAGATTTTAAGATGGAGCAGCACATTGGAATGCATATTATTCACGAAAAACCTCGAAAATATGGATTGCACTGTATAAAATACAAAAAATATTCAAAAAAATTTATTTTTATGCTTGACAAATGGTAAAATGAGGTTTATTATAGCCATATCGCAGCAAAAGCCGCAAAAACAAAACAGGAGTACAGAACAAGTATCATGAGTATGAAGAATTATCCCTTCACAATTGAAAAAGATTCTATGAGAAATCCTTTCGTCGGGATACCTTCCTTTCTGATGGCTCCCATGTGCTTTGATCTGGATGAACTTGACGCAGACATTGCCGTCATCGGAATGCCCTACGACATGGGAACTTCCGTAAAGACCGGCGCCAGATTCGGGCCCAGAGGAGTGAGAGAAGCATCAACACTGAACTGTTATGCCCATGAAGGATGGTATGATCCCATAAGAGACGAAGAGTTTCTCGGGGAGCCATGGAAGATAATAGACTGTGGCAATATAGACGTGCTCCATACGGTGTATGAGAGAAGTTTCGCAAACTGCGAGGCAGCCATAAGAAAAATCCTTGATAAAGGAGCCATACCGTTCACTATCGGAGGAGACCACGCCATAACAACACCCATACTCAGAGCCTTTGACAGGTTCGAGGATTTATGTGTGATACAGTTTGACGCCCACCTGGATTTCACCTATAAGCCTTTCGGCATCGAAGAAGGTCCGGGAAGCCCTATGCGAAGAGCCTCCGAAATGGCTCACATAGGAAAGATAATGCAGATAGGGATAAGAGGTATCGGTAGTTCCCAGCTGTCAGACTTTAAAGATGCAGAGGCAAACGGCAACATAATAGTGACTTCAAGAGAAGTTAGAGACAAAGGTGTGGCCAATATAGCCGCAAAGATACCGAAAGCAAAAAATTATTATATAACATTTGATATAGACGGACTGGACCCATCCATAGGAAACGGCACAGGTTCCCCCGCACCTTTCGGCCTGTATTACGAGGAGGCCAGCGCCATAATTGAAGCGGTCACCCAAAAAGGTGATGTGGTGGGATTCGATATGACAGAAGTGTCACCGCCTAACGACAATAACGGAATGACATGCATGTATGCAGCTCAGCTGATGCTGGACGCCATGTCATTCATAACAAAAGCCAAAGAAAATAAAATAAAAAGTATATAAATTATGGAGGAAATAAAAATGAAAAAGTCAGTTAAAATTTTAGTATTAGCTTTAATCGCCGTCCTTTCCATGGGACTTCTTGCAGGATGCGGAAACGATGAAGAAAGCGCAGGAACATCAGGTGAAGATGTTAAAACATATGTTGCATGCACCGAACCTACATATGCGCCATTTGATTCAACCGATGAAGACGGAAACATCGTAGGCTTTGATATGGATCTTCTTGACGCCATAGCAGAAGACCAGGGATTCAAAGTGGAATACCTTTCACTGGAGTTTGATGCACTTGTACCTGCTGTTGAGGCCGGTAATGCAGATATCATAGCTGCTGCCATGAATGTTACAGAAGACAGGGCAGAAAAAGTAGACTTCTCTGATGAATATTATGAAAGCGGCAAAGTTATTCTGGTGAAGAAAGACAATACTACCATAAACGGAATTGAGGACTTCACTTCCGACATGAAAGTAGCCGCTCAGATAGGAACCACAGAAGGCGAATATGTACAGGAACTCAAAGATGAAGGAACTATCGCTGAAGCAGTTGTCCTCAACAAGACTACAGACTGCATACTGCAGCTTCAGAACGGCGATGTAGACGCAGTTATCATGGATGCTCCTGTTGCAGACGGATACACAGTAAAATATGCAGATGAAATCAAACAGCTTGATGCAACTATCGACCCTGCTCCTATGGCTTTTGCTGTAGCAAAGGGCAACAGTGAATTGCTGGAAAAGATCAATGCCGGTCTCAAAAATGTTATGGAAAACGGCACATATGATGAACTGGTAGAAAAATGGATGGGTGCAGAAGAATAATATTAGTTTCTCATACTTACATAAATAAAAAAGGACAGCCGGGAGATTATTCTCCCGCCAGCTGTTCTTTTTTTACGCTCTGTATAAGAAGACCGCATATTATAAGCATACCGCCCAAAAGACCTGTGATACCCAAAGGTTCATGGAGAAATATTATACCAAGAACAGCCGCTCCCATGGGGTTAAGAGCTCCCAGAACGGCAGTGCGCTCTGAAGTGGTATATTTCTGAGCCACAGGCTGCATGGCAAAACCGAAACTGCTGCACACAATAATAAGAAACAGCATAGCCGCCCACTGGCCTGTCGATTGCGGGAGAACAGGAGTCTCCAGCATCAGAGAAAAAATCATGCCGAACACACCCATAAAAGTAACCTGTAAAGTACCTAAAACTACAGAATCTTCATCTTTAGACATCCTGTCAGTGAGAATCATACATACAGCATAGATAACGGCTGCGCTCAGGCAGAGAAAAGCCCCGGGCCCCATAGAAAAGCCCATGCCTCCTGACGTGAGAAGAGAAACTCCCCCAAAGGATAATATGGTACTTGTAATCATGCGCTTTGAAGGCACCGTGCGCCTTATGAAGCTTTCAAATATAGGAACAAAAATTATGGCGGTACCTTCTAAAAGAGCAGCAGTAGAAGACGAGACTGTTTTCAGCCCGAAAAGTTCTGCGCTCATCATAAGAAAGAAAACGAATCCCAGAAAAACACCTTTGAAAAAGGTATGGTGGGAAACAGAAACAAAGCGCTTTCTGAATAACACCATCAGCACTGTACCTGCCAGCAGGAATCGCATTCCCATAAGGGTGAAAGGACTCATGGTATCAAGAAGTATTTTATTGAACAAAAAAGAAGCGCTGCGGGCTAAAACTACGGCAGCCAGCAGAATCTCGGCATTTTTTCTCGTCATGCTTTTTATACCTCCGTTTTTTGACAGCAGAATAACTTGACAATAGTATAAACAGAAGATATATTTGAGTAAAGCGATAATATATCAATATATAGTTGCTAAAATGTTAAATAAATTCGAGAAATAAAAATCGGAGAAACAAAAAAATATGGATATAGAAAAATGCAGAGCGCTCATGTTCGCCATAGAAAAAGGCAGTCTGTCGGCAGCGGCAGAAGCTTTGGGATATACTCCCTCGGCTATAAGCAGGATGATTGCTTCGCTGGAAGATGAGTGCGGTGTAATTTTGCTGAAAAGAAACAGAAACGGCGCTGAGGCTACAGCAGAATGTCGGGAAATACTTCCCCATATAGAAACCATTCTTAAAGAAGAAGCCGCAGCCAGAGAAAAACTTGACAGGATACTGGGGCTGGAAAAAGGTCATGTGGCAGTAGGAAGCGCATACTCTTATTATTATGGATGGATGGCAAAAGCCATATCTGAATTCAGACAGATTTATCCTGATATTACAATAAGCATAACAGAAGGAACCAGCACAGATCTGACAGAAATGATAGAAGAGGGAACATTAGACCTTGCCATAGTCAGTCGAAGGGAAAAAATAACAGACTGGATACCCTTGAGAAAAGACAGGATAATCGCATGGGTACCAAAGTCTCATCCTGCCGTGGCAGCCGGATGTTTCCCCATCGCAAGACTTGAAAAAGAACCGTTCATAGAGATGTACCCCGGCAGTGAAACAGACAATTCACGAATGTTCACACGCTGCGGCATAAAAATAAATGCAAGACTCTCAGCTACAGATAATATGGCTGCATATTCCATGGTTGCAGAGGGCCTTGGTATAACCACAGTCAATGAAATCTTTGCAGAACTGTTCAAGGGAGACAGAGTAGAGCAGCTTCCTCTGGACCCTCCGCAGACAGTTGAGATAGGCATAGCCCTTCAGCCTGTAAAGAACGCTTCACCAGCCATAAAGAGATTCGTAGAATTCATAAAGACCATACTGCCTGAATAAAAACAGACATTTTTCAGTTAATATACCTGCAATCAAGGAATAGGGTTGATTTTTTATGCAGGCAAGTATATCATAGACACATGACGTAGCATTCTGAACAGCAATTCTAAAAAATTCTGAGAAAGGCAGAGAGCAATCTCTTACAGCTCTCATCAAGGTAAAAAAATGACAGACGAAAAAATAATGGAGCAGGCAGCAGAGGCCGAAGAAACCCGGGAAATATCCGAGGCAGGCGAGACAGAAGAAGTTTCATCTTTAGACCAGAAGGAAGAACGCCCCGAGGTGGAAGGCATTCTGGAAATCCAGGAAGAAAACAATTTCGGCTTTCTAAGATTCTCCAATTTTCTTACCAGTGACAAAGATATCTATGTGTCACCGACCCAGATACGAAGATTTAACCTTAAAACAGGTGATAAGATAAAAGGAATAACCAGGCTGCCTAAGGCAGGCGAAAGATTCGGTGCCCTTCTTTATGTGCTTACAGTCAATGGCGATGAGCCCGGAGCAGCCATAAGAAGGCCGGATTTTGATGACCTTACTCCGGTATTCCCATATGAACGCATAAGATTAGAAAACGGCAGCAAGGAACTGTCCATGAGACTTATAGATATAGTGGCGCCCATAGGAAAAGGACAGAGAGGACTAATCGTTGCTCCGCCCAAAGCAGGAAAGACGGTGCTTCTCAAAAGCATCGCCGGTGCCATAGAAAAAAGCTATCCCGAAATTGAACTGATTGTGCTGCTTGTGGATGAAAGACCCGAAGAAGTCACCGACATGAAACGCTCCCTCAAAACAGGAGAAGTGATATACTCCACTTTTGACGAACTGCCTCAGCACCATGTGAAGGTGGCCGAAATGGTACTGGCTCGCGCTCAGAGACTGGTGGAACACGGCAAAGATGTGGTAATACTGCTGGACAGTCTGACAAGACTTGCAAGAGCCTACAATATGGTAGTGCCGGCTTCAGGCAGAACACTCTCCGGCGGAATGGACCCGGGGGCTTTCCATAAACCTAAGAAGTTTTTCGGTGCGGCACGTAAAATGGAAGAAGGCGGTTCCATAACCATACTGGCCACAGCGCTGGTGGAAACAGGAAGCCGCATGGATGATGTTATATTTGAAGAATTCAAGGGTACAGGTAATATGGAACTGCATCTTGACAGGAAACTGTCAGAAAAGAGGATATTCCCGGCCATAAGCCTTAACAAGTCAGGAACCAGAAGGGAAGATCTGCTGATGGATCAGGATGAACTTGAAGCCATATGGTCAATGCGAAGAGCCCTTTCCAACAGCAACTCCCAGGATGTTACAGAAACCATAATTGAAAACCTGGCGCATACAAGAAATAATAAAGATTTTATCGAAATAATCAAAAAAGTTATTTTAGATTATTAGAATGGAGAAAGATGGATCTTAAAAAGATTTTTTTAAAGGAAGCTTGTCCCACTTCTATAGGAGGACAGGCCATAATGGAAGGCATAATGATGCGTGGCCCTGAAAAAACGGCCATAGCCGTCAGACTGCCTGACGGAAGTATTCACATGAAGACACAGCCTACGCCTCAGCCGGGCAGGTGGAGCAAAGTTCCCGTCATAAGAGGAGTTATAAGCTTTGTAAGCTCACTGGTTCAGGGAACAAAAGTCCTGATGTACTCGGCTGACGTGCTTGAAGACAGTTATCCGGACGAATATGAAAAGGGAAGATTTGAGACATGGATAGAGGATAAACTGGGAAAAGAAAGGGCATGGAAGATTCTCATGGCTTTTTCCGTGATCATTGCGCTGGCTCTTTCCATAGGAATATTCATGCTGCTGCCTACCGTAATAACAGGACTGCTTTCAAAACTGACAGACAGTATAATCCTGCTCAATCTGGTGGAGGGAATAGTCAGGATTGCGATATTTGTGATATACATAGCCCTTATTGCCAAAATGGGCGATATAAAGACGGTTTTCAGGTATCATGGAGCAGAACATAAGACTATACACTGTTTTGAAAACGGACTCGAACTTACGCCGGAAAACGCCAAACAGTTTTACACACTGCATCCGCGCTGCGGCACCAGCTTTCTCATGTTTGTCATGGTAATAGCCGTTTTGGCGCATGCACTGATGGGATGGCCAAACGTGTGGGTGAGGATACTCTCCAGGATACTGGTATTGCCGCTTATTGCCGGACTTTCATATGAACTTTTGAAATGGGCCGGAAGAAGTGACAATATAATTGTCAAGGTTCTCAGCATTCCGGGTCTGTACCTCCAGAAACTTACCACCGAAGAACCCGGCAGAAAACAGCTTGAAGTAGCTATTGCGGCAATGAAAGCCGTATTGCCCGGCAATGACACCCCATATTTTGAAGGACTGTGTGATCCGGACGGAAGGCCGCTGCCTGAGCCAAAGCCGGAGTCCAAACCAGAGTACGTACCTGAGCCGGAAGCTGATACGGAAGCCAAGACCGGAGCTGTGCTAAAGCCCGGTATGGATACTGAGCAGAGGCGTAAACAGAGGATGCACCGTAAGCTGAGCCAAAGCCCGGGGCAGAGAAATAAACAGAGACAGCGCCCCAACCCGAATCCAAGCTGGAGCCCGAGGCATGACCTGTGAGAGAACCGGCACAGGAGTATAACACTGGGTTCGATCCTAAATTCAACTCCCATCAGGAGCATAAGACTGAGTCCAAGGTGAGATCGGAGTCCGGAAATGAATATCAGACTGAGATCAAGGCTGAACACCATGATGATGTGAAGCCGCATCAGCAAGTCAAGACTGACAATAAAAACACTGAAGAAATTTATATAAAATGAGGAAGAAAAAATGAGTCTGCCACTTAAAGAACTTATAAGAATAGGACAGAATCAGCTTAGGCAAGCAGGAATAGCAGATGCCGACAGAGATGCAAAAGACCTGTATTGCTATCTGGACAGATTAGATGCAGTTGGATTGATGATGCACTGGCAGAATGTACTGCAAGATAATACATGTGAGGCATATTTTCAGCTGATCGAAAGACGGGTATCAGGAGAACCGATACAGTATATAACCGGGCAACAGGAGTTCATGGGATTTTCTTTTAAAGTCACACCTGCGGTGCTCATACCCAGACAGGACACGGAGACCATGACAGAAGATGCCGTTGAGATAATCAAGAAAGGCAGCCTGCGGGGAGAAAAATATACAGAAGCCGGTATAAAAGACGTGCTCGATCTGTGCTGCGGCAGCGGAGCCATAGGTCTTTCTATTGCTAAATTATGCCCGGGAATAAAAATGACATGCTCAGACATAAGCGGTGAAGCAGTTAAGATCGCAGAGGAAAACGCTGCATCATTGAATCTGAAATCGGTCAGGTTTGAGGTGGGGGATCTTTTCGCACCGTTTTGCGGAAAACTGGGAAAGAAAAAATTTGACCTGATAATCTCCAATCCGCCCTATATCAACACCGGAGTCATTGCCACACTTCAAAAGGAAGTCAGAGATCATGAACCGCTTTCGGCACTTGACGGAGGGCCTGACGGACTGACGTTCTATCGCAGAATAGCGGATGAAGCACCTTTGCATATGAATAAGAACGGTATTCTGATGATGGAGATCGGTTATGATCAGAGACAGGCTGTCATGCAGCTTCTGACGGAGGCAGAGAAATTCTGCGATATTATATGCCTTAAAGACCTTGCCGGAAAAGACAGGATAATCGCTGCCCGGCTCAAGGGGAAAAAAGACAAATAGAAAGACTTTCTGAAAAGAAATAAAAGACTGCGATAAAAAAAGAAACGTTTAATCTGCCAAAAACCTTTAATAATCCGGCAAAAATCTCTTGATTTCAATTGCGAGCCGTGATATAGTATAAGGGCTGCAAAAGAAAATGCAGCAAAACAAGACAGACGCGGCAAAAGCCGATGATCAAGATAAAAATAAAAAAGAAAGAGGTAAAAAGCATGAAGGAAGGAATCCATCCTGATTACAAGGAATGTAAAGTAACTTGCGCATGTGGTAACACTTTCGTTACAAGATCAACCAAAGAAGAACTGAAACTGGACGTATGCTCCGCATGTCATCCGTTCTTCACAGGCCAGCAGAAGTTCGTCAACAGAGGCGGCCGTGTTGAGAAATTCAAGAACAAGTACAACATGGACTGATAATCAGAAGACAAACCGGAATTTTTATTCCGGTTTTTTTATGCCGTAATAATTAAAAAGGGGCTGATTCTCCGCAGCCCCTTACACGGCTGTGTTTACTGCCTACGGCTCTTCACAGCTGTTAGAATTTCCAAATACTAAATATGATAGACTTCTTTACCGTCTATATATGTGCTTTTTACCTTTACGTGATCGATTTCCTCTGCCGGGATATTAAGAATATCACGATCAAGTATTATAAAGTCTGCGCAGTAGCCTGCTTTTAAAATACCTGTATCAGAAAATCCCATAACATATGCGCTTTCAGCAGTATATAATCTTATGGCTGTTTCTATATCTACAGCATGTTTCTGGCCGCAATCTTCGCCGTTACCTGCGATTCTGGTCACAGCAGACTTAAGACAAATAAAAGGATCATAAGCATTTGACAGAGGAGTAGCAGGCGCATCGGTTGAAAAAGCAAGTCTTATTCCGGCCTTCAGGACATCCTGCATAGGAAAAGTTTCCTGGAACCATTCTTTGCCAAGATTTTCAAGATATCTTTCCACTTCAGCATACATGAATATGGGCTGAGAGACAAACGCAATGTCTGAAGCAGCAGCAGTCTCGAGTGCATAGGAAGTGGGCATGGAAGCATGTTCAATTCTTGCATGGGGCATGTTATCGTCTAACCAATCTTCTTCACCTGAAATAATGGATACAGCCATATCGATTGCGTTTTGCCCCATAGCGTGAACGGCAAGCTGGGCTTTATGCTCTTTACAGAAATTCATTGCCGACTCAAAGTTTTCACGAGTACAGGTAGCTATACCACATTCCGTACCGTCACCTCCGGGATACGGCCTGTTACACCATGCAGTACGGCCGGATATACCACCATCACATATAAGTTTTACTCCTTGAACCTTTATATGAGCACGTGTATCAAGACGATCCGGGGTAAGCCTGATTTTTGATTTATCAGCAAAGGAATCCCACATATAGAATATGCCTGTCTTCTGAACAAAGCCTTTCTTTTGAGCATCTGTATATATATCATAATAATCTCTGTCATCCAGATTCCCCATATCAGCGATTCCTGTGATACCCAGTGAAGCTAATAAAAGGGAAAGATCTGCCAGACTTTGTGAGATTTCTTCACCGGTTTTTACAGGGAAAATATCGTCCAGAAGAAATCTCGCATTTTCTTTAAGAACTCCTGTAGGCTGCCCGTTACAATCCTTTTCAATCTCACCCCCCACAGGGTCAGGTGTTTTATCTGTGATGCCGGCCATGGCAAGAGCCTTGCTGTTTACGCAGCGTATGTGCCCGCAAGAGCGGAAAATACATACAGGGACATCTGCAGCTCCTTGATCAAGATCATATCTGGTAGGAGTGCGATTCTCTGCAAGTTTTCCTTCATCGTATCCCCAGCCCAGGATCCATTTGTCCGGACCTTGTACCTGACGTTTCTCTTTTATGGAAGAAATTAGTTCGGATATTGAATAAATATACGGAGGAAGACAAACAATCTGATTCATATTATCGGCAATCATTACAGGATGCATATGACTGTCAATAAGGCCCGGCAGTACGCAGCTGCCTTTAAGATCTGTAACATCTTCATTTTCAATATTGAAATCAGAAACATTGCCTATTTTAGCAACTTTGCCATCTTTTACCGCCATTGCTTCAGCATAAGGATTAGCTGAATCAGAAGTAAATATTTTGCCATTGATATAAACTTTATCATACTTTCCCATTTTTCTTCTCCTTAAGATAATATTTAGGATTGCTGAAAAAATCATCTTTAAGCTCTACAACCTGACCGCTCATTACAATTAGAGCTATTAAATGCGGGAACAGTGCCAGTCCCAGAATAAGATCCAGGAAAGAAAATACTGTGGAAAGATTTAATACAGCTCCCATGAATATTGATAACACAAATAAGAATTTTCCTATTTTTGCAATCTTTGTTCCAAAAAAGAATTCACATTGGCGTTCTCCGTAATAAACCTGAACAATCATGGTAGATATGACGAAGAATAAAAGAGCGACTGATACCGCTATACCGCCAGCCTGTTCACCGAATACACTCTGAAATGCCATTGTGGGCATCATACCGGATTGTTCTGCCGGAACATCGTTCCATACTCCTGTACAGAGAATAGTGAGACCGGACATTGTGCAGATTATCAGGCCGGAAACAGTAACTTCAAAGATCCCCCAGAAACCCTGACGCACGGGATGGTCTGTGGTTGCTGCCGCATGCCCCATGGCGGCTGATCCCATTCCGAGATCCGTAGAATATGCTCCTCTGGCAAAGCCCCAGCGTATAGCAGCAGCAACTCCGGCTCCGGCAAAGCCACCCATTGCTGCGTGGCCGGTAAATGCTGATTTTATTACTGAAGCCAGTACGGCAGGAAGTGAAGAAATATTAACCCCGATAACTATAAGAGCACCGACAAGATAAATTATTACCATGAAAGGAACCATTTTGTCAGTTACACTTGCTATACGTTTTATTCCGCCAAAGGTTATTATGCCAATGATTATTGTCAGCACGGCACCGGTAATAACAGCATCAATACCGATTGTCTCTGCTGACTGTACTGCTGAAACAGATTGTGCCGCAATAGTGAAGGGCACAAAAAGTAACATAGTGAAAGACATCATCCACGCCATGATTTTTCCGGCCTTTTTATTAGGAAATCCCTTTGACATATAGTACATTGGACCGCTTACATATACGCCATCTTCATTTTTTTCGCGATATTTTATGCCAAGTACTATTTCCGCAAATTTAATGATCATGCCCATAAGCGAGCAGATCCACATCCAGAAGAGCCCGCCTGGGCCGCCGAAACCTATTGCAATAGGAACTCCTACTATATTTGATGCACCTACGGTACATGCCAGAGCCGTTGCGGCAGCCTGGAAAGGAGAAACCGTACCTTCTCCTTCTCCTACTACAATATATTTATGGTTAATACCCCTTACAGCCAGTAAGGAATTACCCATCTTGTTGCTTAAGCTGTTAGAATGAGT
>CASFMJ010000009.1 GCA_949295785.1 uncultured Bacillota bacterium | reverse complement strand
CTTTTTGAAAATACGAAAACCGTAGAAGATTTTTATCTGCAGGTCAGTATGCTCGCAGGAAATAAAATGAAGAGTAAAGAAAACACGCTGATTTTTATTGACGAAATACAGGCTTACCCTCATTTGCTCACTCTGCTGAAATTCCTGTCGCAGGATAATAAGTTCACCTATATTGCCAGCGGATCACTTTTAGGAGTTACGCTGTCCCAAACCACATCAATTCCGATGGGAAGCATTAGAATGGTCAGAATGTTTCCGCTGGATTTTGAAGAATTTCTTTATGCTAACGGAATGAATGAACTTGCGATTTCCTCAATGCGCAAGAAGTTTGAACGGTTGGAAGCATTAGATGAGTCAATGCACAATAAAATGATGGATTTATTCCGTAAATTCTTACTTGTAGGCGGATTGCCCGATGCGGTCAATGCCTATCTTGAAACAAAAAACATTCAGACAGTCCGCGATATACAAAATGAAATTCACGATTACTACGCAGCGGATGCTTCTAAATATGATGATGAAAAGAAGCTGAAGATTCGCAGAATTTATGATCTCATTCCCTCCAATATGGAGAATAAGAAAAAAAGAGTTGTGGTTCAGAACATTGAGAACAAGAGGGGCAAGACATTCAATAATTATGCAGATGAATTCGATTATCTCATCAGTGCAGGTATAGCGCTGAATGTTCAGGCAATTTCCAATCCCACATTCCCCCTTATCGAATCTACCGGAAAGAATCTGCTGAAGCTTTATCTGAATGATGTAGGTATTCTTACGGGTATTCTTTATGGAAATAATATCAGAGCTGTGCTGAATGATGAGAAAAGTATCAATCTGGGCTCTGTGTATGAAACAGCTGTTGCCGGCGAATTGATCGCTCACGGTCATAAACTCTTTTATTATGACAATCGCAACAAGGGTGAAGTTGATTATCTTATTGATGATTATGACAGTCTTTCCGCCGTGCCGATCGAAGTAAAGTCCGGTAAGGACTATACTGTGCACAGTGCATTGAACACTTTTGTGAAAAACGAAGATTATCATATCAAAAAAGCATTCGTTGTATCCAACGAAAGAAAAGTCACGCAAAAGGGCAAGATAACTTATATACCGATATACTATATCATGTTTTTTAACACAGATTGGAACGGTAAGAATTTGCAGTTCTGAAGCAAAGAAAGGTAAATGCAGATTATTTATATTAAGAATGATATTGTTTTCTTTGACGAATGAGCTTTTGAAAAGAGATTATTAATGCATATGCAATTTTTTAAAGAAGGCAGAAATGTATTACTTTGCAACGGCAGGGAAAACCAGTAGAGAGTTCACCCTTTCGAAAACAAAAAATGAGTTTTGGGGAAAAGAAGCACATTGAGACCGGCGGAGTATAGCCTTAAGCTGCCGGATAAAGAGATAAAACCGATGCTTTAAAAACAGAAAAGTCGGGAGTTTCTGCTATCATTTATGTCGAAAACTCTCGGCTTTTTATATTATTCTACTATCGGGAGGTGTACTTTTGTTTTATTAGCCGTTATTATATGCTTTAAGGAGGGAGGGGGAAGAATGGATCTGATAAAAATCGGAAAATATATCGCAGAAAAAAGAAAAGAAATCGGGCTGACACAGAAACAGCTTGCAGAGAAACTCGGAATGAGTGATAAATCTGTTTCTAAATGGGAGCGGGGCATCTGTCTGCCGGATGTATCCATATATATGGAATTGTGCGATATTTTACATATCAGTATCAATGAGTTTCTTCTGGGAGAAGATATTGCCGAAGAAAATTTAATAAAAAAGTCTGAGTATAATCTTATACAGATAACAAGTGACAGCAAGCAAAAACAAAAGAATTTAAAAAAAGTTATCGTTATTTTAAGCCTGATCACAATTATCATCGGCGCTTTAATGATCAGTACCGTGATCAAAGAACTGTTGCAGCCGCAGAATTATATAGTGCCGGTAGACAGAAACAGTACAGAAATGAAAACAGCAGAATTATTATCAGGAGCAGATGGTGCCTTTATGTTTGATTTTTATACAAAAGACAGGTTTAAGGCATTAACTGTTTTTATGTCTGAGTATCAATCGGGAACTCTGATTGCGAAGTCTAAAATTGCAGAGTTTTCTTATGATGATATGGAAGCTTCCGGAGACCCGGAATCTTCCACAAGCGGCCAGATTGTTTTTGTACCGGATTTTGAAAAATTCAGTGTTAAAACGATTCTCACAGATGAAAACACTAAATACTCAACAACTTTTCCGATTCTTGAAAACGCAGAAAACAAAGAGTATTACGGCAGAACGGCCACGCAAATCGAAGAAAAAACACCGATTCAATTCAGCCATGAACAAGGACTGGTGGCTCTTATATACGGTAAAGATGGGGTGAGCGGAACACCTATTTCAGAAATCGAAAATGAAAAACCGGATGCGGTCAATGATTTTGTGTATTATCTGTCCTTTGAATTTTGTAAGTAATGCGTGAATATGTTTTGATTATGAATATATATAATAATGGGGCTGTCGCACAGTTGACCGATCAGGTTGGCCGGAGCGATAGCTCCTTTCTTTTGTAGATTATGAAATGCTTTCGATTTTCAACT
>CASFMJ010000008.1 GCA_949295785.1 uncultured Bacillota bacterium | reverse complement strand
CCCAATATGTCAAACCCCCAAATTACGAATTTACTCGTCAGCATGGAATTTACCTTTTCATGTGGAATTTACTTTTTCACTCAACCAGTCTGACTGTTTTTCATTGATTTTTTGGAGTTTTCATGAAGATGCTGTCTGATCCACATATGATACAGTCAGATAATATTGATCTTCATAAGTTGTCTTATACCATCTGCATCGTTATTTTATCTGCTGTTGGTGCTGATAGTGTCAGAAGAAACTCAGCTGATCCGTCTCCGGAAGTCCCTCAAGGACCCCTCTTGCCCTGAGAGCTTCAATAGATGATCTTGTTATCTTGGCACGTTTCATGATTTCTTCTATGGTTTCAAATGGTTTTACTGCATATTCATCTGCAAGAGATCTTGCTGCTGTCTCTCCCATTCCGCTTAAGGCCATATACGGAAGAAGAACTTTTCCGTCTGATATCTTGAACTTCACCGCATCAGATTCTCCCAGGATCATATCCTTGAATTCATAACCGCGGGCATACATCTCATACGCCACTTCCAGAACTGTCAGTTCATTGTTTTCCTTTGCTGTTGCATCATGCCCTCTGGCATTGATAAGATCCATCTTTTCCATTATGGCGTCTTTGCCTCTTAAAATTGTCTCGGAATCAAAATCACCGACTACACTGCTGAAATATGTTGCATAAAATTCTCTGGGATAATACACTTTATACCATGCCATTCTGAAAGACATCATAGTATATGCCACTGCGTGAGCCCTGGGGAACATGTACTGAATCTTTATGCATGAGTCTATGTACCACTGAGGTACTCCGTGTTCTTTCATCACATTGAGCTGTTCCTCTTTAAGAGGCCTGTTTTTTCTGACATCCTCCATGATCTGAAATGACATCTTGTTCTCAATTCCTTTCAGCATAAGGTAGTTCATAATGTCATCTCTTGTTGATATAACCTCCCTCATGGTAGCTACGCCCTGTCTTATGTAATCCTGAGCGTTATTGAGCCACACATCGGTACCGTGGGAAAATCCCGATATCCTTACAAGGTCGGCAAACTTGTCCGGCTTTGTATCATCAAGCATCTGCCGCACAAAAGAAGTACCGAATTCAGGTATGGCATAAGAGCCATGCTTGAATTTGTAATCCGGGTCTTTTATATCAAGAGCTTCTATTCCATTGAAAATGCTCAGTACTTTTCTGTCTGTAAGAGGTACTGTAAGAGGATCCACTCCTGTCATATCCTGAAGCTGTCTTATCATGGAAGGGACATTATGCCCCAGTATATCCAGTTTAAGCAGGTTTTCATCTATTTTATGATAATCAAAATGGGTGGTTATTATGTCTGACTTCACATCGTTGGCCGGGTGCTGAACAGGACAGAACTCATATATTTCGTGGTCATCCGGTACAATTACTATTCCTCCCGGATGCTGTCCTGTAGTTCTCTTTACTCCGGTACAGTGCTGAGTCAGCCTGTCTGCCTCATATTTATTTATGGGTATGCCCTGTTCGTCGTAAAATTTCATGACATATCCGTAGGCAGTCTTATCGGCTATGGTACCTACCGTACCTGCCTTAAACACGTTTTGTTCTCCAAATATAGTACCTACATATTTATGTGCAACCGGCTGATATTCTCCCGCAAAATTCAGGTCGATATCAGGTTCCTTATCGCCGTCGAATCCCAGGAATGTGGCGAAAGGTATGGTGAATCCGTCTCTGTTCATTTCTGTTCCGCAACGGGGACATTTTTTTGGCGGCATGTCGATGCCGCAGTCATACTTCTGCATGTCACCGAACTCAAGATATTTGCACTTTGGGCATATGTAATGCGGATCCAGCGGATTCACCTCAGTAATCCCGGCCATGGTTGCAGCAAGGGATGATCCCACAGACCCTCTTGAACCCACCAGATAGCCATCCTCCAAAGACTTCTGAACCAGCATCTGAGCTGACACATACATTACAGCATACCCGTTGTTAATTATGGAATTAAGCTCTTTTTCCAGCCTCTCTCCTATTTCAGGAGGCAGAGGATCTCCATATATGCTGTGAGCTCTTTCCATACATGTCTTTCTCAGTCTTTCTTCTGCCCCTGCAATCTTTGGCGGGAACTTTCCTTTTGGTACCGGCAGAAGTTCATCAGTCATATCGGCAATGAGATTTGTGTTCTCTATTACGACCTTTCTGGCAGTCTCTTCACCAAGATATGAAAATTCTTCCATCATCTCATCTGTGGTCCTCAGAAACAGACCCTGGCCGTTTTCAGCATCTTTATACCCCTGACCTGCCATTATTATATTTCTGTATATGGCGGAAGTGTCTCTGTCATAGTGAGCATCGGTGGTAGCAACTACAGGTTTGTCCAATTCCTCTCCCAGCGCTACAATCTGTCTGTTTATATCTTTCAGCTCATCTACGGTCAGTCTTCTTCTGTCAGGATATTTACCTCCTTCGGTCCTGTCTTCTGTAAGAAATCTGTTGTTTATCAGAGGCTGTATCTCAAAATAATCATAAAATTCAGCAATCTTTTTTATCTCTTCATGGGTCTTCTGTTTATAAAAAGCCTGATACAATTCTCCTGCTTCACAGGCAGAACCTATGATTATTCCCTCTCTGTTGGCCTGTATGACTGACTTGGGCAGTCTGGGTCTCTTATAAAAATAATTCAGGTGCGAATATGAAACAAGCTTATATATATTTTTCATTCCCTCCTGAGTGGCCGCAAGCAATATTATATGGTTTGTGGGTCTGGCCTTATAGTCTATATTGCCTTCTGCATCTATCAGCCCTGCATCGTCAAATACATACCCTTCCATACCGTATATTATCTTTATGTCTATCCCTTTGGATTTTAATTTTTTTGCCGCCTTGGCCGCATCAGGAAACGCCTGCACTACTCCATGATCCGTTATAGCTACAGCAGGCTGTCCCCATGCTGCCGCCTGATTGACTATATCGGCAGGTTCATTGAGGCCGTCCATGGCACTCATCTTTGTATGAGCATGAAGTTCAACTCTCTTGCCGTCCGGCCATGTGTCTTTTCTGTCTTCTGTAGATTCTTCCTTCTGGATATCTTTTATCATTATTGTATTCAGGTTCTCAAAAGTGTCCCACTGGACCTCTCCGCGTATCTTTACAGTGTCACCTGCTTTGAGCATCTGGTCTATTTCTTCTTTTTTCCCTTCAGTTATAAAGGCCTTGGTACATATAGTTGTTGTATCATCTGTAAGAAGCAGAGTCATGAGAAAATTGCCCTTTTTTGTGATTCTGTGACTTATCCTGAAAATATTTCCACTGACCACCACCATACCCTGGGAAGGATCTATTTCCTTAAGTGAACAAGTAGGTTCCGATGATATCTCTTTACCCATGATTCTGTTTCCGCAAGCCTTATCCTCTTTATCTTTTCTTCTCCCTCTCCATTCTCCCTGAGTGGTATTTCTGCCGGATTCTCCCGTCGTTATATCTTTAGACTTTTCTGCCCTGGATTTAAGTTCTTTTTCATACTCCGCCATTGAGCGTTTTATATCTTCTTCTTCTACCGCTCTGAATGCTTCAATACTCTGATTAAGTTCTTCTTCATTATTCCTGAATTCTATTTCAGCATTTATATCAAAAGTTTTTTTCAATAACTCCTGAAAAAGTTTTCTGACATGACGGTTGAGAAGATCCACAGTGAACTTTCCTACAGCAAATATGGTCAGTTGTTTTCCGTTCCAAATGAAATTATCTGTCTGAATTGCACTTGTCAGTCCTGTATATCTGCCGTTTATTATCTCTATCATATGAGGAATAAACAGGCCGATGATTTCCTCCTGACTCATATTGATATGGTCATATGTAAAATTTATCTCAACTGCTCTTATCTCATTGTTAAGCTTTTCTATTATCTGATCTTTTATTTGATGACATGCTTCTATGGGCATGACAAAATCAAGGGTCATATCTATTGATAAGACCCTCTGTTCCTTTTTTATCGAAGCTCTCTGCAACCTGTAATTAAACTCTTTTCCGGAAAGCGCACCCATTCTGTATCCCTCAAGAGCTTTTTCTATTATGTCTCTCATTTCCTATGCCTTACTCCCGCAGCTTTCTCTGATCATACTGATAAGCTCGTCTGCCAGTTCTTTTTCTTCTACAGTCCTGACAATATTTCCTTTCGCAAATATTATTCCTTTGCCGTTTCCTCCGGCAATACCGAAGTCTGCCTCCTTGGCCTCCCCCGGACCGTTTACTGCACATCCCATGACGGCCACGGTTATTCCTTTCTTTCCTTTTGCTGCAAGTTCCTTTTTCAGAGGTTCAAGCCGTCTTTCAACATCCTCTGCAAGTCCTTTAAGATCTATCCTTGTCCTGCCGCATGTAGGACATGATACAAGGTTTATTGCGGGTTTTCTCATACCTATACTTTCTAAAATATCAGCGGCAAACAGGACTTCTTCCACCGGATCTGCTGTCAGTGAAACTCTCATGGTATCCCCTATGCCCTCAAGGAGCAACGCTCCAAGGCCTGCTGCCGATTTTACTCTTCCCATGGCCGGTGTACCTGCTTCTGTTATTCCTATATGGACAGGCACATCTGTAGTTTTTGTCAAAATTTTATGGGCATTGTAGTTCATAGCTACATCTGAAGATTTTATGGATACTACCAGATTGCCGTAATCCATGTCCTCTATGTATTTTATATTTCTAAGAGCGCTTTCTGCAAGACCTTCGGCAGTTACTCCGCCATACTTTTCTATTATATCTTTTTCCAGTGATCCTGAGTTTACCCCGACTCTTATGGGTATGTTCCTTGTTCTTGCAGCTTCCACCACAGCTTTTATCCTGTCGGTACTTCCTATATTTCCCGGGTTTATGCGTATCTTGTCGGCTCCCGCTTCTATAGCTGCTACAGCGAGTCTGTAATCAAAATGTATATCTGCTACAAGGGGAATTTTCACCTGTTTTTTTACCCGTGAAAGCACCTCTGCGGCTTCCATGTCAGGTATTGCCAGTCTGACTATCTGGCAGCCGGCATCTGTAAGCTGTTCTATCTGTCTTACAAGACCTTTTTCATCTCCGGGATCTATGTTTGTCATGGATTGTATGGAAACAGGGGCTCCGCCTCCGATCAGAATGTCTCCGCATCTAACTTGTCTTGTTGTCATTTTTTTCACCGCTTTTTCAACCGAAAATTCTCGTTATATCATTGAATGTAACATAAATCATAAGTCCGAAAAGGAGCAATATTCCTGCAAGATGTATGCTTCCCTCCACCTTCTGGCTCACCTTTCTGCCTGTTATCCATGTGTAAATTACAAATATTATCCTGCCTCCGTCCAGTGCCGGCAATGGCAGCATATTTATTATGGCAAGATTCATGCATATAAGCGCCGTAAGGAATCCATAATACCATAATCCATACCGGGACGTCTCGCTTACCATCTGTACCATTCCCACAGGACCGCTGAGGCTGTCTGCTCCGACTTTTCCTGTAAAAAGCTGCCCGAGGGTATCAAACATATTTACAGTCATATTCCATGTGGCCTTGCTTCCTTCTACTATTGCTCTGGCCGGACTGTGACTGATTTCTGATGTTATTCCTATCAGATATGTGCCCTGCTCAGTTTTTTGGGGAACGACACTTGCAGTGACTTCCTGTCCCTGTCTTTCAACAGTAATTTCCACCGGATCACCGTCTGCCTGTGTTATGAGAGATGACACATCGCCCCAGGATTTTACTTTGTTTTCGTCAATAGCTATTATTTCATCACCGGCTCTTATCCCTGATTCATATGCCGGACTCTCTTCTGTAACGGTATCAATGGTTGTAGTTGTGAATCCAAGTACACCTGTAACTATAATCATGATTATAAGGGCACATATCACATTCATGACAGAGCCTGCTGCAAGCACTACTATCTTCTGCCATGGCTTTTTATTTGTAAAAGCTCCGGGCTCGTCGGATTCTTCATCCTCACCCTCCATTGCACAAAAGCCTCCTATGGGAAACAGCCTGATACTGTGAAGAGTTTCGCCCCTCTGTTTTTTCCATATGGCCGGCCCCATTCCGAAAGCAAATTCATTGACCTTTACTCCCATCTTCTTGGCTGCAATAAAGTGACCCAGTTCATGGGGAAAGATCATTATACAGAACAGTATTATAGCAAGTATTGCTGTTTTCATAAAAACCCCCTTAAGCGAATACTACAGATCAACAAGCCTGAATGTTTCAGTTCTGGCTCTTTTATCCGCTTCCAAAATATCCTCTAATTCAATATTATATTCAGCCTTATGCACGTCAAGTATCTTTTCTATAGTTGAACTTATCTGAGTAAATCTGATTCTTCCATCAAGGAACAGACCCACCAGCACTTCATTGGCTGCATTCATTACCGCAGGGTATGTGCCTCCGGCTTTTATTGCTTCGTATGCTATCTTTATACATCTGAATACTTCCGGATCAGGTTTTTCAAAAGTCAGACAGGATGCTTTGCCGAAAAAGTCAGGTCCCGGCTCACTGCTTTTCTGCCTTTTCGGATATGCCATGGCAAAACTGATGGGAATACGCATATCAGGCACACCCATCTGCCCGATGACAGATCCGTCTTCAAACTCCACGGCCGAATGCAGAATGCTCTGGGGATGCACAAGTATTTCAATATGGTCTGCATCCACATCAAACAGCCATCTGGCCTCGATAACCTCCAGACCCTTATTCATCATTGTAGCCGAATCTATGGTTATTTTTTTACCCATACTCCAGTTGGGGTGCTTAAGCGCCTGTTTCAGAGTAACCATTTCCAGCTTATCAGCTGTATAGCCTCTGAAAGGACCGCCTGATGCGGTAAGCAGTATCTTTCTTATGTTTCGTCCTCTGTTTCCTTCAAGGCACTGAAATATGGCGCTGTGCTCGCTGTCAACAGGCAGCATTCTTACTCCATTGTCATTAACCGCCTGCATTATTATCTGTCCTCCTGCCACAAGAGTCTCCTTGTTGGCAAGGGCAATATCCTTACCGGCTTTTATTGCATGATATGTGGGTTCAAGTCCCCTCATTCCCACCAGAGCATTCATCACCATATGGCATTCTGAAGATGCGGCCTCAATAAGGCCTTTTTTACCCCAGAAAAATTCGGTATCTTTATATTTTTTAGAAAGATTCAGTGCATCCTCTTCACTTTCGGTAACAGCAATCTCAGGACAAAATTCCTTTATCTGCTGCTCCAGCAAATCTGTGTTTGAACCGCATGTAAGAGCAGACACACTATATTTTTCTCTGTTTTCTCTTATAATATCCAGACACTGGGTTCCGATGGAACCGGTACTGCCTAAAATCGCAAGTTTCTTCATGATATCAACCTATGTTTATAAACAGAATGCAGTAATATACCGCCGGTGCCGTAAAAAGAACACTGTCAAATCTGTCAAGTATCCCGCCATGACCCGGTATGAGATTTCCATAATCCTTTATGCCCATCTGCCTTTTGAAAGCCGATGCGGACAAATCCCCAAGCTGAGCAAAAATGCTCCCGAGAAAACCTATCACAATGGTCATGCCAAGTGCCTCAGGCATCACAAGGTATCCGAAAAGGCCGCAGAATATAATGCTTCCTGCCACTCCGCCCACAGCTCCTTCGATGCTTTTTTTCGGACTAAGATGGGGACACAGCTTATGCTTTCCTATGGCCATTCCTGTAAAGTATGCCATTATATCAGTTCCGAATGCAGAAAGGAATACAAGCCAAATAAGTATTCTGTGCTGGGACTGGTCTATGAGAACTATATGATACGAAAAAAACACCACATACATTATCCCAAGCAGGGTGGAGGTCATATCCTCCAGCTTTCTTTCATTCACCCTGAAGCCGTAGATCATGCTTGATGCTGTGATAAGGATTATCCATATCATGGTAAGCCTTGTGTCATAAGGCGCAAACGCATTAGCCGCATATAGCAGGGCTATGGCAGCGTAAGCTATGGCATAGCACGGTCTTGCACCGGCGGCTTCAAATCCTTTGTAAAATTCTCTTATGCCTATGGCGGCCACAACAAGAGCTGCCGCCCATATGAACCATCCTCCCAGATAAACTATTATCAGTAACGGCAGCATGACGCAGGCCGAAATTATCCTTGTCTTCATATATTTACCGCGCTATACTTTCAATATTTTTTAAGTATTTATGCGCTTTCCTCCTTATATTCATCCTTTTGTATCATCTTCCGCCAAATCTCCGCTCTCTGCCTGCATACGACCTGACAATTGTTTCAAATTCCTCAGGTGTAAAGTCAGGCCACAAAGAATCAGAGAAAGCCAGTTCACTGTAAGCACACTGCCACAGCAGAAAATTGGACATTCTCTCTTCACCGCTGGTTCGTATGATAAGATCGGGATCAGGTATATTACCGTTTTCTTCCCCTGTATAAAGATATTCCGAAACGGTGTCCTCACTTACATCTTCAGGGTTTATAAGTCCCTGTATTGCCAGCTTTGCTATCTTGCGTGCTGCTCTGGTTATCTCCTGGCGTCCTCCGTAATTTAAAGCGATATTGAAAAAAAGTCCGTCATTGTCTTTTGTCGTGTCCAGTGCCTTTTCTATACTTGCAACAGCAGACCGGGGTATACTTTTATAATCGCCCAGAATTGAGACCTTAACGTTATTTTCATCAAGTTCCCGCAGTTCACTGGCTACATATTTTACAAGAAGTCCGAATATTCCTCCTACTTCTTCTGCAGAACGCTTCCAGTTTTCTGTAGAGAAAGCATATACGGTAAGGTACTTTATACCCATTATATCGGCTCTTTTTATTATTTCTTTCATAGCCAGCATACCGGCATTATGGCCTGATATGCGGCTCACATTATGTTTTTGCGCCCATCTTCCGTTTCCATCCATGATGATGGCAACGTGACGGGGAATTTTGTTCTGTGCTTCCATTTTATCTTTTTCTTTGTCTGCGGACATTCTTCTGGCTTTCCTTCCGGTTTTTCATAAACAGTGTGGCTGCCATAGCAGCAGCCACATATACGATGAATCTTATACTTCCAAAATTTCTTTTTCTTTTGCGGCTACGATATCGTCGATTTCCTTAACCGTCTTTTCTATAGCCTTCTGGATATCATCCAGTGCCTTTTTAAGCTCGTCTTCTGTTATTTCATGAGCTTTTTCCTTCTTCTTCAGATGATCATTGGCATCCCTTCTCAGGTTTCTTACTGCAACCTTGCTGTCTTCTCCCATCTTCTTTACAGTCTTGGTCAGTTCTTTTCTTCTCTCCTCTGTTACCTGAGGTATAACAAGTCTTACGCTCTTTCCGTCATTGGAAGGATTTATCCCCAGATTAGCCATATTTATAGCTTTTTCTATTTCACCGATAGCTTTGGGATCAAAAGGTGAAACAAGCAGTGTCCTCGGATCGGGTACCGAGACATTGGCAAGATTTTTAAGAGGCGTAGGTGTTCCGTAATACTCCACCATTACCTTATCAAGAAGCGCCGGATTGGCTCTTCCGGCCCTTACTGTATTAAGATCCTCTTTAAGGACCGATATGCTTTTTTTGCTTTTTTCCTCGAGATTTTTTTTGATAGTTTCCATTCAGGGCCTCCTATTCTATGATGGTTCCGATTTCTTCACCTAAAACTGCTCTCATGACATTACCTTCTTCAGCAATGGCAAAGACATGTATCTTTATATGATTATCCCTGCACAGGGTAGCTGCTGTGAGATCCATCACTTTAAGGTCTCTTTCCAGTACTTCCATATGGGAAAGTCTTGAAAGCTTTTTTGCATCTTTGTGAATTACAGGATCTTTGTCATATACCGCATCCACATTCTTTGCCAGCAGTATGATCTCTGCATCCATCTCAGCTGCCCTGAGGGCTGCTGTGGTATCTGTAGAGAAAAAAGGATTACCCGTTCCTGCTCCAAAAATGACTATATCTCCATGTTCCAGTTCACTGAGAGCTTTTCTTCTTGCATAAGGTTCTGCTATCTCACGCATTTCTATGGATGTCTGCACTCTGGTAGGTACCCCCAGCGCCAGAAATGCATCCTGAAGAGCCAGCGAATTCATGACTGTGGCAAGCATTCCCATATAGTCGGCAGTCGCCCTGTCCATATCCTTGCTTGTACGTCCCCGCCAGAAGTTTCCGCCTCCAACCACTATGGCTACCTGTACGCCCATATCGTGTATCTGCTTTACCTGTCTGGCAACTTTTTGTGTCATGGCTTCGTTTATGCCGAAATGCTGCTGGCCGGCCAGAGCTTCTCCGCTGATTTTAAGCAGTACCCTCTTGTAAATCGGTTTCATCTTTTTACCTCTCATTTTGTTAAATGATTGCTTTTTGTATTATACCATATCGCCATATATGCCGCAAGTTATTCCTTAAAAGCCTGTGCCTCATAAAGGCATGCATATTTTCCTTTTCGGGCAAGAAGTTCTTCATGAGTTCCTGTTTCTTTTATCTCCCCGTCCTCAATGAGTACTATCCTGTCAGCATCCCGGACGGTAGCAAGCCTGTGGGCGATTATGAGAGTGGTTCTTCCCACAGAAAGCTGGCTGAAAGATTTCTGTATCTGCTGTTCAGTTATGCTGTCAAGAGCCGAAGTAGCCTCATCAAGAATGAGTATAGGCGGATTCTTAAGGAATATCCTTGCTATGGATATTCTCTGCTTCTGCCCGCCGGAAAGCAGCGTTCCCCGCTCTCCCACATATGTATCAAAGCCATCCTTCATATCCATTATATCATCATATATCTCTGCTTTTTTTGCAGCCTCTTCCACCTCCTCGAATGTGGCCTCCGGACGGCCATATCTTATGTTTTCAAAGATGGTTGCAGCAAAAAGGAATACATCCTGCTGCACTATTCCTATATTGCTTCTCAGTGAACTTTTGGATATTTCTCTTATATCATGACCGTCTACTGTTATGCTTCCTCCGTCCACATCATAAAATCTGGGTATCAGCTGGCACATTGTTGTTTTGCCTCCACCTGAGGGTCCTACTATGGCTATACATTCTCCCGGCTTTATTTCCAGAGAAAGATCTTTAATAACATCCTGCCCTCCGGCATATCCGAACTCTACATGCCTGAGGCTGATGGCGCCTTTTACATCAGTCAGAACCACAGGATCTTCTGCCTCTTTTATGCTTGGTTTTATCCTCATTATTTCAGCAAACCGTTTCAGACCTGCCACACCATTGGTGAATATCTCCGCCAGTGTTGCCATTTTTCTTACAGGTGTTATAAATGTGGTTATATATAATGTAAAGGTTATGAGATCAATATAATTCAGCCTGTCTTCCATTATCAGCCAGCCTCCGAAAGCTATGACAGCTACCTGAAGCATGCATATGCAGAGTTCAAGAGAAGCGTTGAACCTTCCCATAGCCTTATAATAATCATTTTTAGAATTTTTATATGTCTCGTTTGAGCGCTCAAACCGCTTGTAGTCCACATCCGTATTATCAAAAGCCTTGGATGTTTTCATGCCGGAAATAGTAGATTCTATATCGGCGTTTATATCGGCCATTCTCTGTTTGACCTTTCCTGACGAATTTACCATACTTTTTTTGCACAGTATGACCACAAGAAGAAAAAGAGGTATCATGACCATAACCAGCAGAGCCAGTCTCCATTCCACTGCAAACATTACTATAACAGCTCCCGCTATGGTTGCAGCTGAAATCAGAAGATCCTCCGGACCGTGGTGGGCGAGCTCTGTTATTTCAAAGAGATCTCCAGTAAGCCTGTTCATCAGCTTTCCTGTACGGTTTTTGTCAAAAAAATCAAAATCCAGTTCCTGAAAATGCTGGTACAGATCTTCTCTTATATCTGCCTCTACGCAGATTCCGAATTTATGTCCCAAAAAAGTTATTATATAGTAAAATACAGCTCTTATTATAAAGGCAACTGCCATAATCAGCATTACCGTAAAAAAAGCTTTGTAAAGATTTCCCGGAAGCAGATCATACATAGCGAATCTGCTTACCAGCGGAAACGCAACATCTATCATGGACACCAAAAAAGCACAGCTCATGTCTATCAGAAACAGTTTTTTGTGTGCCCCAAAATACGATATGAATATATGAAACAATGAACGGTCAAAGTTTTTTTCTTTCATTTTATCCTCCGGTGATACGATTCATGCCTGAAGGCATATCGCTTTACGGCCCGTCATAAAATGACGGGCCGGATCTGTCATATACAGATTGCAAATGATTGCCGCATCTATCAGATATAGGCTATTACTTCAATCTCAATAAGGCAATCCTTTGGAAGTCTTGCGATCTCAATGGCGGATCTGGAAGGATAGTCTCCGTCAAAATAGCTTCCATAAATTTCATTTACTGTAGCAAAATCATTCATGTCTTTCAGAAAGCAGGTGGTTTTTATTACCTTATCAAGGCTGCTGCCGGCTTCTTCAAGTACAGCTTTAAGATTGGCAAAGACCTGACGTGTCTGAGCTTCAATTCCGCCCTCAACCACAGCACCTGTCTCTGGTATAAGTCCGATCTGTCCGGAAGTAAACACAAGATTTCCGATAATGTTTGCCTGAGCATAAGGTCCTATTGCAGCAGGCGCTTTTTCTGTAGCAACTATTTTTCTCATTTTGCTCCTCCTTGAATAATACGTTTAGATATTTCAAATGCCTCTTCCTTTTTTATATATGGAACTGTCACCACAGAAGCAAGCTGTCTTATGGTGCCTCTTCCTATACCCAGCCTTCTTGCGGCAGGATGATAGTTCATAAAAAGAATCTGCATTTTTTCATAAGTAAATATATCTATGGTCCTTGTAAAGTAACCTTCGGATATGACCATTCCTTTATCAAGAATCTTATACCCTGCGGTAATGTGAGATAACAGGTAAAGTATATTTATAAAAATATCACATATAACCGGCGCTCCCACTGTTATCCACCATGGCCATTCTGTCATTTCAGACAATGATATAATGGCTGCGACTGTGAGTATATGCCACTTTACGGACTTTAACAGCCTGACATATACACTTCCTGACGCCTCCTTTTTGATTTCCTGTATATCTGCCCAGTTATACTCCGGCAAAAGCTCCGACAGATATATCTGTAATTTTTCAATAGGCAGCGACATGGTTATATTTGAGTTTTCACCTTTTTCATCACCTATTCCCACAGTCACCACCTTGGCGCTGTATCTTCCGAATATTCTTGATATGGCCGGCTGTTCTATCTTAATGGCAGTTATCTTGTCTGCCGGTATAGTATAATTTCTGAGCTTGATAAGGCCGCAGCTTATGTGAATATCGCCTTTGTCTCTGTATACAGCAAAGTCATAATAATTCACAAAACGTCTGATAATATTATATATGGCCGAGAGCACCATCAGAAGTGCTGCAAGAAATCCTCCGAGAGCATTTTCTATCAAAGCGTCAAATCCGTTCCGGGACACATACCATATGCCTGCTGCGATGCCGCAAACTGCGATCAGAAGACTTGTCAGAGGCAGTGTGTAGACAGCATGCATAAACATATCTTTGCCGGTGCATCTGAATATTTTACGCCCGGTCTGACGTTCGTCAGGTTTTTTCGACATACTAAAAGCTGCATTGGCAGCTTCAGGATCATCCGATGTAATAACCCTTCCGCCATCAGGTTTTTTTAGCTTGACAGCACTGTTTTTAAGTTCCTCCATCCTGTCTATGACAGTCTTTTTAAACTGCTTTGCCTTATTTTCTTTAAGGATCAGAGTCACATCTGTTTCATCTGCTGTAGTCATACTGCCTGTATCCAGCTTTATCTTGTATGTACCTGCAAGCCTTTCAAAAAGGTTTCTTTCCATATTGACAGCCGAGATATTTTCTATGGCTATGGTATTTTTGTATTTTTTCAGAGTATTTCTCTCAATTATTATAAGATTATCTTCCAGAGTTATCCAGGTTTTTCTCCATCTTAAAAACTGAAATACAAATACAGCAACACTTAGCAATATCACCGCAGCCAGTATCCACAGACCCCCGCTGTGAATAATGGCGGTAAAACCTTCTGTGCCGATATCTCTTACAATCTGAACAATACTGTCCGCCTGCTGTATGATTATCAGTGCTATAACAGTCCAGAACTGCCACAATCCCTCAAAAATATAAGAAAAATGGCATCGGAATCTTAACTTTTCCATCATCAATCAATTCTCCCTCTGATTCCGGACTATAAGATTTATTCTTTTTTTAAGGCTTTCTGAAATTTTTTCCGCCGTATCTTCCTTAAGATATTTTATTGTAACATCTCCGCCTGCTGTAGTGACGCATATCTCAGAAAGACCGAATATTCGTTCTACAGGTCCCTGGGAGGTTGAAAGTTTGTGGAGTCTTTCCATAGGTACCATCTGTTCTTCGATCCAAAGGAATCCTTCTGTGACCTTTATGGCTTCCTCATCAATATAATACCTGTATCTTTCATATCTCATATGAGGTACGATAATCACATATATCACGGCAATTATCCATACTGCAGCAATGACTGCCGTCTTTACGGCAGTATGATCAATAAAAAACAGTGAGGCTGCCGTTACAGCCGCTGCCAGTATCACCCAGCGTATGACCGAATTTACACGCATGCATTTTTCAGCATCAGGGTCAAGCCTTATATATTTTGCATCTTCAGGGATCACCGCTTTACTCTCCTTTGCCATTCTCCACATAAAGCTCTAAAGCAGTTTCACGTATAAATCTTTCGGTCTGCGGCACATCTGTATTTTCAGAAGCAACAACCAGTACAAACGGCTTCTTGGCAAATACTATAGCCGAATCGTGAGTTATGCCTGTGCTTTCCCCCGTTTTATTGGCGATTTTCTTTTTTCTGCCTATATATCCCGGGATTTTATGCCTTATCTGCTGAAGCAGCAGAACTTCTTCTATTTTTTCACAGACCTGTGGACTTACAAAAGTCCTGTTATAGATTTTTTTAAGAAGCATTGCTATTTCTTTAGGGTTTATCTTGTTTTCAAGCCCTTTGGCTGCCGCATCATCATTAAACAGCTGCCTTTGCAGGCTGGTCTTTTCCAGACCCATGGCAAGAAATCCCTTCTGCAGTTCTTCTATACCTATTGTATTTATCAGAACATTGGTGGCTGTATTATCACTCAGTGTTATCATCAGTCTGCACAGGCTCTCTATATCAAGCTGCACATCACCGTTGAAAGAAAGCAGCGCTCCGCAGCTGGGGGCTTTATCTTCTTCTTTTACCGTAACTTTCTGATGCCAGTCTATTTTTCCATCATAGGCAAGTTTCGATATCCACATGAACATCGGAAGCTTTATAACGCTTGCCGCCGTGAAGATTTCATCTTCATTGTATGTAAGAACAGTGCCGTCCTCCATATTTTCATAATAAAATCCTATCTTTCCCTTCAGTTCTTTTATCTGCTCTTCCAGTTTTTTCTGATCCATGATATCCTCCGCGTCAATTTTTGCATATAAATTTTATCACAATGCAGGTAAAAATGAAATATGGCATATGGTAATTTTATTTTTTTCACCTCTGAATTTTATTTCCATTCCTTTGTATTTCATACCGTATATTCTTTGTGGATCATCTGCATATGCCGGTCTGGGGTCCTGAGCAATAAGCTGTCTGATCTCTTTTAGAATCTGCGGCGTCACTCCTTGTGGAATACTGCAGTCTGTCACTACTTCCGACTCATCAGGTTTTTCATTGGCAAAGCCCCCCTTAGCGTCAGGCTTCATGTCTGCATAAGGCACATACGGCTTTATATCGTATATTGGCGTTCCATCCATAAGATCTGCACCTTTAACATGAATAACCGGTCCTGGTTCTTTTTCATATGTTATCTTTACCAGTTCAACACACGACAGCCCCATGTGATTGGGTCTGAAAGGAGATCTGGTGGCAAAGACACCTACCCGCCTGTTTCCCCCCAGCCTTGGCGGCCTTACAGTAGGTGACCACTGATCATCACTGCACATGGAAAATCCCCATATGAGCCATATGTGTGAAAATTCTTCCAGCCCCCGTACAACCTCTCTGTCGTTATATGGAGGCATCAGCCTTATCTGCCCGTCAGTATCTGCCAGGCCGCTTTGTCTGGGGATTCCGAATTTTTCAGTAAAACCTGTATATATTTTCCCTATGATTTCCATTTTTCTCACTCCGGACGTTCTATCATCTTGACATACCTTCATACCTATCTTAAACTAAAAATATAAGGAGGTACATCCTATGAAAAAGAATATAATCGAAAAGATAAGCCGTAATTTCGGCGGCAGAAGCGGCAGGGAAGCAAAAATAATACCCCCTGAACTTATAGACGAATATGTAAATATATATCTTAATGCCTATCCTGCCGGCAAAGATCTCAGCGATGAGGGTATTGCCGGATACAAAAGCAAATATCTCAATTCAATGTCATCCGATGAAAACATAACCTTCATAGGTCTTTTTGAAAACAATCAGATGATAGCCCTCATGAAACTTATAGACTTTTCCATGAACGCATTCGGCCGTATGCAGTCTGCTGTAGGCCTCATGTCTCTTGCCGTCCATCCCATGCACAAGAAAAAAGGCGCAGGTCTTGATATGGTTCGTTTCTTTGAAAAATATACAAAAGAGACCGGTGCGGCGGTAGCCATGCTCCTTCCTTTCCGTATAGATTTTTACAGAAAAATGGGCTACGGATACGGTACCAAACTGGATGAATACAGGATTCCTTCCATAAATCTTCCTGAATGCCGGGATATATCCAATATAAAGTTTCTGGGAACAGAAGACACCCGATCAATGCTGGAATGTCAGAAATCTTTTGCCGAAGCTAACCACGGAATGGTAGTCAAGTTTGAAGATGAGGTTCGTGCAATGATATCCGATAGCCAGTCAAAGCGTATCGGCTATGTAGAAGATGGCAAACTGAAAGGATATGCTGTCTATGAGTTTGCATCAGACAGTGATGTGAACTACACACTGAACAGAATCGAAGTGAATGAGCTTGTTTATCTGGAGCCAAAAGTTCTGAGGGCTTTCCTCGGTTTTTTCCGCAATCAGTCTGACCTTGCTCAGACGGTGGTACTGAGAACCGGCGAAGAAGATTTTTATCATATACTGCCCAGTGCCCAGGATATAAGCGGTAATTACATTGATTTCGGTTTCCTGCAGACCAATGTTTCTGCCATCGGAACCATGTACAAAATCGTAGACCTGGTCAACTTTGTCAATATGACAGCTTACAGGGAGTTTATTCCTGCAGATATTTCTGTATGTTTCGATTACTACGATGAAATGTCACACAATAACAGTTCCTTCGGCATAACATTTTCTACAGATGAGACCGGAAAAAAAGGCCGCTGGCAGGTTTCAGAAGATAAAGCAGATTATGATGTGCATATAGAATGCAATCTGGCTGACATATCCTCACTTTTGATGGGCAGCTGCCATCTTTCATCGCTTGCAAGACTGGGTGCCATAAAACTCAGTGATCCTTCCTGCGAAAGTCTGCTGGATGCACTGTTCTATTGCCGCCAGAAGCCCTGGACCAATACCGATTACTGATATTGCTGCTGTAAAAAGCATTATGCATTCCCATAACTGAAGCACCTTTTAGTTATAGACAGCATAACATGAATCTCACATTGAAAAATGTGAGATTTTATTAATCGGCATAATTATCATGTTTTTCTCCCTTATGGGGAAATGTTTTTAAAACAGGAAAGAAAGAGGTCAATGAATGATTTTTTATTTTTCAGGAACAGGAAACTCACGGTGGGTGGCAGAACAGCTTGCTGATCTTACAGATGATCAGACTTTTGACATCACTGCCAGAGAGGAAATCCCTGATATTAAAAATGCATCTCAGGTGGGATTTGTATTCCCTGTATACGCCTGGAGAGCTCCCGAAGTAATGCTGGAATTTGCCAAAATCCTGGAAAAAACACATTTTTTTACATTCGGAATATGTACATGCGGTCAGGAAGCCGGTCTGGCCATGAAAAATTTTCCGCGTATTTATCCTTTAGACAGCAGTTACAGTATTGTTATGCCTAATAATTACATTATCGGCTCCGATACTGACGATAGAGACTCAATCACCATAAAAATACGGGATGCCCGTGATAAGCTGCACAAAATTGCAGAAGAAATACTTAACCGTGAAAAGACATATAAAGTTCATGAAGGCTCACTTGCACGACTGAAATCAGGTGTTGTTAACTTTGGTTTCAACAGGTTCGCAAGAAGAACAGGTCCTTTTTATGTCTCTGACTCTTGCATCAGCTGCGGTCAATGTGCCGATGATTGCCCTGCATCTGCCATTTCAATGGTAAACAATCTTCCTGTATGGGGAAACACTTGTTATCAGTGTATGCGATGTATCAATGAATGCCCCAGAGAAGCTGTCCAGTTTGGAAAATCCACTTTGGGCAGACGCCGCTATTCCATTTTGCCATATCTGCCGGACGAAGAAAAGAACCGCTGATTAAAGCGGTTCTTTTCTAATTGAAATGTCCGTCATAAACAGGCATATTTTCAATATATTCATCTTCTATGGCAGGAACATAATAAGCGCCGTAAGATTTAAGTCCTTCTCCGGAAAGTTCCTCCTCCGGAAGCAGCACGTAGAAGCGATAGTAAGGTATCAGCATCTCTTCAAGGGGCCCGCTGCGATACACAAGTTCTGCCTTTGCAATATATTCACTGCCTGGCATTGCATAAGGCGCGCTGGTCTGATAATGGCCTTCCAGAAGTTTTTCCTCTGCCTGACTTAAAGATATTATCGGATAATCTCCGACTTTTTCGGCTGCTGCAAGGCTGTTCTGCATCCTTACAGCATATAGTCTGCCATCATCAGTTGGTAAAAAGGAGACAGTATTCAAGTTATAATTTACAATATCATCAACAATATCCCCGCCGGAATCATACACATAATAATTGCGCCAATACTCTCCGTAAATGTTATATGATCCTGTTGATACCGCCTCAGCCTCTTCCATATGCAGAAATTCACTGTACATATCTGAAAGAAAATCAATGGTCTTACAGGCATCTTCTTTAGAAGTATCATAATCTGTAAAGCTGTATTCATCAGGAAGTTTCATGCCGCCTTCAGGAAGGATATAAATAACGCTTCCGTCAGCCATAACATCAATCTGTCCGTTATCGGTGGATGCACTTATTTTTGTCGCGTTGGTATCACTGTCCTTTTGATCATTGTCAGCATTATTATGCTCAATATCCACATCCAGTATTTTTACTTTGAGAGAACTTGCGGCAGAATCCAGAAGTGAAAGCATCTCATCTTCACTTAAGCCTTTTGGAACCCCCGCTTTTGAAGAATCATATGCCCTGTTCTTATATACAGGAAGCGTATTGACTGAGGCTCCTTCATTCCATGGATTTGCGCCATCAATTTGGGAAGCATCAAAATACAGGTACCCTTCATAACCCATTCCACCTGTATTAAGTTCAGGGATTCTGATTTTCTCCAGTGACGATTCCTCACCCCGCAGCATATCAGGATTTAAAAGAGCGAAAAAGCAGAATACCGCCGCCACACATAATACTGCTGCCACAACTCCCTTTCTGATTCGCCTTGTTTTTCTATAATTACACTTTTTCTCAGCTTCTTCAATAAAAACAGGATCTGCTAATTCAATCTTATTTAAAAATTCCCGGCCTTTCATAAAGTATATCCCTCCTTTTCCAGAAATTCACGGAGTTTGATGCGACACCTGAAAAGTGTTGTTTTCACTTTGCTGTCAGAACATTCAAATCGTTTCGAAATGTCTTCGATGGAATCCATATAAAAGTAGCGGCGTAAAAACATCTGACGTTTTTCAGCATTTAACGATGTCAGAAAGGTGTTTAACGCTTCTGCAAATTCACTGTCATCAATTCTGCATTGAAAGTCGTCGGGAGCAGGAATACATTGCTCAAGTTCGGCACTCAGTTCACATACAAATGCATCCCTTTTCAGACGGCCGCGATTACGGCAGCAGTTCAAAGAAAGATGCCGTGTTATCCTTGCCAGAAACACATAAAGATACTCCTTCGGACTGTGGGGAGGCATGCTGTTCCATGCTTTTATGTAAGTATCATTCTCACATTCTTCAGCAATCTGCATGTCTCTCACAATATTGTGTGATAAACGGCGCAAACGGCTGCCATATTTTTCAGAAGTATAAAAAATCGCCAGCTCATTTCTTTCAAAATAAAGATCTACAATCCTGAAATCATCCAAGGTCTCCATCTCCTCTCCTATGTATCAGAAATACCTTCACCTCTATAAGCACCGTTTGGATCATTGTGGTTACATTTTTCAACAATTATATCATTTTTATAAATACAAATAAACTTTCCATATATTTATCATAATTTTCTTTTTCTCTATTATAACTCATATTTCTGCTTTATGTCTCTGATATAAAAAGATGGCTGAGCCCTGAATGGTTATCATCCAGCTCAGCCATCCCTCTTTACAAATGTTGCAGATACGGCGTTAAACGGATTGCGCTGCTTCGAACATCCTTACCGGCTGTAAATACATAAAAAGGCTCCCTCTATCGGGGAGCCTTTCCGTCAAATAAGTTCCTTGGTATTTATTTCGCCTTTTGCAATTATAGCTGTTGGTCCCGTAAGAAACAAGCCGTCTTCTGATGCCGTCACAAACAGCTCGCCGCCGGGCACATTGGCTTTCACATGCTCGCCGCTTACAGCGCGTTTTTCTTTTAAGACCGCTACCACAGAACCTGAGCCTGTTCCGCATGAAAGGGTAAAATCTTCCGCTCCCCTTTCATAAGTCAATACAGCTATGTTATCGTTATCTATGATATCGTAAAAGTTTACGTTGGCACCCTTTGGGAATTCACTGTAATGTCTGAGAGTCTTACCAAGATCGCGCAGTTCCTCTTTATCTTTCAGAGTAAGCGCCGGCATTTCCACCACAACATGGGGTATCCCCGGATCTCCCAGCTCAACATACGTGCAGTCATATGTATTTCCACATGCTTCTATTCTCATGGGCTTCATGACCGTCACATCATTGAGCTTTATCCTGTACATACTTTCAGTCTCACGGTACCCGGTGACCATTCCTGCTATTGTCTCAATATTCTGGACTTTACCTGCAAGACCATTTTCATAACCATATCTTGCTATGCATCTTGCACCGTTTCCGCACATTTCACCAAAGCTTCCGTCAGCGTTGTAAAATCTCATTTTATAGTCTCCGCCATATTCCGGAGCATCTATGACCATGAATCCGTCAGCTCCTATGGAAAATCTTCTGTGGCACAGTTTCTCAGCCAGATCACCCAGCTTTTCCAGGGGAATCTGCTCTTCCATATTATTTATTATTATAAAATCATTACCGGCACCGTGCATTTTTACGAAATCCATATATAACCTCTCTTTTTTATTTATAGCCGAGGAAACCGTCATCAACAGGTATTGTAACTGCATTGATTCCGTCGGCAGCATCCGAAGCAAGGAACAGCGCCACATCTCCTATGGCTGAAGGAGGAAGAGGTTTTTTCCTCATTCCTTTAGAGTACAGTTCCTCAAAAGTTCCTCTCTGTTTATCTATGTCAAGCATTGGAGTATCTATTACTCCGGGAGCTATTGCCACTACTCGTATATCATACTGAGCCAGTTCAAAGGCTGCCGCCTTGGTCATCATTTCCACAGCACCCTTGCTTGCATTATAGCCTATTATATTACCGCTGGCAACCTTTCCGTATATGCTGCCCATATTTATTATAACGCCTCTGATGCCCTTATCGACCATCATCTGTGCGCCCTTCTGCATACACATAAAGGTTCCGTACTGATTGATTTTAACAGCCCTGTCATATTCCTCATAGGACGTTTCAAGAAAAGGATGGCTGGGAGCCACACCGGCATTATTTATTACAACATCTACACGACCGTATTTTTCATCCAATGTGTCAAATATTCTTTTTACATCTTCCCGGCTGGAGACATCTGCTGCTATAGCTGTGATGTTTTCTGCTCCGAAATCTTCGGCGAGCTCTTCTGCAGCCTGCTGGATCTTGTCATTTCTCCTGCCCGCTATAACTGCCGCATATCCTGCTTTGAGAAAACTCTCCGCACATGCTTTACCTATACCTGTTCCTCCTCCTGTCACGAGAACAACTTTTTTGTCAGTTTTGCTATTCATGTCATGTCCTCCCGGTATCTTTTTTATCTAACAAAATTTGTCCATTTGTCTTTTTCCACATATTCGGGCTCTATACCTGCTTTTTTACCTGCTTCTATGCATTTAAGCATCCATGCCATATTTCTGGCCAGAGTGGAAAGAGTGAACATACCCTCTTCGTCTTCAACCAGCTGCTCAGGTTTCACATGAGCATGGGCTATAGGCCAGTAGTCTGCACTTACCACAGGCATATGATTATATGTAGGATATTTGAGCATGACGTCTACTGTTGCTGTACAGCCTCCGCGTCTTGCTATTGCTGCAACGGCGGCAGGTTTATATCTCATGTCCTCACATCCGACATAAAATAGTCTGTCTAAAAAGGCAAGCATATCACCTGTAGGGGACGCAAAATGTACAGGAGATGCAAATACATATCCGTCAGCATCTTTCAGAAGTGCTGCCGCCTCATTGACACAGTCATCGATGACGCATCTGCCTGTGCTGCTGCATCCGCCGCAGCCCATACATCCGCCTTTTACTTTCCTGCCCACCTGAAATATCTGTGTCTTTATACCTCTTTGGTTGAGAATCCCAGCCATATGTTCCATGGCAGAGTTAGTGCAGCCGTTTTCGTTTGGACTGCCGTTAAAAAGCAATACTTTCATAAGTCACATACCTCCGGTGTCTTTCTTTTTATAATTTTAAAATAACATATGCAAAGGTCATTAGCAAGATATGGCTGATGTATACTTTTTATCACCCGATATATGAAAAAAGAGCCGGGGCATCATACAATGACCGATGCCCCAGGCCCTGCTTATTTACTGTACGGCCTCATCGGCTTTCTTTCTTGGTGGCTTTCCTACCCTGTGTTTCATTATCAGCAGATAACACGTAAAGTGTGCCGCCGCAGTTATTATCCATGTTACCGGATATGAAAGGTATATAACAGTGACTGTATGGAATTCAGGTATCCGGAATATTGTAACAATCCAAACTATACGCAGAGCACATACACCTATCAGAGATACAATCATAGGAACTATTGAATATCCCATTCCTCTGAGTACACCTACAAGCGTATCCATGACACCACATATGGCATATGTAGTGCTTATTACTGCAAGACGTTTTATTCCTTCGTCTATTACAGGCTGGCTTGATGAGTAAATTCCCAGAAGCTGCTCACCCATAAGATATGCAAGGTTACCCAGCACAATACCTGTGACCGCAGCACATATCACTGCTTTGACCATTATCGGTCTTATACGATCCAGCCTTCCTGCACCCACATTCTGACCGGTAAAAGATATGGCTGCCTGGTAAAAGGCATTCATTGCAAAATAAACAAATCCCTCTATATTGGCGGCAGCAGCGCTTCCTGCCATGGTCACATCGCCGAAGGTGTTTATAGAAGATTGTATTATAACATTGGAAAGAGAAAAAAGTACTCCCTGAAAACCGGCGGGAAGTCCTATTTCTATTATAGATAAAAGCTGCTCTTTATGTACTCTGAGTTTTTTGAAATGGAGTTTCATCCCTCCGTTTTCTTTGCAGAGACATCTTATTATAAGGGTAGCTGAAACACACTGTGATATGGCTGTGGCCGTTGCGACTCCTGCCACATCCATTTTCAGCACTATTACAAAGAAAAGATTGAAACATACATTAAGTATGCCCGCTATCGTAAGGTATTTAAGAGGACGTTTTGTATCACCCTTAGCTCTTAGAATAGCACTTCCAAAGTTATAGATCATCATTGCCGGCATGCCCAGAAAATATATTCTGAGGTACAGTGCCGATAAATTTAGTACATTTTCAGGTGCGGCCATCAGGTGAAGTATGGGCTTAGCCAGAGTTATTCCCAGTACTGCCAGAATAATGCCGCTTATAGCGCTGAGAGATATAGCCGTATGTACTGTCTCACTCAGTTCTTTTTCTTTTTTTGCTCCGAAATATCTTGCCGTCAGTACATTTGCACCGATGGACAGGCCTATGAACAGATTAGAAAGAAGCAGTATGAGAGAAGACGTAGACCCTACTGCAGCCAGAGAGTTATCTCCGGCAAATCTTCCCACTACTATTATGTCCGCAGCATTGAACAGAAGCTGCAGTATTCCGGAACACATGAGCGGGAAAGCAAAAATGAGCATTTTTTTCAGTATAGGTCCGTTGACCATATCTATCTCATTTTTACCTGCTTTGCTCTTGGCTGTCACTGACTCAGGCCGGGACGATTCAGTTGTTTTTTCTTCTAAATCATTTTTCAGTTTCATGTTCAGCTGTGCCTCCAACAAAAACACCCGAAAGGTACCCTTCCGGATGAAGCTTTACATAATTATAGCACAGTCTTAACATTAAGCACAATAGTTTTTATATATTTGATACATTTTTTCATCAAAAGCAACAAGTGTTACCTGAATATCAAAATCTTTATTATTTTCAAGCCACTTCTTTACTGTATCTATAGCTACAGCAGCAGCTTTTTCTGCCGGATATCCATATACACCTGCAGATATGGCGGGAAAAGCAATGGTATGGATATTGTTTTCCTTTGCAAGATTCAGTGAACTGTTATAACATGAGGCCAGCTTGATTCTGTCATCTTCTTTTCCGCTGTAAACAGGACCTACAGTATGAATCACATACTCTGCCTTCAGATTATATCCTCCGGTTATTTTGGCCTCACCTGTACGGCATCCTCCCAATGTTCTGCACTCTGACAGAAGTCCCGGCCCTGCAGCCCTGTGTATTGCTCCGTCTACGCCTCCGCCTCCCAGCAGAGAATGGTTTGCAGCATTTACGATCGCCTGGCAGTCAAGCTTTGTTATATCTCCTCTGAATAAATTTATTCCGCTCATTTTTTCTTCCTTTCCGTCAGCGCTCCCCGTATGGATGAAATTATCTCTGCCAGTCTCTTCTTTTCACAGGGACCGGCAATTTTTGCCGTTCCTTTAGATAAGGCATCAGAAGACCCGACTGCCTGGTAGAATGACCGCTTTATAAGCTCGTTCTGACAGTCTGTGACGGTCTTTGCTGAAGCAATCTTTTCATAATATCCCAGACTGTTTATCTGTCTTGCCTTTACATTGTCTGCAAGCATAAGATCAAGTATCTCCATGACCTGTTCTCTGATTTTTCTGTTTTTAATGGGGCATGCAACCTCTACTCTGCGGCTCAGGTTTCTTGTCATCAGGTCGGCAGAAGATATGTACATTATCATATCATCGCCTTTGCCGAAACAATATATCCGGGAATGTTCAAGAAATCTTCCCACCACACTTGTTATCTGTATATTGTCTGTATACCCTTCTATTCCCGGCAATAAACAGCATATGCCGCGTATTATCATCTTTATCTTTACGCCTGCCTGTGAGGCCGCAGCAAGTTTATCTATTGTCTCCCTGTCAGTCAGCGAGTTTATTTTTATTATAATTTCTGCCTTTTCCCCCCTGAGAGCCTTTTCCTTTTCCCGTTCTATCAGCATGAGCAGTGTCTGCTTCATGTTCCCCGGAGCTACAAGAAGATTGCTGTAATGCCCCCCGGTATTTGAAATGGATATGTTTTTAAAATACTCTGCAGCATCTTTTCCTATGGTTTCATCTGCGGTTATAAGAGAAAGATCGGTATAAAGCCTGGCGGTTTTTTCATTATAGTTTCCTGTACCTATCTGGGTAATATGTTTAAGCCTTCCTTTCTCCATATATGTTATGAGACATACTTTAGAATGGACCTTATAATCAGGCAGCCCGTACATCACTGTACATCCGGCATCTTCAAGACTTTCAGACCAGTTTATATTATTGGCCTCATCAAATCTTGCTCTGAGTTCCATTATAACAGTGACTTCTTTACCGTTTTCTGCTGCCGTCCTGAGATGGTCTATCAGCGCCGCCTTTCCTGCCAGTCTGTATATTGTTATTTTTATAGATATAACCCGCGGGTCATTTGCTGCTTCTTTCAGCAGCTGAAGAAAAGGGTTCATCTGCTGATACGGATATGACAGAAGCAGATCCTCTCTGACCGCTTTATTCATCATAGGCTCTTTTCTGCCCATCCAGTAAGGTGCCTGTGGTTCAAAAGCTTCATAGCTGACCGCCGAAGCCGTGTCACGGGGTATCATGTCCATAAGGCGGAAAACATATGACATTTCAAGAGGTGAGGTCGCCTTGAAAATCTGTTTTTTCTGGAGGCCAAGCTTTTCTGACAGGTACTTTTCAAGCCTGCTGTCCAAAACTTCAGAATATTCCAGTCTTACAGGAGCCAGTCTGGATCTTTTTTTTAGGAGTTTTTTCATATAATGGCGAAAATCCTCATCTTCATCAGCCAGACTGCTTACATTTATATCCGCATTTCTTGTAACGCTTATTATGCTTTTCGAGATTATCCTGCAGTTGTCAAATACATTTTGGGCATATTCAGAAATAATTTCTTCAGACAGGACATATCTCACATTTTCTCCCGGCAATCTGACTATTCTGTCTATACCCGCAGGCACAGGTATAATTCCGAAGGCTGTTTTTTCATTTATCTTCAGAAGTACAGTTACATACAATGCTTTGTTGATAAGATGAGGGAAAGGATGATGGGTGTTTATTATCTGGGGCGATAGTATGGGCTGTATATTTGATGCGAAATATTCCTCTGTATACTTTTTTTCCTTCTCGCCAAGATCAGTCATTGCCACGTGGCAGATTCCATATCTGCCAAGTTCTTCATTTACCTTTCTGTATATGCTGTCTTTTTTGGCGTATAAGGGCTTTACTGCTTTAAATATCTCGTTCAGCTGTTCTGCTGCATTCATACCCGTCTTATTATCAACAGGTATCTTCGGCAGAAAAGTCTGGTCGTAAAGACTCCCTACCCTTATCATAAAAAATTCATCCAGATTACTTGTAAAAATAGATATGAACTTGAGCTTTTCAAATGCAGGCACATTTTCTTCCAGTGCCTCTTCAAGCACACGTTCATCAAATCTCAGCCACGACAGTTCCCTGTTCTGAGTATAAATTTTTTTCTCAGTCATGCTTTACCACCTTTTCATAGAGATATCCTTCTCTTACTCCGTACGAACTGACATCTATCTCTTCACATCTGCAGCAACTGCATATGGTATCAAGAATCAGCATGCCGGGTATCAGCGTATGGATCCTGTCCGGAGATACTCTCAGCAGCTTTTTCATCAGTTTTTTCTCTTCATCTTTACATTCTTCTATAAGAGTACCGAGATGATCTGCCGTTATTATGTCTGTACCATCGTTTTCAAATCTGTAGTCATTGAGTTTTTTTACGGCACGTATGCTTCCGCCTATTCCTATCATTCTGTCATACTTTTTTTCACTGATGAATGCAAGCTTTTTCAGCTGACTGCGCACAGCATGACGTATTGCCTTTCTTTCTGATTTATCCGGAAAAAGTCCGGCAACGTGATTTTTGTACATAAAAAGGGATCCGAATTCCAGGCTTACCGCATCTTTTATGTTTCCCTTTTCAAAGGTTACTACTTCTGTGCTTCCGCCACCGATATCTATCATGATTCCCCGATCCATATTCTGGTGTGGTATAAAAAAAGTTGACAGCTTATTCTCAAGGATTTCATAATAAAAGCAAGAGAATAAGGAGGTATTCAAAGTGGCGCGT
>CASFMJ010000007.1 GCA_949295785.1 uncultured Bacillota bacterium | reverse complement strand
GAAGTAAATCGCTGGTAGGTCTCATGTCAGGGTTCTCCAAAACTTGTTTTGGCTTAGAACCTACGGCTGAAGACCTGACCCGATTTGCGAAGTAAATCGCATAAAACCGGTAAATCTGTTCAAACGGTTTCGGCTTTGTCTACTTGGATCCGTTCTTGTTGTACGACTTGCGGACCGTACATTGCAAAGGATCTTTTTCGATATACTAAAACTTGTTAGTTTCGGGGCTTACGGACGGATTCCCATCCTGCTCCCATACGCACATAAACGTGCTTTTATATTATATAAGCAAAACTTTGAAAAATCAATAGTTTTTTAACTCTCACGGCTGTTTTTTTGTACTTTTTCACCTACTATCTTCAAAATCACCTCTTTTTCATTGGGAATCTTCTCATCTATGACCATATCTAAAATTTCCCTTAGTATCATGCCCACCTGAGGGCCTTCTTCAATGCCCGCTTCTATAACATCTTTTCCGTTTACAGCAAGGTCGGCAAGAGAAAAACACTGCTCCTCGTCACTTACCCTATCAGCAATGTCAATAAGCTTCCTGTAATATTCCTGTCTTAAGGCATAAACAGGTGACTGGCCCATGTTGTCGGCTTTTTTCAGTCTGATCAGGTCATAAAAAAGCTGCGGCGTAAGTTTTGCCATGGTTCTTTTGACTGCTCTTTCATCAGCTTCTATCTGCCTGCCGTGGAATTTTACCAGCTGAGTTACGTATTCTGTATCATCATTGCTGAATCTGAGTCTTTTCATGATTTCTTCCGTCATCACTGCACTTATGGACTCATGGCCGTAAAAGTGACCCTCGCCCTTTTCGTCTGTAAAAAAGCAACGTGGTTTTCCTATATCGTGAAACAGTGCGGCCAGCCTCAGGCGGGGCACAGGCTCTATGGAAGCAGTGACTGCTGCTGTATGCTCAAACACATCATATATATGATGCTCGTTTTTCTGGTCAAAGCCTTCCATCGGCAGAAGCTCGGGAATTGCCTTTCCCAGTATTCCTATACCTGAGAGCAGCACTTCTTTTACACCTTTTCCGCACAACAGTTTTGTCAGTTCTTCTCTTATCCTCTCCGCGCTTACGTTTGCCAGCATTTCTTTTGTTTCAGCAGCTGCACGTAATGTGTCTTTTTCCATGGAGAACCCCAGAACTGAAGCGAAGCGAAGCGCTCTCATTATTCTGAGACCATCCTCTCTGAATCTGTCTTCCGGCTGCCCCACACAGCGGATCAGTCCCTTTTTTATGTCTTTTTCTCCTCCGAAGGGATCCACAAGTCCTCTGCTGCTGTTAAATGCCATAGCGTTTATAGTGAAATCTCTTCTTGAAAGATCAAGGGCTATACTGTCGGTAAAAATTACATTGTCCGGACGGCGGCCATCACTGTAGGCGGTCTCTATGCGGTATGTGGTGATCTCAATAAGCATTCCGTCCCATAAGACTCCTACTGTACCGTGCTTTATACCCACTTCAACAGTTTTATGGCGGCAGAATATGCTCTTTATCTGCTCAGGCCGGGCAGATGTGGCCACATCATAGTCTGCCGGGGAAATTCCCATAAGCATATCACGTATGCAGCCTCCCACAGCGAAAGCTTCAAATCCGGCTTTTTCCAGTTCACATATTATATTTTCAACCTGAATGGGCAGTTTTATCATTTTCTATCCTCCATTTAGATTTTACACTGCCTGCGCATTCTTGTAAATCTTGATCTTGCTCCACCCTGCGGCTGCATGGGAAAATGACGGAAAATCCAAAAGCGTCCGGCTTTTCGCCGAACGCTTTTTATACATTTATTTATGGCCTATACCAGCAGCATTCTGTCGCTGGCAAATTCTTCACCTGAGGATGTCTCGAATTTTTTAAGAAGATCCGATACCTTAAGTGATTTCTTTTCTTCACCTCTTACATCATATATTATACGGCCGTCCATCATCATTATAAGGCGGTTTCCGTACTTGATGGCATCTTTCATATTATGGGTTACCATTATAGCCGTCAGACCGTGTTCAGCGATAAGTTCGTCTGTCATGGAAAGGACTTTTGCCGCAGTTTTAGGGTCTAAAGCGGCCGTATGCTCATCCAGCAGGAGTATATCGGGCTTTTGTATGGTAGCCATCAGCAAGGTAAGAGCCTGTCGCTGTCCTCCTGAAAGAAGCGACACTTTTGTCTGAAGTCTGTCCTCAAGACCAAGATCAAAGGGAGCAAGCATATTTTTGTAAAGCTCTCTCTCCTCCTTTGTCACACCCCACCTGAGGCCGCGTTTTCTGCCTCTGCGATATGCTATGGCAAGATTCTCCTCTATCCACATATCACCTGCGGTGCCTTTCATCGGATCCTGAAATACCCTTCCTATTCTTTTTGCTCTAATATGCTCAGGCTGGTTTGTAACATTCTCTCCGCCTATTTTTATCAGCCCTCTGTCTACGGGAAAAGCTCCCGATATCATGTTCAGCATGGTGGATTTGCCGGCTCCGTTGCCTCCTATGACAGTTACAAAATCTCCTTCTGCCACATCAAGGTCTATACCCCTGAGGGCAACTTTTTCGTTGGCAGTGCCTCTGTTGAATGTCTTGTGTATATCCTTGAGATTCAGCATCTTATTCCACCCCCTCGTATCTTCTCAGATTCTCTCTTATGCGTTTTCTTTCTCCGGCTGCGGTTCTCATCACCGGAACTGAAAGAGCCGCAATAACCAGTATGGCCGTGAGAAGCTTGAGATTGTTGGGGTTGAATCCCAGAAGCAGTACTATGGAAATTATCACACGGTATATTATGCTTCCGAAAAATACCGATGCCAGTCTTACCTTAAAGGAACATCTGGTTCCAAAAATCACTTCTCCTATTATTATGGAAGCAAGTCCGATAACTATAGTACCGGTACCCATACCCACGTCGCCGTATCTTTGTATCTGCGCCACCAGTGCTCCTGAGAAAGCCACAAATCCGTTGGCAATGACTATACCTGCGATTTTCATATTGTCGGTGTTGCCTCCCTGGGCTTTTACCATATTTTCATTTATTCCTGTAGCTCTTATGAGACAGCCTTTTTCTGTTCCGAAGAACCAGTAAAGTCCTGCCACAATAAGTATCGCAAGTACTATCCCCACTGTAATATTTACAGTCTTTGTCTCTGCTCCAAACAGGGCTGCAATATGGTCAAGCATGGTTGAAACCTTGTTTTCTCCAAACTGAGACATTCCTATATTGGATTTTCCTCCCATAATCATAAGATTTACAGAGTACAGAGACAGCATGGTCAGGATTCCTGCCAGTATGGCAGGGATTTTCAGTTTTGTGTGCAGAAGACCTGTCACTGCTCCTGCCGCCATGCCGCATATTATTGCCAGAAGACCTGCAAGCCACGGATTCCATCCTGCAGAAACGGTTGCCGCAACCAGACAGCCTCCCAGGGCAAAGGTTCCATCTACAGTCATATCTGCAACATCAAGGACCTTGAATGTTATATATACTCCTATGGCCATTATTCCCCAGACAAGGCCTAAAGATGCCGCATCGGGCAGGTTTTTAAGTATACCGGTGAGTAATTCCATTTTATCTCCTTACAAATCGCTCTTTTTTAATATTTTATATCTTTTATTCGTAAACTGTGGCAGCTTCCATTATTTCAGCAGGTATCTCGATTCCCAGCTTATCGGCAACAGCTTTATTTACATAATATTTAAGAGAATCTTTAGGCATATATTCTATAGGCATTTTGCTTATGTCTTCGCCGTCTGCAAGCACTTTTACCGCCTGTTTTGCTGTCGCTGCTCCAAGATCATAGTAGTCAAGAGAAAGAGTTGCAAGCCCGCCGTTTTTAACCGGCCCTGATTCTCCGCAGATGACAGGAAGCTTTTCCTCTGTTGCTATCATGGAAACTGTTTCCATACCTGCCGCTATGGTATTATCTGTGGGCACATATATGGCGTCTGCTTTGCCTGAAAGAGAAGTGACCATCTGCTGTATCTCATTGGAAGATGATACGGATGCTTCTACAATTTCCACTCCGTTATCTGCCGCAGCTTCTTTGGCAAGGCGCAGCTGTATCTCAGAATTGGACTCGGTGCTGCAGTAAAGAACTGCTACTTTTTTTGCACCGGGAACTATCTGTTTCAGCAGCTCTATCTGTTCTGCCACCGGAGTAAGGTCAGATGTTCCTGAAACATTACATCCCGGTTCATCGTTGGATGCCACAAGACCTGAGCCTGCCGGATCGGTAACTGCCGATACGAGAATGGGAATATCTGTCGTTTTACTGGCTGCTGCCTGGGCCGCCGGAGTACCTATGGCAAATATCAGATCTTTACCGTCGTTTACCATGGCCTCTGCTATAGAAAGGCAGTTGGACTGATCTCCCGAAGCAATCTGATAGTCTATCTCTATGTTTTCGCCATCCACATAACCCTGCTCTGCCAGTTCATCTACGAAACCCTGATATGCTCTGTCAAGAGCATCATGCTTTATTATCTGTATGACTCCTATCTTCAATACATCGTCTTTTGAGGCATCATTGCCTCCGCATGCTGTAAGCCCCATGATCATCACTATGACCAGAAGCAGTGCCAGTATTTTTTTCATTTTCTCTCTCCTTTTCTACTACAATATATTTATGGTTAATACCCCTTACAGCCAGTAAGGAATTACCCATCTTGTTGCTTAAGCTGTTAGAAT
>CASFMJ010000006.1 GCA_949295785.1 uncultured Bacillota bacterium | reverse complement strand
TTCAATACATTTACTCTTATATTTATATGAATATCGCATATGAATATACCCTCCTTACTGGTTGTCCAGTAAAGAGGGTACATATCATGGGAGAAAGCGGCATTTTTTATATGGAGAAACAAAATATTTTCTCCGCTCAGATATTAGTATGTGTTACTTTTCAAATATTATATCAGAGGTCAATTGTTCACATGGCATTGACAGAGCTGTAATTTTACCGGTTTTATCTTTTAAAAACGTGACCGGCATATCATAAGTCATTATATCTTCTTTAAAGCCCACTGCTTTGAAAATACCTCCCCAGTAAGGAATAAGAGGTGACTTGATACCTCTGGACATAAGAAAAAGTTTACTGTCTTCAGAAATTATATCTATACAGCCATACCCGGGGTTTGTGTAAGTGCCCTGAATCTGTATGATATCATTTTTACCTTCAAATGGAATGGCATCAGGATATCGCTTTCCGAATACATCTTCATAGCAATCGTTAAAATCTGCCGGTTCTGGTGGCTTGGAGCTGTGAAATCTCTCTACAGTTGTAACAGGCGGGATGAGAAGCAGCTTGTCAAGTATATCATATAGTATTGCTAACATTATGGAGACGGTAGGCGAATGAAAGTTCAGCATAATTGACACACCGATTTCTTCATCAGGCAGGAATGCATGCAGTGAGCTGTATCCTTCTATTTTCCCCGTATGTCGTAATATATACTTTCCTCTGTAAGAGCCGGTCTGCCATCCAAAAGCATATCCGTCCAGCGGAAAAAGATCAGGGGTTTCTATGAAGTCAGTATAGCTTATCTGTTTTTTTATTATTTCTTCAAATACAGAAGGTGAAATCAGCTGTATACCGTCAGCTGTCCTGCCCTTTGATGTGAGAAATGACAGCCATCTGCACATATCAGATGCAGTAGTATTTACTGAGGCGGCGGGTGCTACTGTATCGACATTCCATATATCAAGCTGAGTCAGATCACCATCTGTTACCTGAAATGGTTCAGCATGATTTTCACTGTTGATAAGAGATTGCGCATTACATGAAGAAGATTTCATTCCCAGCGGTGTGAAAAGATATTTTTCCATTATATCAGGCCATGAAAGACCTGTTATTTTCTCCATTACATATCCTGCTGCAGCATATATTACATTACTGTACTGGGCTTTACTGCGGAATGGAGCAGAAAAAGGAAGAAAAGAAAGCCTTTCAACCAGCTCTTTTGAAGTAATATTATCCGGCCAGATTCCGTCATGAGGAGCGATGCCGGTTCTGTGGCAAAGCATATCACGTAGGGTGACTTTTTTTGATGCCTCTTTATCAGACATTTCAAACCATGGTATGTAATGCTGCACAGGAACATCAAAATCCAGAAGTCCCTGGCTGGCCAGAATTGCTGCAACTGCCGAAGCCATGGCTTTTGAACATGAAGCAATGCAAAAAACGGTGTTTTCATCTACAGGCTCCATTTTTTTGTTTCTGTAACCGAATCCGCATGAAAAATGTTCTTTCCCTTTGACATATGAGACTGAAATACCGGGAACACGCCAATATTTCATTTCGGAGCGAATTAGATCATCGTTTATTATTTTATCCATTAAAACAAAACCTCCTGTTTGTGGATTCAGATATAAAATTGTAAAGCAAATTTCATACCAACAATATTACGTTAAAAACAGAGCAGACAGAGATCAGAGACAGAAAAAATAGGATATAATAGGTTGTAAAACAAGATAAAACCTATTATATCCTATTCATGTATAAAATTTCTGTAAAAAAAGCCGGTTTAATGTTGGCATGTTTTTTGCCTTATATATTATTGCAATCATCAATTGAACAAACTCAAAGAAGAGGAGGAGAAAAATGAGCAGCAAAAATAGTGAAACGCTATCTCAAACCACCGGCTTTAAAAAAGAAATCGGTGTGTTCGGAGGAATCAGCATCATAGGTGGAATCATGATAGGTTCCGGAATTTTTTATCTTGGTTCATATGTTCTTGAAAGAACTGACATGAGCATGGGACTGGCATTACTGTGCTGGATAATAGGGGGTCTGGTATCGATTCTTGGAGGGCTTTGCTTTGCAGAACTTGGTGCCTGCGATTCAAGAGCAGGAGGCATGGTTGTCTACATGAACAGGGCATACCACCCTTCGGTAGGATATTCTTTCGGATTCACAAGCTGGGTTATCAGCGGTTCCGGATCAATAGCAGCTCTTGCTATAGCCCTGCCGACCGCATTGAATAACTTCTTCGACATGTCAGAAATGACAGTGAAGATAGTAGCAATAATTCTTATAATAGCACTGACAGCATACAACTGTTTCGGAATAAAACTGGGAACTATATTACAGAATGTGTCGATGATTGCAAAATGCATACCTATCGCAATAATACTCCTGGCTGGGCTTTTCCTTGGAAAACAGACACCGGATCTTTCACTTGTACCGGAAGGAACTGATCCTACTTTCGGAGGCATGATAGGAATGATTGCCTTTGCTACAGTGGCTACATTGTGGGCATATGAAGGATGGACAAATCTCAACCCTGTAGCTGAGGAAATGAAGAATCCTGGCAGAGACCTGCCAAGAGCTCTGATTTTTGGTATAGGAATAATTACTATCATATATGCGCTGTTTAACTTTGCAATATACAGAGTGCTTCCGGCAGATGAGGTGGTTTCTTCCATAGAATCAGGAGACATATATCTTGGAACTAAAGTAGCAGGGGAACTGTTTGGCGGAGCAGGCGGAGGTCTTATTCTGGCAACTCAGCTGATAGCCATATTCGGATCTCTTAACGGAATGATAATTGCATTCCCTCGTTACTATTATGATATGGCTGCTGAAAAGCATTTCTTTAAGAACCATGCAAAACTTAACAAGTTTGGAGTGCCGCAAGTAGCTCTTATATCACAGGCAGTTATATCATGCATATTAGTTCTTTTAAGAAGCCTTGATGAACTTACGTCACTTGTAGTATTTGCAGGAATGCTCTATAATGTACTTGTAATCGCTGCAGTAGTAGTATACAGGAAGAAATTCCCGGATCTTGAACGTCCATATAAAGCATGGGGATATCCTGTGACTGTAGTGATAGCTATAATACTCTTCTTTGCACTGATGATGAATACTCTGGTGGAGGATCCTAAGACTGCAATAACCGGACTGATTGTTCCGCTGTTAGGCATAGTCCTCTGGAAGATATTTGACATAAAGCTGAAAAAAGAAGAAAACAGTACAAAATAACGATAAGGCAGGAAATTAGAATGGGATTACCTAAACAATGTGAGATCAGACTGGAAAACCGCTATGAAAAAGGAGAGAGAAATCTTATAACCGATGTACCTGGAGTTAAGGTAGGACAGACAACTATCAAGGACGATTCAAAAGATATACATACAGGGGTTACGGTCATTTTTCCTCATTCGGGGAATCTTTTCAGAGAAAAGGTTGCTGCAGGAGCTACAGTGATAAACGGCTTCGGAAAAAGTACAGGCATATTGCAGTTAGAGGAGCTGGGAAACATAGAAACACCTATAGTCATGACTAATACTTTTGCAGTAGGCACGGCACTTAATGCGCTTACAAAATATATGCTGAAACAGAACGAAGATATAGGCGCTTCTACATGTACGGTCAACTGCATGATAACTGAATGTAATGACGGGGAGCTGAATGATATTCGCGGTATGCATGTGACAGAAGATGACGTTTATAAGGCTATTGATTCAGCATCTTCAGACTTTGATGAAGGAGATGTGGGCGGCGGTACCGGAATGATATGTATGGGTAAAAAAGGCGGAATAGGTTCTGCGTCGAGGCTCGTTGAGTTTGACGGCAGAAAATATACCATTGGCGCCATAGTAATGTCTAATTTCGGTGAACTGGGAAATCTGAGAATTGATGGCAGAAGACTTGATGTTTGCAAGGAAAACCGGGACTGCTGTGATAAAGGCTCTATAATCATGGTAATAGGAACTGATCTTCCCCTCAGCGACAGGCAGCTAAGACGTATGTCAAAGCGTGCCAGTGTGAGTCTTGGCAGAGTAGGATCGTATCTTGGTACAGGAAGCGGAGATATTTCCATTGCATTTTCAAACGGCAACATAATACCTCATTATAGTGATACCAAAATACTTAAGTCGGCATATCTGTTTGAAAACAAAATGGATACAGTATTTGAAGCAACTGCAGAAACAGTGGAAGAAGCTATAATAAGTTCATTGTATCATGCAGATACTGTTACCGGTATAAGGGGAAAAGTTGCAAAGAGTCTTAAAGAATATCTGTAGATGAATAATAAAAAACCGGATATAAGATATCTTGTGATATGTACCCTCTTTACTGGACAACCAGTAAGGAGGGTATATTCATATGCGATATTCATATAAATATAAGAGTAAATGTATTGAA
>CASFMJ010000005.1 GCA_949295785.1 uncultured Bacillota bacterium | reverse complement strand
GGCAATCAGCTATTGCTGCATAAAAACAGCGTAGCAGCTTGAATAACTGCTACGCTAAAAAGTCTAACTTTTGGGGGTCACCTCAAAGCCGGGTCTTTTATTATATATCCATACACTTGCACCCTCTGAATGTGACCCCGTTTTTATCCGTGTAAGAGCAGGCTCCGCATATTCCTTCACCGCAGCACATAGTACTGTGATTGGATCTGATCACATCATGCTTCTTAAGTCCAAGCAGGTTCAGCAGTATTTCTTCATAATACGGTGATACCATAAGAAATATATTTGGTTTTTTGCCGGTAGCCTGAATACAGAAGTCATAAGTATTCCTGATTTTTCTAACTGCCTCCTCTGATTTATTCAGGAGATCTATATGTTCATGCTGAATATCTCCCAAATATGTTTTCTCAAATTGTGCCGGTAATTTGCTGCTGTCCAGGAAAAATCCCGCCATGCTGCCACCGATCTCTTTTTTTATGTTTATGAGCGGCATAACTGCTATCCCCTTTGCTACTGCTAATGTAAGACTTCGGGGATCGTAATCTTTTTCCTCTATCAGGCCTGTAAAATACGGTCCTGCAACATCCCATACATCACCTTTTCTGCATTGTTTCAACAGCTGTGAAGTCTTAGGCCCTGCCATATTTATGGCAAGGGTGATTCTTCCCGCCAAAGATCCGTTCTTTTCAGTATAAACATTGCTTTCCATCACAGACAGAGGTATCACATGCCTTGATGAAAAAACCATAACAAAAGCTCCCCTTGCTCTGCATTTCATGCTGTAGGCAAACGGGACATCAAGGGTGACTGTAGACAGCGCAGATGAAAAATCATATTTTTTTACAACAGAAAATTTTCTTTTGTCTTTTTCTGACACGGCAGTTTCACCGGCCTGCATATATTCTGTGTAAGGGCAGACTCCCTGCCAGTCACAGCTGCAAATTCCTTTACTTATCATTGAACATGTATAACACTGTCCTGCTTCAAGCAAAGCGCAAGGGCATTTTTCAGTTCCCCTGTCCATACATATATATGACATACCTGATGCTCCTTTCATTTTTCACATAAAGTCATAAATCCATAATCCATCATTTTATATGCGTCATCAAACCAGTTCCCATCATTGAGAACTACTGCTATAAGTTCCGTGTCACCACGCATGGCAGAAGCTACAAGAGTTCTTCCCGATGCCTTTGTGTATCCTATCTTTACACCGGTAGCCCCGTCATAATTTTGGATGGTTTTATTTTTGTTGGCAAATACCCTGTCGCTTGTTTCACTTTCCCATGATGAAGATGATACAATCTTCCTGAAATCTTCTCTCTCCATGACTGCCCTGCTTATTATGGCAAGATCCCTTGCCGTAGTATAATGGTCCGGATCAGACAGACCGCTGGGATTTACAAAGTGTGTGGAAGTACACCCCAGCTTTTGGGCCTTTATGTTCATTCTTTCTATGAAATCTTCCATGCTTCCTCCGCAGCATATAGCTACGGCAGTGGCAGCATCATTACCGGATCTGAGCATCATTGCATACATCAGTTCCTCAACAGTGATTTTTTCTCCTTCTTTCAGATATGCTGAAGAACCCTCTATGCCCACAGCCTCAGCAGGAACCGAAGTTCTGCTCTTTAGGTCTGCTCCTATTTCATCTAAGATTTCCAATGCCACCAGAGCTGTCATTATCTTTGTGGTACTGGCAGGATAGAGTTTTTGATCAGCATTTTTTTCGTATAATACTTCTCCTGTTCCGCCATGGATAAGTATGGCTCCCTGAGCTGAGACAACAGGCTTTTCAATCTGCTCTGTTCCTGCCCTGTCAGCATTTCCCGCTCTGGTATAATCCTTTCCCTCCAGTACATCATTTTCATCAACATAAAGAGACGGTCCGAATATTTCCGATAAGCCTCCAAATAGGCCTGCACACAGACACAATATTATAATTATTTTCAGCTTCTTTTTCATAAAAAAACTCCCTCATAGCATTTTACTGCCATAAAGGAGTTATATTCCTTTTCCCGCGCATACAGCCTGGACTTTTATTTACATTTACTTATATTTCTATCTTTATCTGGCCATCGTCGGCGGCTGCAATATCTTCTTCGGCATCTTCTGCTATACCGCCTGCAATAGTTTCAATGTCTTCTATCTCTGGAAGATCTTTTATTGAGGAAAAACCAAAATTCTTGAGAAATACATCTGTTGTACCGTATAGTATAGGCCTGCCTACCGTATCAGCTCTGCCCTTTTCACAGACCAGTTCTTTTTTCATCAGCCCATCCATTACACGATCACATCTTATGCCGCGTATAGCTTCTATCTCGCCTTTTGTCACCGGCTGCTTATATGCCACTATGGCCAGAACCTCCAAGGCAGATTGTGAAAGTCTCCTGGTCTTCACAGGAGTGCAGAGGCTTCTGACATAATCCGCATTTTCCTCTCTTGTAACAAACTGAAAGGACTGATTTATCTTTCTTATGATTATGCCCCGTCCCTCCTGTTCATATTCTGCCATCAGTTCTTCAAAATATCCTATGGCTTCCTGTTTGCTTATATTAAAAACGTCAGCGGCCGCTTTTGCATCAAGGGGTTCTCCCCATGTGAACAGCATGGATTCAAAAGCAGATTTTATGGCCTTCTTACTGCTCATATCGTATGTCTCCTTCGTTTAGTCTCTCTCCGGCTTCAACTTCTATGTCACCGTATGCCTTTTTCTGTCTTATCTTTATGACTCTTTCCTTGGCCATTTCCAGTATGGATACAAATGTGACCACTGTGTCATAACGATTTCCGGCATCGGGTATCAGTTCTCTGAAACTGAAAATACGGCCTGCCTTTTGGCGAAGTCTTGCGGCAATATATGCAATTCTGCTTTCTGTGGTTGCTCTGTCTTTTTTTATTCTTGTATAATGTCTTCGCACCGCTTCTATTCTCTGTCTTTTCTGGATGAAAGCAGAAAAAGCAGACGCAAACTGTTTCAGATCAAGGCTGAGATATTCATCAGGTGTTTCCAGATATTGTGATATATCCTCCTGAGGTTTCTCAAATATGTCAAACTGTACTTCTTCCTGCTGCTGCAGTATCTCGGCTGCTTTTTTATATTTTTTATATTCCAGGAGCCGTGTCACAAGTTCCGTTCTCGGATCTTCATCTATCACACATTCTCCCGACTGGCTGATTCTCGGAAGTATCATCTTGGATTTGATTTCTATAAGGGATGAAGCCAGTACCATGAATTCTGTAGCTACGGCTATGTTCATTTCCTTCATTGCGCTGATATAATCCAGATACTGTCCCGTTATACTGCTGATCTCAATGTCATATATGTTCATCTGGGCATTTTCTATCAGATATACCAGCAGGTCAAAAGGCCCTTCAAATGCCTGAATCTTAACTTTGTAACTCATTCTTGCTCTCCAGCCTGTTATAGTAAAGCAAAACGCATACTACGATTACACATCCGACTATTTCATATAGCTTGGGAACCTGCCCCAGGAAGAAAAACGCCATTATGGTAGCAAATACCGGTTCTCCCACTTCCCACGTGGAGACGTACAAGGAACTTACATATCCTATGCACATGTTAAATACGGCATGGGCGCCTATCTGGCACAGAAGCGCCATTAAAGCTATGTAAACATAGTCCATGGGAGCATGCCCCAGAAGCTGTGTCCCTGTTAGCAGTGAACCCGCGGAAAACCATATCCAGCAGGATAAAAATACCAGAAGCACATAAAGACTCCCGTCAACCCGTTTTCTTACACTGTCGCCCACAGAGAAATACAGTCCCATAAACATGGCTGCCATAAAAGCAAAAATATTTCCGGCAAGGCTTCCGCCCGAAAACGTCCTATAGTCTGCTCCCACTATGATTGCTCCTCCTGCCAGAGCTATTATGATAGCAAGTACAGATTTGAATCCTACTTTTCTATGATATATGAATACAGTAACCAGCAGCACAACCAGCGGATGTAACGCAGCAAGAACTGAAGCGCTGGCTATGTTGGTCATTTTGACCGCATTGAACCATGAGAAAAAGTGTCCGAAAAGAAAAGCCCCCGCAACAAAACACCATAAATAATCTTTCCTGCTTATTGCTTTTAACTGCTGTCTTTTCTGTCTGCTTGTGACAGCCGGTATGATAAAAAACGGCAGAGCCATAGTAAGCCTCCAGAAACCTATAGCCATGGAGGATGCTCCTACAAGAGATCCTAAAATACCTGAAGTTGCTCCGAATATTACGGCTATAACCGTTGCTATTTTAGCATAACGTGCTATAAATCCAGTCTTTTGCTCAGAATTTTCCATATCGTTATTTCACCTTATTTTCCGTTATTTTTTTCAGATTGATATCGTAAGGCGGCCTTACGATTCCTTTTTCTGTTATGACCGCCGTAATATACTTATGATCTGTAACATCAAAAGAGGGGTTATAGGTTTTGATTCCTTCCGGAGCCATGGGTTTTTCGTACCACATTTTATAGATTTCTTCCCCCTCTCTGAGTTCTATTTCTATATCATCTCCAGTGGGAGTTTCCATATCAATTGTTGATGTGGGTACATACATGTAAAACGGTATCCCGAACTCATGAGCAAGTATGGCCACCGCAGATGTACCTATCTTATTGGCTCCGTCTCCGTTGGCTGCCATTCTGTCGCAGCCTACCACCACTGCATCTATCCATCCTTTTTTCATGACTGAAGCAGCCATATTGTCACAGATAAGCGTCACATCTATGCCTGCTTTGTCCAGTTCCCATGATGTCAGCCTTGCTCCCTGTAAAAGAGGCCTTGTTTCATCTGCAAACACTCTGAAGTCATATCCTTTCTCCTGTCCCAGATATATCGGCGCAAGGCAGGTTCCGTATCTGGCAGTAGCGATAGTACCGGCATTGCAGTGAGTAAGAATTCCCATTCCCGGCTTAAGCAGCGTCAGTCCATATTCACCCATTGCCCTGCAGGCTTGTTCATCTTCACGTCGTATCTTTTCAGCTTCGTTCAGAAGCCATGCCTTACCTTTTTCCGGAGAATCTGTCCGGGCTGCTTCAAGGCCTGATGTCATTCGCCTGAGAGCCCATGACAGGTTCACAGCTGTGGGTCTTGCTGTATTTATGTACGAAGCGGCCTCACAGACATAATCATAGAATCTTTCTATCGAAGTTCCCTCATATCTTCTTGCTTCAATATACAATCCATAGGCTGCCGCAACTCCTATTGCAGGGGCACCTCGTACCCTAAGCTTATATATAGCCTCCCATATATCCTCTTTTGTTTCTATCTTTATATATTTTTCCTCTCCGGGCAGCATTGTCTGATCAAGAATCATAAGCTGTCCGTCTGTATACCTGACCGGTGTTATATCAAACAGACCATTGCTTTTCATATTTTTCGTAAGTAATCCTTTCAAGATATTCCATATATTCACTCAAAGTAAGAATAGGTTCTGACGTATACTTATCTGTAGCTCCTGCCACTTCCTCGTATGAGGGAGCGTTCATCCATTTTATCAGTGTTTCGGCGCACTGCTTATCATCATATAAGAAATAGTAGTCGTCTTCATCGGTTATGTAATCATAGAAGCCGGAAACATTGGTAATTCCCAGATTAAACAGTATATTAAATGTTCCGTCATACACATCAGCTTCTCCATATTGCCCTTCACCTTCCGACATATCTGCAGATCCGGCATATTTCTGTACTGTACTCATATCCAGCCCTGCATAGAAGTCTGTATTAAGACAGAACTCACTGGCACTGTCTATGCTTGCAATTTCATCTTCTGACAATGTTCGGCCTGCGGAAGAATAATCATCCTCAAACTGTCCTGTCATCATCTGGGTAAAATTGCTGGTTACCTGTGTTGCGATGACTCCTGTCACACCTATCAGTATAACAACAGCAGCAATAATAACAAGGACTATCACTTTCTTTTTACCTGTGCTGTAAGTCATGGTTCCGCCAATATGCGGTCCTGCTGCTTTTGGGGTATAAGTTCTGTCACCGGTGCTGTCTTCCTTTAATCTTCTCGGCTCAAATTTACTTCTTTTTTTCCTTTCTTCATGCTTTTCATAACGCTGTTCACTGTATTCTGCCTCTTCAGACAAATCAGCTCCTTCCCTGCGTTCGATAGCATCCTTTAACTTTTCAAACCTGAATTCTCTCTGTTTCTTTGATATGCCGGGAGCTGCCCCTGTAAGGACTTTATATGCCATTTCAGCCTGTTTTATCTTTTTACGGGCATATTCAGAATCATCTGCATAATCAGCCGAATTAAGCTTGTAAATCCTTTCTTCATACGCTTCTTTTATTTCCTTTAAAGAAGGATCTTCTTTTGTGATGCCCAGTATACGGCAATAATATTTTTTATCCATGAGCCACCTCTCACATAAATCACAGCATGCTTGATTTGCTGACACACCAGTATCATACACATTTTATGCAATTATATCATGAAATCATCAAAAAAAAAAGTGGAGACTGCTTTATAACCGCCTTACTCCAATTTATTATTATGTACTGCCTGCTGTTCATCACATTGTCTTTTATACTGATTACATTTCGGTAAAGCAAAAGGGGTATTGCTATCTTGGAAAAATTGCAATATACTTTGTTTAAGGGTGCTTCAACGCAGGCACGGCAATTTTAAGACTGGCGAGAGGAGGCCATAAAATGAAATTTTATATAGTTGATGCATTTACTGAAACACTTTTCGGAGGGAATCCTGCAGGTGTAGTTGTTCTGCCTGAGGGAACAGATTTTCCTTCTGATGAGATAATGGTAAAGACTGCTGCTGAGCTTCGTTACTCGGAAACAGCATTTATCAGAAGAATAAACGAGAAAGAATTCAATATACGCTATTTTACACCGGCTGCCGAAGTTGACCTTTGCGGTCACGCAACCATAGGTTCTTTCAAAGCGCTGCTTGAAGGAGGATACATAAAAGATGACTGCAGCTATATAAATCATACTCTGGCAGGAGATCTTAACATAAATATCAAAAACGGATTTGTTCTCATGGACATGGCTTCGCCCGTAAAGATAAATGAAATATCAGAGGAACCGGCTATTGATGAGCTTTACAAGATAATGGGTCTTGACTACAGCAGGGAAAAGGAAAAAGGTGTTGTTCTGCTCCCTCAGATGATATCAACAGGACTTCCTGACATAATGATGCCTGTTGCAGACAGAGAGTCTCTCAATAACATTTCTCCGGATTTTCCGGCACTGTCAGCGCTTTCAGAAAAATATCAGGTGGTGGGAGTACATGCTTTTACAACTGATGCTGAAGAAGGCACCACATGCCATGTAAGAAATTTTGCCCCTTTATATGACATAGATGAAGAGGCCGCTACCGGAACCTCCAACGGTGCTCTTACCTATTACGGTTATCTTAACGGCTTTGTAAAAAGCGGTGATGACTGCAGATTCGTGCAGGGTGAGAAAATGGACAGACCTTCGGTTATACTGAGTCACATTGAGGCTTCAGATACAGGGTGCTGTATACAGGTCGGCGGAAGTGGCGTTATTCTTGCCGAAGGAGACATAAAATTATAGTTTTGTATAAAAGAAAAAGGGGCAGTCTTTTTAAACTCGCCCCTTCTTTGTTTCTTATTTTTTCCACAGGCCGTGGAGATTGCACCATGCATAAGCTGCCATGAGTTTATCTCCTTCTGCCAGTGCGAATACAGCTTCAGGTTTTTCTCCCGGTTTCAGATTTTTTCTCTGTACTCCCTGCTCTGTTTCGATGGCAATAAAGCCGATGTAGTGTTCTTCTGCCATAGGATGTTCAACTTCGCCAATTACCACTTTAACTGTATTGCCTTCCTGATTTACTACAGGAACGTGTTTTTCCACAGCTGCATCCACTGATCCGGGAACCATTTCTTTCATCTTTTCACCGCAGCACACTACGGGTATTCCTGAATCTACAGCTTTTTCAATAATATTTCCACAATGTTCACATACAAAAAATTTCATTATTTTTCCTCCTTACGTGTTTGTATATATTATTCCCCAGGTAAAAATTTCTAAACATATTTATTACCTTCCTCTTCTTTTTTCTCCTGAAAGATAAGACGCCAGGACCCTTGATGCCGCATTTATTATTCCCGTCAGTATGAGCAGCACCGCAGCGGTAGCATAAGCCTGTTTCTCATACAGGCCTTCTGTAAGAAGCGCATACATATGAACCGCAAGAGTTCTGGTAGAAGAAAACAGACCGTCGGCTACAGCAGGATATGTTCCGGCTGTAAAGATGAGAGCGGCTGATTCTCCCACTATCCTTCCGATTGCCAGCACTGTTCCCGCTGCTATACCCGGTACTGCCGCCGGAAGGGTTATTCTCATCACTGTTCGCAGCCGTCCTGCGCCAAGCCCGTAACTTCCTTCTCTGTAGCTGTCGGGAACAGAAAGAAGAGCCACTTCGGTAGTTCTCATAATAAGCGGAAGAATCATGATTGCAAGAGTTATGGCTCCGGACAGTAAGGTATATCCCCATCCCAGAGTTATCACAAAAAGTATATATCCGAACAGGCCATAAACGATAGAGGGTATTCCTGCCAGTGTCTCAGCCGTCAATCTTATCAGTTTAACCGGAACGCTGCTTCTGTCAGCATATTCTGCCAGATATATGGCCGAAAAAATCCCCAGAGGGAGCGCAAGGCCAAGAGAAAGAAATGTCATTATGCATGTGTTGATTATTGAAGGAAACATTGATGCGTTTTGACTGCTATATACAGGATCAAATATGCCATCTGAGCCAAGTGCCGGCACTCCTTTTGACAATATATGGATGATAACCGCCAGAAGGGTTGACGCCGTTAGAAAAGCTGCTGCCAGTACTGCTGAACGCATTAACAACGCAGACACTCTGCTTCTCAGTCTTATTTTCTTTATGTTCTTTTTCATATCTGACTCTCCTTCCGCAAAAGAGTCAGGGATATGTTTATTATAAGGATAAACAGTGTCAGGACAACTGCTGTTGCAATAAGAGCATCCCTATGGAGGCCTTCTCCTGCGTAACCCATTTCCAGTACTATATTGGCTGTCAGTGTTCTCGCACCTGACAAAAGTGAGTCCGGAATCGCCGTCTGATTCCCCGACACCATCACTACGGCCATGGTCTCTCCTGCCGCTCTGCCTATTCCCAATACAGTTCCTGCCAGAAGACCGGGTTTTGCAGCAGGCAGCACGGTTCTGAACACACTTCGCTCATGAGTCGCTCCCAATGCTCTTGCTCCCTGATAGTACCCTTCCGGTACTGCTTTCAGAGATGACTCCGCTACAGCAGTAACTGTGGGAAGTATCATTATAGACAAGATCAACGAGCCTGCAAGGATACTCTTTCCCCCAAGCCCCGCCGTATCACGCAGAAACGGCACTATTACCATAAGCCCGAAAAAACCATATATTATTGACGGGATTCCCGCCAGAAGTTCAACAGCAGTTCTGAATGCATGGTACAGCCATCCGGGGCAGAAGCATGTCATGAATACCGCGGTAAGAAGCGCGGCAGGCACTCCTATCAGTACTGCCCCTGCTGTCATATAGATACTGCCTAAAATCATGGGGAAAATACCGAACTCTCCTTCTGTAGGCTTCCATACTTTCCCACCGATAAAATCGGACAGCCCCTGCTCCATTATAAAAGGCAGGCCTTTATACAGCAGAAAAAAACATATAACACATACAGCGGCCACAGAAAAACCTGCTGCTGCTGCAAAGGTGCATTTCATAATCTTTTCACTCACCTGCTCACCTCCACCTGACCGTCTTTCCCGTAAATATATCTCTTATCTGTTCAAGGCTCATGTTATCAGCCGGATTCTTTGGATTCACTATTACGACGATGCCATCAGAAGCGATAGATGTGGATCTTGCTCCTTTTTTCTTTTCTTCTTCCGTCAGTTCTCTTGATGACATTCCTATACCACATGCTCCTTCCAGTACAGATGTTATTCCGGCTCCTGAACCGGTCTGCTGTATCTCTATCACTATATCGGGTCTTATTTCCATATATGTTTCAGCCAGCACTTCCATAAGAGGCGCCACTGATGTGGAGCCTGCAATCACTATACGTCTTTTTTCTCCTTGGGTCTGATGATCTTTTACCGGTTTTTCTTCTGTATTGTCAAAAGACTGCTGAAGATTTTCTTCTTTGCTGACATATCCCTGCTGCTCTATTATGAGTCTGCCCTCATCGCCGCATATAAAATTTATAAAATCTTTCTCATCCTGCCCGGTATCACCTGAAGTAACAATATTAAAGTCCCTTACTAAAGGATACTTGCCGTTTTTAATGTTTTCTACAGAAGGGGAAACGCCGTTTATACTGACACTTTTTACATCACCTGTAAGAGTGCCTAAAGATACATATCCTATGGCTGACTGATCATCTTCAACAGATTTTATGACAACAAAAGTAGAGGAAGTTATTTCGCATCCTTCCCATGTTCTGTCTTTTCCTTCGACGGCTATTCCGGTAAGAGATGTGAATGCATCTCTGGTTCCTGAGCCTGCCTCTCTTGATATGGGATTTATCCTGTCCGTGTCATTGTCTCCGCAAGATGTGGCCGATATAATAAACAGCATAATCAAAGCTGCTATAGCAGATTTTTTCATTTTCTTTCAGCTCCCTTTATATATAATTTTTACAGTTAGGGGAAAAAGATACATAATAACTTTATGAAAAAACCGCTCGTTCGTATTACCCGAACATAATTTTCACCATAATTTAAACCGAACAAAACTGTTGTCTTCTGTTCGTATCAAAGAATTCATAAGATTTAGTAATTTCTTTATTAAACGTATTTATTTTAACCTTGTATCTCTCAAATGCGATAGCTGTAACATGTTATTTTTCAACGTTTTTAATTGATTGCCGTGTTTTTATGTTCAATATGATTTTTACAATTCATTATCTTCTGTCAGTATCAGAACATTTTTTCAATTTGCTTCGATGGCAAAAACAGTATTTAACTGCCCGTTTTTGTTCTTCAACGGGTGATGTAATTTTTCCTTTTTTCTGTTATAGTAAAAAAAATCGGTGTAATGAACCTTTTCCGCAAGATAACAGGCTTCTGCACCGTAAAAATGCAATGGATGAACTTCAGACAGCCTTCATATACACTTCTCTGCACAACAGTCGGATTTTGTATGTATTCTGCAGGCTGTCTATGATATCTTCCTTGCATTATGTGAAAAAGACTGGAGGGGATTGAATGAAAAAAAGATTTACGGTCATCATGGTCTGTGTGTGTCTTATTCTGGCCATGATTCCGTCGGCGGCATTTGCCGGCATCACTGACAGATATGTTGAAATATCAGGAACAAGGCTTGAATATTCCAAAGATGCGGTCTATGCTGTCACAGATGATAACGGAGCTGTTTCATATAATAATGCCAATGAAGAAAATTACAATATAAAATATGAAGACGGCATCCTGTATCTTAGAAATGCCAATATCGTGGCACTTAACACCTTTGGCATTGTCACATCAGGAGATACCACCATTGTACTTGATGGAGAAAGCATCGTAAAAGGTGGTGTACAGCATTCTGACAACATGTCGGAAAGTTTTGGAATCATCAGCAAAGGAGGCATGCTTACCATAAAAGATGGCGATGCAGACGATACATGCAGCCTTACTGTATCAGGGTCTTCTTTTAATGATGAACGAGAGTTCTCTAAATGCGTATCTGTCGGTATCTATATCGCAGGAAGCAGCAGTGATGACGAGTATGGTCTCAAAGTGGAGAGCGGAATTATCAATGCTGTCGGTGGAGAGGCTGTTCGCTTCCCTGATGAAGAAAACACTTACAGCTATGGAGTCGTTTCCCTTGGAGGAATATCTGTTACCGGTGGTACCCTTGAGGCCTATTCGGGCAGTGCTTATATAAGTAACGCAATCTATGCAGATGGTGATATAGATATAAGCGGCGGCGAAGTATCATCAACAAGCCTCAATGGAAGCTTTTATCTGGACGATAATATGGCAACAGTCTACAGCTGCGGTATATGCAGTTCAAATGGCAATATAGTCATCAGCGGAGATGATACAGTCGTAGCTGCATCCGGAGACTGGGCTGTAAAAAGTTCTGTAGGCATTGCAGCAGATACAGGCTCAGTAACCATAAACGGAGGATCTGTCAGCGTCAATCGAAGTGAAGAAACCTACGGATATACAATTGGTGATGATTCAATAAGCAGCGGTATCCGTGCCGCAGGTGATGTCATAATCAATGGCGGCAATGTAATGGCCTCTGGCTTTGAGTCCTATGAAAGCTACGGTATAAGCAGCATAAACGGTAATATAACCATCAATTCCAATGTATACGCTGAAGGAGGAAGAGCCGGCGGCTCAGGCGACAGCGCCGGTATATCCACCAGCAATGGCGATGTCATTATAAATAAGGGACTTGTCTATGCCACTACATCTATCAATGAAGGTATTACAGGAACCGGTATATATGCAAAGGGAAATATCTTTGTAAATGGCGGTGAAATCATTGCTATGCCCGAATCCAACGGTGTGGATGGTGTTCAGCCGGATTACAGCAGAGGCATTTTCAGCGAAGGCGGTGACATTGCAGTTTCCGGTGAAGACACTGTTATTTATACTTTAGGCGGCTGTGCATCAGTTAGCAGCGTCGGTATGGAAACCTTTGGCGGCGACATCATAATACAGGGAGGAACAGTCAATGCCTTCGGATTTAATTCTTATGGCGGTGAAAATCTGGGTCTCAATGCCGCAGCAGACAATGAAAAGGGCGGTAATATAACTATAAGCTTTGGAAACATCCATCTGCTGGCAAAAAGTTCTGCATTGAAATACAGCGGTGATCTGACCGTTACCCCGCCTCTTGGAAAAAAACTGATAGTAAAGGTTTTAAAATCAGTGGATGAAGCACTGGCATCCGATGATGTCCCTGACGCAAGATATGAGTATTCGCTGGAAGATGAACTTGCAAATATATTGAAGCCTTTAGCTGACGCAGCACAGGAAATAAAAGGCTCACCGTTTATGGAAACTTCAGTTGTAGATAAGGCTGCTGTTTCCGGGACACAGTATCTGACTCTCCAGACTGAAACTTATGAAGTTCCTGAAGAGCCTGAAGATCCTGCTCCTGAAGAGCCTGAGGATCCGGTTATTGAAGAACCCGAAGATCCGGTTATCGAAGAACCTGAAGTTCCGGTTGCAGATGATAATACCCAAACCCCTGTCGCAAATGAGCAGAATGAAGCTGAAGAGACACCGTCCTCAACACCCAAAACCGGTGACAGCGCTGATTGGGCAATGTGGATTTCATTTGCAATAATGTCAGCAGCAGCTTTTGCTTACTGCAGAAGAAAGATGCAAAGATAAAAATTATATCTTACTTCATAGAAATCTTTCATATCTGATTGCAAAAGGACGCTTGGTTATTCAGGCGTCCTTCTTATTTTTTCATATTATTGAGCTTTTTACGTATTTCTTCTGATACCTCAGTCACGTGTGAATAAAATTCTCTGGCTGATATTCTTAAAGCGCCGTCTCCCAGCGCGGCCATCTGCACCGGCATATCAGAAGTCACAACAGAAATGCGATAACTTTTACCCATACGGTAAACCATCTCTTCTATATAGCTGTCTGCGGTCTGAGCTTCCTTGGTGAATACAGCGTCAAGTCCATCATACTTCACCACAGTGCCTGGATTTTTGCTCAGTTTATACCCGTCAAAAATCACTATAATCTTTATCCCTATATAAGTTCCGAAATTCTGTAATATTTCTATGAGACTCTCACGAGCCGAATCAAGATTTATCACAGCAAGTTCTTTCAGTTCTTCCCATCCGTAGATCACATTATAGCCATCCACTATTATTATCTCGGGGTTCTTTTCATTTCCTTTTTTTATGAGTCTTGGCAGAGCAGTTTCCATGGGTTTTGCCGGACGCCTGGCAGCAGAACTGAGTCTTTCTCTCCTCAGAGCTTCATCTCTCTTGCTCTTTCCATAAGTTCTGAAAAATATGGCTTCCAGTTCATCCTTTGCCGTTTCTGCAATGCTGCTCCTATCAGGCTCAGGTTCAGAATACCTGTCCGTCTTCTCTTCCTGTTTTATATGGGCAGCCTCGTCTACTTTATCCCAGCTTACATAGGTACCACTTCCTCCGCTGCAGAATATGGAACCGGTCGGATTCATTATATCACTGTCAGGATTGTATCCTGACTCTGTTACCACAGCTTCCTGACGGGGGCAAGGACCATATCTGTCAAAAATAGCCGAAAACGTGCCTGCACCCTTTGTATATGCGCTTATCCGTGAAGGATATTCTCCCAGTGCCGATGCACATCCTCTCCCTTCGATGAGAGTCTTTCCTGCCTGACCTGAAGATATTACCGAAAAGTCAGCTCCCTCTCTTTTCAGATCAGACATGAGTCTGCCTGATGACTCATCGGGGACAGATGCCTTAAATGTGACCATCGGTTCAAGCAGCACCGATTTTCCTTTTCGCAGACCCTGCCTTATGGCTCTGTATGTTGCCTGGCGGAAGTCACCTCCCTCAGTATGTTTAAGATGAGCTCTTGCAGCCACAAGAGTTATACGCATATCAGTTACAGGAGCTCCGATAAGCACTCCCGGATGTGACCGTTCAAGGATATGGGAAAGGATAAGCCTCTGCCAGTTTCTGTCCAGTTTGTCTTCACTGACGGCAGTCTCAGCCACTATACCGCTTCCTGCCGGCAGCGGTTCCATCAAAAGATGGACTTCCGCGTAGTGCCTCAAGGGTTCAAAATGACCTATACCTATTACCGGTTCGGCTATTGTCTCTTTATATATTACGCTTCCCTCTCCAAAGGTCACTTTTATGCCCAATTTTTCCCGTATTACTCTTTCAAGTATTTCAAGTTCCAGACTGCCCATAACTTTAACATGGATGGCACCTGAAGTTTCATCCCAGAATATATCAAGAGCAGGATCTTCCTCGTTGAGTCTTGCAAGTTTCTGCATGGCCAAAGAAGGATCTGTGCCGTCAGGAAGTATCATTCTGTAGGTCATGGAAGGTTCTATGACAGTTTCTATTTTTGCATTTTCCCCTCCCAGTCCCTGACCGGCGTAAGTCTTCTTTAATCCTGTCACGGCACATATGTCTCCCGCATAAACCACGGCTGCCGTCTGAAACGTCTCTCCCGAATACAATCTTATCTGATCTGCTTTTTCTCCACTGCCGCAGTCCCCTTCACAGTCTTCCTCTGTACTTATCACATCTCTTACCTTGAGACTTCCTCCTGTAAGTTTCATATGGGTCAGCCTGTTTCCCTGTTTGTCATGGCTTATTTTGAACACCCGGGCTGCGAAATGATCCGGATATTCACACTGGCATACGTTTTTTTCGAGAACAGTCAGCAGTTCATCTATGCCTGTCATTTTCAGTGCAGATCCAAAGCACACAGGAAAAAGTTTTCTTTCCATCACAGCTTCTTTGACTGACTCAGAAGTAACTTCACCGCACTGAAGATACTCTTCCATAAGTTCTTCAGAACAAACAGCCGCATCCTCCATGTCAGCGGGGAATCCATCTTCAAAAGCAACAAATCCTTCCCCAAACTCATCGGCAAGCTGTTTTAGAGTATCGCAAGCTGATGTTTCCGGTCTGTCCATTTTGTTAACAAATACAATTACCGGAATCCTGTACATTTTCAGAAGTTTCCACAAGGTTACGGTATGACTCTGGATCCCGTCAGGACCGCTTATGACAAGAATAGCGCAATCAAGCACCCTAAGGGTTCTTTCCGCTTCCGTGCTGAAATCAGAATGGCCCGGGGTGTCAAGCATAACCGCTTTTACATCTCCCAGAGAAAACCTTGCTTCCTTTGAAAATACAGTTATTCCCCTGTCTCTTTCTATGCTGTCACTGTCAAGAAAAGTGTTTCTGTGATCCACTCTTCCCATTTTCCTTATAGCACCGGTCTTATATAAGATGGCTTCTGACAACGTGGTCTTACCTGCATCCACATGGGCAAGTATCCCAAATACCAGGTGTTTTTCCATCATCTGAGTTCTCCCTTGAATTCTTTATCCATTCTTATGATCCTACCATCGAAATCCTGAGGTTTATGGGTTATAACTATAACAGTCTTATTTCTTGTGACGTTCTTCCACAGTCTATGCATTATCCTTTCCCTTAAAGGCTCATCCAGACCTCTGAAGGGTTCATCCAGTATCATCATGTTAGATAGAGTAAGGAAAGTTCTTCCCAGCGCCACCCGGTGTTTCATGCCTCCAGAAAGCTTTTCAGGCAGACACCAGAGTACGTCTTCTATTTCCAGTGCTTCAGCCATCTGCAATATGTTTTTTTCATCGTTTCTTTTTTCAGGCGGCACAGCCAGCGCTAAATTATCATACACATTGAGCCATGGCAGCAGGCGGTCTTCCTGAAAAAGAAAGGCAATTTTTGCATTTTCTGCTATGACTGTCCCTTCGTCAGGTTTTTCCAGACCTGCCAGTATTCTGGCCAGTGTGGTCTTTCCTATCCCTGACGGGCCTTGAATAATCGTTATGGTTCCACTATCAAATCGTTCATTTACGTTGCTGAGTATGTTCTCTTTCCCAAAGCTTTTGCATATATTTTTCAGCCGGACAGAAGGCGGCTGCGGCAATATACCTTTGCTCACAGTTTTTTCTGTATCTGTGAATGCCACATCTTTTTTTACTTTATAAAGTCTGCTGCCTCTGTAATCCTCTGGTTTTGTTCTCTCTGTCCACAATACCGCTAATCGTTCAATCGCGATACTCAATATCACTATCACTGATATATAAGCAAGCAGATTTGGTGTATTCAGATAATATTTGGAATTTATCATCTCATATCCCAGAGAAAACTTTGGAATTGCAAGGACTTCCGCCGCTACCACAGCTTTAAAGCCAAGCCCTGCTATGAGTCTCAAGGCCGCATTAAGCTGAGGCATTATGGCCGGTATATATATGAGCCTTATGCGTTCTTTACTTCCAAGACCGCAAATTCTCGCCAGTTCCTTATATTCTCTGCCCATGGATAAAAGGCCGGACAGTATGTTGGTATATACCACCGGAAAACACATAAAAAAGCAGACTATTACTGCCACAAGGCCGGCAGGAGCAATAAGGATCACATATATTATTATTGCCATCACCGGTACTGCTTTAAAGAATCCCACAGGCAGCGACAATATCTTCTGTACAGCCGGAAATCTGTATGATGCTGCTGCGCATAATGATCCCAAAATAAGCGAAAGCGCCATAGATGTCAGGCACCTTAACATGGTCCACCCTATATCCATATAGAAATTCTTATGGGAAGACAGTTCAATGAGGGCCTCTGCCGCATCAACGGGAGAAGGCAGAATAAGCGGTTTGTCTGTTATCATGGCTGCTGCCTGCCATATTATGAGCCAGAAAATACATATGATCATATATCCGGCACTTTTTTTCTTACCGGTAATACATTTCTTCATCAGGTATCTTTCCGCCTATGGAAGAAGGCTCCATTTCAAATAAGATATGATTAAAAGTCTGAAGCATCTTTGTTCCTTCTTCTGCATCATCACCTGTAAAAAGTGTTATATGGCAGCCGGGAATAGCCTGACGCGCTATATCCGCATCTCCTATGAAACCTTTTTCTACTATAAGCTGAGCCGCCTCGTCAGAAGAATCATTTACGAAATCTACTGAGTCTTTAAGATCACTGAGGAGCACCTCAAGATCCTCTCCCTTTTCCTCAACAAAAGATCTTCTCGCTACCAGAACTCCCATGGGAAGCTTTTGACCGGTAATGTCCTGCCACAACTGATTAAGGTCAAATATTATTTCTACATTTTCACTGTCTTTTGCCAGTGCTGTAGATGCAAAAGGCTCCGGCACCATGGCCACAGCTCCTTCTGAGGCAATAAGCTTTGCATTTACCTCCGAATGGTTGGCCAGCCACTCCACGTTTACATCTTTGTATATTTCAAGTCCGTTTTCCTCCAGTATTTTCTGAAGAACATACTCGGGGGTTCCTCCCTGACCGCTGGCAACTATAGTCCTTCCTTTTAACTGGGATATGTCTGTTATATCGGTATTGTTCCCCAGGATTTTAAGCATTCCCAAAGCTATGGGACTTATGGCCACCACTTCTCCTTCAGTCTTGTTATATAATACTGCTGCAAGATTGGAGGGTACTGCTGCCACATCGGCTTCACCGTTTATTATCTTTGCAGTCACATCGGCAGGTGCCTGATATGTTGTAATATCATATTTATCTTCCATGTCAGTAAGCTTCACCATGGCCATTCCCGTTGGCCCGTTAAGAGCTGCTACATTGACGATCTGTGATACTGTTTTTGTATCTTCCCCGCTGCATCCTGCCATCATCATCACAGCCATGGCAAGTGCAAGTAAAATTGCTGCTGTCTTTTTCATCTTATACCTTCTTTCTCATTATTTTTTTGAATATACAGTTTTAGCACTGACCCCCGGTATTGCTCCCAGTTTTCCTGAAAGGGCGCTTATACAATCCATAGGGCCGTCGACTGCCACACTTATAACAGAAATATTTTTTGCAGGATATGGCAGTCCCATTCTTCCTATAATATACTCTCTGTACTGATGCAGAAGGCTGTTTATCATTTGGGCAGTCTCCGGGTCTTCGACTATTATGCTTATGACTGCAATTCTTGTTTCTTTTCTTGTTTCTGCTTTTATTTCCACTTCATCACCTTCTTTAAAAAAACAGGCACCGAAAAATGCCGGCACCTGTTTTAAGTGTCATTTTATGAGCCTTTCCCCTCAGAAAGCCTTCGGGAGTCAGTACCGTTGTTGTTTATATATCCTGTTTTTCTTCTTTATCTTCGTTGTTTTCTTTTTTTGCTTCTCGTATCTGCGGTATGGCATGTTTGGCATCCGTGAGAAATATATAAAGATACATCATGGTTATGGCTGAAAGACCCAGCGTCTCCACAATAAGTCCTCTGCTGTATAGAACGGCTGCCACACCCATTATGGCTGTTATACCATACAGCATCATGGTGGCTCTCCTCTGCCCGTATCCCAGGTTCATCAGTCTGTGATGAAGGTGTCCTCTGTCTGCCTCCATGATAGGTTTTTTATTTATGAATCTTCTCAATATGGCAAATGCCGTATCAAATATTGGCACCCCCAGCACCAGAACCGGTATGGTCACTGATACGATGGTAGCGCTTTTTACGGTTCCCAGTATGGACAGAGCAGACAGCATAAATCCCAGATAAAGAGAACCTCCGTCTCCCATAAAAATCCTGGCCGGGTAAAAATTAAAGGGGAGGAATCCAAGGGCTCCTCCTGCCAGAGCCAGCATTGCCCCGGTGGCCAGATACTCTCCGTGTATATATGCGGCATACGCGATGCACAGAGATACGATTGAAGATATGCCTGCAGCAAGTCCGTCAAGGCCATCAATAAGATTCACCGTATTGGTTATTCCCACTATCCACAGCACTGTTATTATAAAGCAGAATACTGCCCCAAGCTGATTGTTGCCTTCTCCGAAGTAATTGGTTATAAAAGTAATCCTTACATCGCATATATACATTATAACAGCAACCAGAAACTGGCCTGCAAATTTTATTCTGGGTGAAAGATTCTTAAGATCATCTATGACTCCCAGAATATACATCATTGTACCACCGGCAGCTATTACAATTATCTTTGGATCAAAGCCGAGAAAAATCAGCATTGATACGGTGCTTCCGGCAAATATGGCAAGTCCTCCGAATCTGGGCATGACCTTTGTATGCATCCGCCTGTTGTCTTTTGGTATATCTACAGCACCTATTTTAGGAGCCAGCCGTATGGCGAGGGGCGTCACCACAAGTGATGCGAAAAAGGCTACTAAAAAGGTTATCAGCAATGTATTGTACATGTTACTGCGGCTCCTTTGACATATTTTATGTGTTACAGTTTTTCTATCTTAAGTCCCGCCTCATCCAGTATGGATGCTGCCAGCTCATCAGGATACCCTTCCTTTATGACGATTCTTTTTATGCCTGCATTAAGTATCATCTTGGCGCATATTGCGCAAGGCTGATGAGTTATGTATATAGTTCCGCCTTCTACGCTGTTTCCCATTACGGCAGCCTGTATTATGGCATTCTGTTCAGCATGGAGAGCCATGCATAGTTCATGTCTCTGCCCGGATGGTACATTAAGCTGCTGCCTTATGCAGCCTCCTCTGTCCTCACAATGCATTATTCCCCGCGGGGCTCCGTTATATCCTGTTGCAATGGCATGACGGTCTTTTACTATGACGGCTCCCACCTGTCTTCTCATACAGGTGGATCTTTTGGCCGTAAGCTGCGCCATTTCCATAAAGTATTCATCCCAAGAAGGTCTTTTCATATTCAAATCTCCTGTTCATAGTATACTTCCACCAGATACAGTCCTTCCGGCGGCGCCGTGTGTCCTGCCTGTTTCCTGTCCTTTGAATCAATCATATCTCTCACATCCTGCGGCTGCCTTTTTCCAAGGCCTACTTCCACGAGGGTTCCGGTTATTATCCGTACCATGTTATATAAAAATCCGTCTCCCGTTATCTCGATTATGACATCTTCGCCCTTTCTGAATACGTCAAGGCTGTGTACAGTTCTTACTGTCGTCTTTTTTTTGGGTCCTCCCGACGCCTGAAATACGGCAAAATCGTGAGTTCCTTTTATATAGCTGCAGGCTTTATTCATAGAATCCGTGTCAAGCTTTGCCATTACCTGATAACAGTAATTGCGCCGGAAGATATCCACATTTCCTCCGTTATATATTACATATCTGTATTTTTTTCCACGTGAGCTGAATCTTGCATGAAAATCAGCAGGAACTTCTTTTACATCAGTTATTTTAACATCGCCTACAGATGAGGCTGTTTTTCTGCCTCCTGCCAGTATGTTGTTGGCAGCTTCTGCTATCTTATCAAGGGGTATACCGTAGCTTCCTTTAAAGGAAGCCCGCTGTCCCAGCGCATGTACTCCGGCATCGGTTCTGCTGGTGCCGTTGAGTTTGACGGGAGCACCGCATACACGGGTGAGCACCTTTTCAAGATCTCCCTGGACGGTTCTCACATTGGGCTGTATCTGCCAGCCGCAGAAATCGCTGCCGTCATATTCTATTGTAATAAGAATATTTCTTTCTCTTGTCATGGTAACTTAAATGACACGCCCCCTGTCAAGTAGACATTTTTTGTGGACACCTGTTATGCAGCATAAGCATAACGGACTTCCATCGGGGTTTGTCCTG
>CASFMJ010000004.1 GCA_949295785.1 uncultured Bacillota bacterium | reverse complement strand
TTGAAAATCGAAAGCATTTCATAATCTACAAAAGAAAGGAGCTATCGCTCCGGCCAACCTGATCGGTCAACTGTGCGACAGCCCCTTATCCTATGTCAATATATTCTTAAAGATTATTCCCCTTTTCTTTTTTTACATTATTGAAATATTCGCGATAAAGCTTTACAACAACAGGACTGAGGAACAGCAGTGCAATAAGATTTGGTATAGCCATAAGACCGTTGGCAGTATCCGCAAGGGACCATACAAATTCCAATCCACCCACAGAACCTATGATGATGAATATACACCATGCAATTCTTATTGGTACTACAGATTTGTTTCCCAGAAGATAATCAGCAGATCTTTCACAATAATAATTTGCTGTAATCAGACAGGAATATCCGAATAAGATCGCAGAAATAAGGACAATGTAACCTCCTATATTACCTGGAAGAGCTTCATTAAAAGCATACATCGTCAATGCTGCCCCTGACTTTCCGGAAGCCCATGTGCCCGAAATTACTATTGAGAGCCCGGTAATAGTAGCAATGATTATTGTATCAATGAATACTTCTACAGCACCCCAGATGCCCTGCTCTACAGGATGTTTAACCTGAGCACTTGCATGTATTATAGGGGAGCTTCCCATTCCGGCTTCATTTGAGAAAAGGCCTCTGGCCATACCAATTGTTATCATTGCCATTATTCCTGTACCGGTAGCGCCTCCGGCAACACCTCTTGGAGTAAAAGCTCCTTCAATTATTTCTGCAAATGCAGCGGGAACTTTGTCGATATTCAGTATGATAATTGATATTCCGGCTAATACGTAAATGCCGGCCATAATCGGTGTAAGGAACTGACATACATCACCTATTCTTTTTATGCCGCCTAAAATAACTACTGCAGTAAGTAAAGATAATATAATTCCCGAGTATAGAGGTTTTATTCCAAACTGCTCTTTTATCGATAGGCACATAGTGTTTGTATCAACGACAGCACCTATTACAAAATAAGCCACAATTACCATTATGGAGAAAAATACGGCAAGCCATTTCTGATGCAGGCCCTTGGAAATATAGTACATTGCCCCTCCGGCATAAGAGCCGTCAGAACGTTTTTCTCTGTAATGGATACCTAATGTTATCTCTGAAAATTTGGTTGCCATGCCGAAAAAGGCTGCAACCCACATCCAGAAAATTGCTCCGGGGCCTCCTGTTGCCACGGCAGTGGCAATTCCGGCAATGTTTCCTGTACCTACTACCGCGGCAATAGATGTAAGACCGGCTTTTGCTGAAGAAATCTGCCCGTCCCCTTCTGACTTTGCAAAACTCTTGCCTACAGTGTTTTTCCACATATAAGGAAATTTTAAAATCTGAAGAAATCCCATGCGGATAGTAAGATATACGCCAACACCCACAAGCAGAAAAATCATATAAGGACCCCATACAATTCCGTTAAGCCAGTCATTTGCACTGTAAATCAAATCTTTCATTTCAGATCCCTCCTGTTTTTATTTATACAAAGTATATATAGCATATAGAGCAAAATTTATGTCATTATGCAATAAATCAAAAAAGGGAAAAGTGCAGCAAATATAAAGGATACGAACCGTTGTAAATATAAATTTTCAAATAATGGTAAAATATTTTTTAGAAATAAATATGTATTGAAGCAAGTACATCAATATGATATCTTTTATATAAGTAAAAAGGACAATTTAACCTGCTGCCGGTTCCAAAAGGAGATGACTTTGATGAGTAAAAGCAGAAATAAACTGATCTTAATAATCTTTTTAACATTTTTTTTATTCAGTATCACAGCCTGTGCTTTCAGAGACCAGCCTTCCGGAGAAAGTGATTATAAGATAACCCCGCGACTTACACCAATAAAAATGCCTTTTGAAATCCAAAAAGATGAAGAAACCGGTAAAGATATCAATATGTACACGATCTGCTACACCGATGATAAAGTAATTATTGCAGCCGATGTGCACAATTATATTGCTGAGTCCGGCTCTATCAAGGCTCAGAATGTTTCTACAAAAGGACTGTACCTTTTTGAATATGCCGGCGATGACGGCAAGAAAATATATTTTGACATTGTTGAAAAAGACAATATAGTTTACAGCGCAGTCCCCTATAATGAAGGAGTAATATTTGCCGAGTACAGACAGTCTTCAGAAGATACAGGCGGAGAAGGTCACCTGTGGCAGTGGAAAGTAAAATATTATGATGGAACACAATGTACTGAGATTGATTCGGGCTACTGTAAAAATAAAACGGCCGCACAGATATTTCTGTATAATGGCGAGCCCATGTATGTCTGCGAAAGATATGACAGCAAAGCAGTAACACTTTCCATAAACAGCATAGACAATCTGAAGCCATATATCATAGCAGAATTGGCAGACTGGGAAAAGGCAGATGGAGCTGTGGATGTTAATGAAAACGGATTTTTTGTTCGGGCTTATTATGAAGCTATAGAAAACAGCATGGCGATAGTCGGGGAAAATTACGAAATACTGATGCAAAAGGAGATGGGAAAACAGATCAGTTCAGCAGCTCTTGCATCGGATCACATTGTGTATTTAAAAGAAACAGAATCAGGTAAAATACAGATTAAAAGCCTATCTTTAAACGGGGCTGAAGAAAAATCCATAGATGAAACCGTAAGCTGGAATAAGATAACAGGCTCCTCAGGCGAATATTGTCTGATGACAGACGATGCTTATAATCCGTATTATTTGGATACAGAGACCGGTATAGCAGGAGAACTTCTTCTGACATGTGAAAAGAATTCAGAAACAAAAGAAAAGAATTTTTATCCGGCCGGAAAAGACCGTTTCATACTTGAAACAGGCAAAAAAGATTATTATGTCCTGGAGATTGATCAGCAATAGTGATTTTTGAAGTTGCTTTGATTTTATTTATGACATATATCTGGCAGAAATTTCTATAAACGTTTCTGAAAAAAGGACTCTTCGCTAAAGCAGAAGAGTCCGTAAACTTTTATTTATATTTAGCTGTATGGTTTTTATTCACCGAGAAAATATTTTCCCATACTGTCGGCAGCCATTATTGCACTGTATACGTCTTCAGGGGTTATGGCAAAAGGCATATTGTGAAGAGTATCGTTTTCTGCGGCCGCTGCTTTTGCAACCTCCATGATCTTTTCTTCAGTTACCTTTTTAACTCCCAGCTGTTTAAGAGTAACGGGCAGTCCCAGTTCTATGCAGAATTCTATGACTTCTGCAAGGGTATCAATATCTTCATTTTCAAGGACAAGCTGCGTAATGGTACCGAAAGCCACCTTCTCGCCATGATACATATGGTGGCATTCTTCAAGAACGGTAAGTCCGTTGTGTATTGCGTGCGCCCCTGCAAGGCCGCCGCTTTCAAAACCTATACCGGAAAGAAGCGTATTGGCTTCTATTATCTTTTCCACAGATTTGGTGCATACACCTGACTCAAGAGCAAGTTTAGCTTTGAGACCCTCCTTTAGCAGAGTGTCATAACACAGTTTAGCAAGAGCCATAGCTGCTTCTGTTGCCTTTCCCCCTGCACATGTGTCAGCGTCTTTTCTCAGACATGCTCTTGCTTCAAAATACGTAGCAAGTGCGTCTCCTATACCGGCCATGGTTAGCCTTACAGGCGATTTTGCTATGACATCTGTATCCATTAAAACAAGATCGGGATTCTTGGGGAGAAACAGATATTCTTCAAACACACCTTCATTTGTGTATATAACCGAAAGAGCGCTGCAAGGCGCATCTGTAGAAGCGATGGTAGGACAGATTACTACAGGTGTCTTGCAATAATAAGCAACAGCCTTTGCAGTATCAAAGATTTTTCCTCCGCCTATTCCTACCACTGTATCGCAGGACTTTTCCTCAACAATTTTTTTAAGACGATCTATTTCACTTTTACTGCACTCACCGTTAAAAAATTCAAATTCTGCCTGCATAGCCTCCTTTTGAAAGCTGGCTTTTATTTTTTCTCCGTTACGCTTGTATCCCCCTTCGCTAATTATAACAAGCGGCTTACTTCCATATACTTTGGTATATTTACCTATATTTCCCAGTTCGCCTGCTCCCTGCAGGTATTTCCCGGGGCTTATGAGAACTTTTGCCATAAGCGGTTACCTCCTTTGTTAAAAAAGTTTATATCTATATTTTACACATCAGCCTGATATTGTAAACATATTGCTTAAAATATGCAAAAAAGTCGAAACAGACAATGTTAATCAGGACAATGCACTAAATATAATATACAGTTTTGAATCATTTTATCCCATCTGTATACCTTACGGTTTCCATGGCATCTTTAGCATATTTGTCAGCACCGATACGACTGGCATATTCTTTGTTTAAAACCGCTCCGCCGACGATTATCTTACACCAGGGAGCCTGCTTTCTCAGAAGTGATATGGTTTCTTCCATAGCCGGCACGGTAGTGGTCATAAGAGCACTGAGCCCTGCCGCAGGGGCATGATTTTCGATGACAGCAGCAGCGATATCCTCTGGAGGAACATCTTTTCCAAGATCTATGACTTTAAATCCGTAATTTTCAAGAAGCAGTTTAACGATATTTTTACCGATATCGTGTATATCGCCATGCACGGTAGCTATTACAACAGGGAACCTGTCCACCGATGTATCGGAAGTCATTATGGCTTTGATTCTTTCAAAAGATGCTTTTGCTGCTTCTGCACTCATGAGAAGCTGGGGAAGATATATTTTTTTAGCTTCAAAGCCTGCTCCTACCACATCAAGAGCAAAGATTATCTCATCCTGTATTATATTCATCGGGTCAAGGCCCTCATCAAGCATAGCCTGTGTCAGTTCACCCGCTTTATCTTTCAGCCCTTTTGCAATAGCCCTCTGCAGACCTGAAAGCTCCGTATTACTGTTTTCACCGGTCGTTGAGAATTCGGCGGACCCAGAATTCTTTCCCGCAGGCTGAAGGGGATTTTTTTCAGCAAAATCTATATACTCTCCGCAGTTTTCATCCATATTGTGAAGTGCCCTGAAAGAATAATAGGTTTTCATCATTTCGGCGGAATAAGGATTCATAATGGCAGCCGAAAGACCTTTTTCAAGAGCACAGGCAAAGAATGTACCGTTTATCATATCTCTTCCCGGCAGACCGAAAGAAACATTAGATACTCCTAAGGATGTATGACACCCCAGCTCATTTTTTATTATCTCAAGAGCCTTAAGGGTCTCACAGGCGGCGCCGGGGGCAGCGCTTACGGTCATAGTAAGGGTGTCAAATATTATGTTTTTCTTACTTATACCATATTCCGAAGCACGTGCAAGTATTCTGCGGGCAATGGCCACTCTGCCTTCGGCAGTATCCGGTATGCCGTCATCATCCAGTGTAAGAGCAACCACAAGACCGCCATACTTTTTTACAAGAGGAAAAATCTTTTCCATAGAAGATTCTTTTCCGCTTACAGAATTTATCATGGCCTTTCCGTTATAAAGGCGGAGAGCCTTTTCCATAGCAGCTGCGTCAGCAGTATCTATCTGCAGCGGCAGGTCTGTAACGGACTGAAGTTCAAATACAGATCTGCTGAGCACAGCTTCTTCATCTATATCCGGAAGACCCACATTCACATCAAGAACATGTACACCTTTTTCCTGCTGATTGATACCTTCCTGAAGTATATAATCCATGTCGTTTTCAATGAGAGCCTGCTTGAATCTCTTTTTTCCTGTAGGATTAATACGCTCCCCTATGAGAACGGGAGCAAAACCAAAGCTGACAGCATGTGTGTATGAAGAAACACAGGAGATATTTTTGTCAGTTACAGGGACAGGTATCATTCCTTCTGTGGCCTGTTTTATTTTCTTTATATATTCAGGGTCAGTGCCGCAGCAGCCGCCTATAAGACGGACTCCGGCAGTTACAGCTTCCTTAAGATCCGAAGCAAATTCGTCCGGCAGTGTGCTGTATACTGCTCTGCCGTCAATTTCCCGGGGAATTCCTGCATTAGGCTTAAGAAGTACAGGTATTGATGCATTGGCAAGCAGTTCTGTTATCACGCCCCTAAGCTGTTTGGGCTCTAAAGAACAGTTGGCACCTACGGCATCTGCACCCATTCCTTCAATAAGAGCTACCATAGCCGCAGGATCAGCTCCCGTCATAAGCTTTCCGTCCTCTCCGTAAGCATTGGAAACAAACACAGGAAGGTCACTGTTTTCTTTGGCGGCTAAAAGAGCGGCTTTTGTTTCGTAGCTGTCGCTCATTGTTTCTATAAAAATAAGGTCAACTCCGGGAATATCACCTGCTCTCACTATCTGAGCAAAAAGCTCAACAGCATCTTCAAAGTCAAAGTCACCGTAGGGCTTCAGAAGTTTTCCGCAGGGGCCTATATCAAGCGCCACAAATTTTTCCTGAGGAGCCTTACTCTCATCTCTTGCAGAAACAGCGTTGGCAACAGCGGCCTTGACTATTTTATCAAGATGAGAGGGAGAAAATTTCAGGGAATTTGCCCCGAATGTATTGGTATTTATTATATTGCTTCCGGCATCAAAATAATCCAAGTGTATCTTTTTTATAACTTTTGGATGTGACAGATTCCACATTTCCGGATGCTCGCCGGCAGAAAGGCCTGCTTCCTGAAGCAGAGTACCCATGCCTCCGTCAAGAATCACCAGATTATTTTTCATATAATCAGTTATTTTCATATATTATTTCCTCCTGAATTCACAATCTGCCTTGGGGCATGCATTGCAGCCTGTATTCTCAACTTCATACCGCGGGCTCCTTGCAGCAGTTTTCTCATTACAAATCCGGTCATAAATACCTATGACAGCCGTTACAGATTTTGATGGTGACATAAGCAGGCTGTCATTAAGAGTGAGCCCTATTTTCCTTGGGCATTCCAGCAGACGGAAAAATTCCTTTTGCACGCTCAGGGGAAAATCTCCATAACCGGGACTGAACCTGGGTCTTAATAAAAGCCCTCCTTCTTTTACTTTTTTTTCTTTCAGTTCTTTATTGAAAAGGTTGCAAAGAGACTCTATTCTTTCAGCGCCTATAGCCTGAAAACAGAGTGCCTTTGAAGGAGAAATCCTGCTGTACCGGTTAATAAGGCGATCTATACCTATGCCTATTGTAGCGGCAAAAATAATTACAGAAATGCAGCCGTCAAGGTTTGCACAAAGAGCGCTGCTTCCAAAGGGAACTTTTTTATTTTTTCCAAGTACCAGAAATTCTTCCATGGACATTGAACGAAAGCATACTTTATAAGACAATTTATCTTTTATTTCTGCAATACACAGATCAATAAGGTCCATAGTCTGTGAAGAAGCTTGGCGGCAGCCCATGTACCTCAGTATCTCTCCCTTATCAAAGGGAGGCTCTTCATAATTTTTTACTCTTATGATATCCATATTTATTTACCCAGAATATCAGAGAGATTAGATTGTATTTTCTCAGCCACATCAGGTTTATTCATAGAATAGACATGAACGTTTGTCACATTGTTGGCAAAAAGATCTATTATCTGATCGGTTGCATAAGCAATGCCGGCCTGTTTCATGGCGGCAGGATCTGAACCGAACTTATCAACCAGACTTTTGAACCTCTGCGGCATGTGTGATCCGGAAAGTTTTATGGCCCTGTCAACCTGATTGGCATTGGTTATGGGCATGATACCTGCGACTACAGGTACAGTTATACCGGCTTCTCTTATCTTATACAGGAAGTTGTACAGGAGGTTGTTGTCAAAAAACATTTGTGTGGTCAGAAACTGGCAGCCGGCATCAACTTTTTCTTTAAGATGTTTTATGTCTTCTTTCTGGTTGGCGCTTTCTGGATGTATCTCCGGATAACAGGCTCCACCGATACAAAAATCAGCTCCGCTTTCCTTAAGCTCCCGTATAAGATCTATGGCGTGATGATAATGCCAGGTCTCCTGATGGGAAAGATCCATATCTTCGGGGATATCTCCACGCAGTGCCATAACATTTTCTATACCTGCCTCTTTTATCTCTTTTATTTTTTCATGAACCGTCTTGCGTGTAGAAGAAACACAAGTAAGGTGAGCCAGAGTGGACACACCGTAAAGATCTTTTATATTTTTAGCTATATCTAAAGTGTATTTGCTGGTTCCGCCTCCCGCTCCGTAAGTGACACTCATAAAGGCAGGTTTAAGTCTTGCAATCTCTTCTGTGGCGGCCTTGACGCTCTCAAAAGAAGAATCTACCTTAGGGGGGAAAACTTCAAAAGATAAGGATAAAGTATCCTGTTTTAAAAGATTTATCAGCTTCATTGTCATATCATCCTTTTTTTTAATTATGCTTAATTATACTACGACGAAGCTGAAGTAATCAAGATTGAGAAATGATTTTGATATTGTGGCCGGGCAGCCGGGGAAGCTGTGATATGCTCGTAAAGGAGCTATAGGAGAGAGAAACTTCCCCTTTGCCTGACAAATACAAGTGTTTTCTGAAAAAGCATATTGGAGGACTGTATTTAGCAAGGTGTGCTGCCGACCTTATGTATACATTATTATCCTGCAGTGTGTAAAAGGCGGGGAGCAAATTTATAAATAATATGGAGAAAAAAAGACAATCCTATGAAGAAAAAATTTTTATTATCAGAAATAAACTTGATTTGTTTGATTATGTGCAGTTAAAAGTAAAAGCCGACAGCTTTCTGTCTGTCGGCTTTGTATTATTAACGCAATATGATTATTGCCTGCTTTTTACAGCTTTGAGATCACATAATCAGCGAACTCTTTGCAGGTGGCGCCGTCCTTGTGATTGGTGATGACAACAGCCTTTTCCTTATCGCAGGCGGCCATGGCATCAGTCAGTCTGTCAGCAGCCTCTGTCATACCGATGTGGCGGAGCAGAAGTTCAGAAGCCTTGATAAGGCTGGACGGATTGGCGTATTCGCCTCTGCCCTCTTCCATCATACGAGGGGCGCTTCCGTGAATGGCCTCGAACATGGCATAGCAGTCCCCGATGTTGGCGCTTCCGGCAGTACCTACACCGCCCTGGATCTCGGCTGCCTCGTCGGTGATGATGTCGCCATACAGGTTAGGAAGTACGAATACCTGGAACTGGCTCCTGCGGCCCTTTTTTATCAGGTTTGCAGTCATGATGTCTATGTACCAGTCTTCGGCAGTGATCTCCGGATAATCGGCAGCGACTTCGTGGCAAAGTTTTGAGAACTTGCCGTCGGTCTTTTTCATTATATTGGCCTTGGTGACGATAGCCACATTAGTCTTGCCGTTTTTTCTGGCGTATTCAAAGGCCGCACGGGCAATCCTTTTTGTCCCGCAGTCTGTCGTAACTTTGAAATCCATAGCCAGTACACCCGGAACTTCTATGCCTTTGCTTCCCAGAGCATATTCGCCCTCGGTATTTTCGCGATAAAATATCCAGTCTATACCTTCTTCCGGAACGGTCACCGGGCGCACATTGGCATAAAGGTCAAGCTCACGACGCATGGATACATTGGCGCTTTCAAGGGTACCTCCCTTTGGAGTTTCAGTAGGACCTTTGAGGATAACATCGCAGGTCTTGATCTCGGCAAGAACATCGTCAGGTATGGCTTTACCCTTAGCCGTTCTGTTTTCAATGGTCAGACCCTCAATGTCTTTAAAGATAAGGCGACCTTCGGCCAGCTCATCAGCCAGCAGGGTTTCAAGCACCCGACGGGTTTCTTTCATTATGATAGGGCCGATACCATCACCTCCGCAGAAACCTACGGTTATCTTATCAATAGTTTTAAAGTCTTTCGGTGGCTGTGCGTTGGCCATTTTTTCTGCGCGGGCAAGCTGCTCCCTCAGCAGATTTTCAAAATGAGCGGTGGCCTGGGCAATGTTAGTATTTTCTATCTTGTTCATTTTCTCCTCCTTACAGGTTTCCCTGTCCTACATATTTGAGCAGTCCTCCGGCTTTGAGGATTGCTTTCTGTCTTTCGGTGAAATCGCAGACGAGGGCGATTTCTTTTCCTGATGTCTTGTCGGTCAGAATAAGCGTGCCGCTGTCAAGGCCTGCGTATATATCTTTAATTTCAAGGTCATCTCCCTGGGTCAGCAGGTCATAGTCTGACGGGTCCTTAAATGTCAGAGGAACGATGCCGGCGTTTATCAGGTTTGCCGCATGGATACGGGCAAAGCTCTTGGCGATTACTGCCCTTACTCCCAGATACAGAGGTACCAGAGCAGCATGTTCTCTTGAAGATCCCTGACCGTAGTTGCTGCCGCCGACTATTATGCTCTCTCCGGCTGCCTTGGCTCTTTTGGGGAAAGTCTCATCGCATACACCGAAGCAGTACTGGGACAGGTGTGGTATATTTGACCTGTAAGGCAGAATCTTGGCTCCTGCCGGCATGATGTGGTCTGTAGTTATATTGTCTCCTACCTTGAGGGTCAGCTGGGTGCTCAGGTCATCGCCCAGAGGCTTGCTGTCAGGGAAAGGCTTGATATTGGGGCCTCTCAGTATTGGCAGATCCTTTGCTTCTTCAGGTGATGCAGGAAGGATCACTGCACTGTCATCAATCTTGAAAGCATCGGGCATAGTTACTTCAGGCATTTTTCCAAGGAGCATTGGGTCTGTGATTTCTCCTGTCAGAGCAGCTGCAACGGCAGTTTCCGGTGAAACCAGATAAACCTGTCCGTCAGCAGTACCTGAGCGTCCTTCGAAGTTTCTGTTAAATGTCCTCAGTGAAACTCCGCCGGAATTGGGAGAAAAGCCCATTCCTATACATGGCCCGCAGGCGCATTCAAGAAGTCTTGCTCCGCTTGCAAGGATATCTGAAAGAGCTCCGCAGTCTGCCAGCATAGAAAGTACCTGCCTTGATCCCGGAGATATGGAAAGGCTGACTTCGGGCTTTATGGTCTTACCTTTGAGAAGAGCAGCAACTTTCAGCATATCCAGAAGGGATGAATTTGTACATGAACCGATGCAGACCTGATCTACTTTGGTTCCCTTGAGGCTGGAAACTTTGACTACATTGTCCGGGCTGTGGGGACATGCAATCATGGGCTCAAGAGTGGAAAGATCTATGTCTATGATTTTGTCATAAACTGCATCATCATCGCTTTTAAGCTCTATATAATCATCGCCTCTTCCTTCAGCTTCTAAAAAGGCTTTGGTTATTTCATCTGAAGGGAATATTGATGTGGTAGCGCCAAGCTCAGTTCCCATGTTGGTTATGGTTGCTCTTTCCGGAACAGAAAGGGTTTTTATTCCTTCTCCGCCCCACTCTATCACAGCGCCTACACCGCCTTTAACGGATAATATTCTTAATATTTCAAGACTTACATCCTTTGCAGTGACAAAATCTCTCAGTTTACCGGTCAGATTCACCTTATACATCTTTGGCATTGTTATATAGTATGCACCGCCTCCCATGGCAACTGCCACATCAAGTCCGCCTGCGCCCATGGCAAGCATACCTATGCCGCCGCCTGTAGGAGTATGACTGTCAGATCCGATAAGAGTCTTTCCGGGTTTTCCGAATCTTTCCAGATGAACCTGATGACAGATACCGTTGCCGGGTCTTGAAAATCTCAGTCCGTATTTTTTTGCCATTGACTGGATGAAACGGTGGTCATCGGCATTTTCAAATCCTGACTGCAGTGTATTATGGTCTATGTAGGCAACCGAAAGTTCGGTGCGTACCTGAGGCACGCCCATTGTTTCAAATTCCAGGTAAGCCATAGTTCCTGTAGCATCCTGTGTAAGAGTCTGGTCTATACGAAGAGCTATTTCACTGCCTGCTGTCATTTCTCCGCTCACCAGATGTTCTTTGATTATCTTCTGTGCAATTGTTAAACCCATTATTTTGCCTTTCCTTTCTGTATACTTTTATAAGCCTGATCTATATGTTCAAGAACGAGAGCTTCTATTTTGTCCGTATCTTTTTCTTTTATAGCTTTGAATATCGCTATATGTTCGTCTATGGAACAGCTGCTGCGGCCCATATTGTTCAGTGAATCCTTTCTGTATTTCATCAGTTTATGATGGATAGGGGAAAGGATAGATTGAAATATGGGACTCTTGCATGCAGAATATATTATATCATGAAACTGAGTATCAAGGTTGCGTACTTTTTCTATATTCTGCTTCTCCTGATAGAACTCCTGCTGATCCAGAATCTCGCCCAGCTTTTTGAGATCTTCTTCTGTTATATTCTGTGCAGCAAGCATAGCAACCTTTGGTTCAAGAAATCTTTTGACTGTAAACATATCAGCCACATCATCTTCGGTTATACCAATGACAACTGTGCCCGATGGGGTTATACCTATAAGTTTGTCACTTTCAAGCCTTGCAAGGGCTTCTCTTACAGGCGTTCTGCTTACGCCCAGTTCTTCGGAGAGCTTGGACTCGCTTATGATATCGCCGGCTTTGTAGACTCCGCTCAGTATATTCTGCTCTATTATCCGGTATACCTGATTAGACAGGGAAAGAGATTTATAATCTATCATTTTCTTGTCAGACCTCCTTTTGTAAGTTCTGCTATCTTATCTTCCATTTCCTGATTGGAAAGGCTTGTGGTTCTGCCGTCGGCATACATTTCATCAACCCAGTCTTTCAGCGTTACTACCAGAGGATCATCTTTTTTTACCTTTTCTGATTCGGCAAGACCATAACGCTCATTGATCCAGTATGCGATGCCTGCAAGACCGGATGTTTTGCTTACCGAGACTCCCGGAGCTCTGTTGAGGAGCTTCTTGGTATTGAAGATATTGTATATTTCCTCGTCTTTCATGAGTCCGTCAGCATGGATGCCTGCCTTGGTAACATTGAAGTTCTCTCCTACAAAAGGTGTCATTGGAGGTATATCATAACCCATTTCATCTCTGAAATATCTGCCTATGTCTGTGATAGCCGTCGGATCCATACCGTCAAGAGAACCTTTCAGCGAAGCATATTCAAATACCATGGCCTCAAGAGGGACATTACCGGTTCTCTCTCCTATACCCAGCATGGAGCAGTTGACCGCGGAAGCGCCGTAAAGCCATGCTGCCGAAGCATTGGCGACTGCTTTATAAAAATCATTGTGTCCGTGCCATTCCAGCATTTCACTGGGAACCCCGGAGAAGTGCTGCAGACCGTAAACAAGACCGGCCACGCTGCGAGGCATGGCAACTTCAGGATAAGGGACTCCGTAGCCCATGGTATCACATATTCTTATTTTAACAGGAATACCGGCTTCTTCTGAAAGTTCTGTTATCTCATTTACAAACGGTACCACAAAACCGTAGAAATCTGCTCTTGTTATATCTTCAAGATGACATCTGGGAACAAGACCTGCGTTCAGAGCCTCTTTGATTGTTTCAAGATAATAATCCGCAGCCTGACGTCTTGTCATATTCATCTTTTTGAAAATATGATAGTCACTGCATGAGACAAGAATACCGGTCTCTTTTATCTCAAGATCCTTTACCAGCTGAAAATCTTCTTTTTTTGCTCTGATCCACGTTGTTATCTGTGGAAATCTGAGCCCCAGCTCCATACACTTTGATATAGCTTCTCTGTCTTTTTCTGTATAAATGAAAAACTCTGACTGGCGGACTATACCATAAGGACCGCTGAGCCTGGAGAGAAGTCTGTACAGATCTACTATCTGCTTTACGGTATAGGGAGCCATGGACTGCTGTCCGTCTCTGAAAGAAGTATCTGTTATCCAGATATCTTCCGGCATGTTTATTGGAACTCTCCGGTGATTGAACGCAATCTTTGGAACCTCTTCATAATTGAAAATGTCACGGAAAAGATTGGGCTCTTCCACATCCTGCAAAGTATACTTGTAGATTGACTGTTCAAGAAGATTAGTCTTTTTAGAAAATTCAAGCATTTAATTACCTCCTTCTACCGCTATGACAACCGGTTTATCGCTTTAAACCGAATATCAACATACCTGTATACAAGTATACGACTTTTTAAAAATCGTGTCAATCCATCTTTAACGCATTTTTTAGCAAAATGATACTTCTTCTTCATTTTTTAATTATATTTAAAGTATCAAAGATAATGTAAAATAAACTGGCATAAAGAGAAATGCGAGGGAAATCACATGAAACTGCTGCTGGTAGAAGATGAAAAAGCTCTTTCAAGGGCTCTTGTTACAATACTTGAAAGAAATAATTATTCTGTAGATGCTGTATTTGACGGGGAAGAAGCTGTTGAATATATTGAAAATGACAGGTATGACGGAATAATTCTGGATATCATGCTGCCCAGAATAGATGGTCTTACAGTATTAAAAAAATAAGAGCTGCAGGGAATCTGACACCTGTGCTGCTGCTTACGGCTAAGAGTGAGGTAGACGATAAAGTGGAAGGCCTGGATACCGGAGCCAATGATTATTTGACAAAACCGTTCAATCCAAGAGAACTTCTGGCAAGAATAAGAGCAATGACCAGAGTTAAAGCTTCGCAGGCAAGTTCGCTGCTTAAAATGGGTAATGTGACCCTCAACCGCGCAACTTTTGAGATATCTACAAAGACCGGAAACTTCAGACTGGCAAAAAAAGAACTCCAGATGTTTGAGATACTGATGAGTAATCCGGGTGCGCTTATTTCTTCAGAGCGGTTTATGGAAAAGGTCTGGGGATATGACAGTGAAGCAGAAATGAATGTTGTCTGGGTATATATTTCATACCTGAGAAAAAAACTGGCAACCCTTGATGCTGATATAAAAATCAGAGCTGTCCGTAATGCAGGGTGTTTGCTGGAGGAAATTGAAAAATGATAAAAAAAATAAGGAGAAGGCTCATACTCGTATCAATTTTTTCACTGTTTTTCGTACTGCTTACAATAATGACAAGTATAGCTGCAATAAATTATTGCAAGATCACTCAGAATGCTGATGAGATTCTTAAAATACTGGCTGAGAACGAAGGATTTTTTCCGGAAAATATAACGAACATAGAAAAATGGCAGGAAACGGAGATCTACAGCAAAATAAAGCTTTTAGAAAAAACCGGCATGTTTTCTCCGGAACTTCCCTACGAAAGCAGATATTTCAGTGTGAAATTTAACAGTCAAAAAGAAATTACATCGGTAAATACGGGAAAAATAGCAGCAGTAGATTCGTCAGCTGCTGTGGCATATGCTGAAGAAATCCTGGAAAAAGGAAGAAGTTCCGGTTTTAAGGAGTATTATAGATATATGGTTGCAAATGACGAGAACGGCAGCCGGGTAATATTTCTTGATTGCAGGCGAAATCTGGAGACCTTCAAGTCTTTCGTGCTTACCGGTGCTTTGGTATCAGTGGCAGGCATATTTGCAGTGCTTTTTCTGATAACTTTGCTTTCCGGTCAGATTGTCAGACCTTTTTCGGAGAATTACGAAAAACAGAAAAGGTTTATTACAGATGCAGGGCATGAGCTTAAAACACCCCTTACCATAATAGATGCAGATGCAGAGATAATCCAAATGGATATGGGAGAAAACGAATGGCTTACAGATATAAAGAATCAGACGGAAAGACTGGCTGAACTTACAAACAGTCTTATTCTTCTTTCAAAGGCAGAAGAGGGGAAAAGCTTTCAGACCATAGAATTTCCCCTGTCTGATGTTATAGATGAAGAATGCGGTGTTTTTAGAGCGCTGGCTTTGACCGGAAATAAAACCCTTGAAACAGATATAGAAAAGATGATTTCTTTTAAAGGTGATGAAAAGGCTATAAGGCGGCTGACCGCAATCCTTGTGGATAATGCCATAAAATATTCCGATGAAGGCGGCTGCATACGCATATCTCTGAAGAAGCATAAAAATCAGATAAAATTTACTGTGTATAATACAGTGGAGTATATTTCTGCTAAAAACATATCGCGTCTCTTTGACAGGTTTTACAGGGAAGATTCCTCAAGAAACTCAGAAACAGGAGGATACGGACTGGGACTTTCCATAGCCCAGGCAATCGTCACATCTCACAGGGGAAAAATAACTGCCTCGACAGAAGACGAAAAGTCATTGAAGATATCCATAACTTTGCTTTCATGATTGAATATAAAAAACTCTTGACCTTGCGGCACCCTGTATGTAAATATTACATAAGGAGGCATAACTGATGGACATCAGAATAAATTATGAAGAAAAAGGTACAGGAGATACCTTGATACTGCTCCATGGCAATGGAGGCAGCCTCAGGTCTTTAAAACGGCAGGCAGAATATTTTGCGGACAAATACAGAGTTATAGCTCTGGATACACGGGGACACGGTAAAAGCCCAAGAGGAGATAGACCCTTTACAATAAAGCAGTTTGCCGAAGATCTGCATGAGTTTATGCTGGAAAAATCCATAAAAAAAGCCAGTCTGCTGGGATTTTCGGACGGAGGTAATATAGCATTGACTTTTGCGCTCAAATATCAGGAAATGATTGATAAATTGATAATCTGTGGAGCAAATCTGCTTCCGGAAGGCATTGTTCCAAGAGAACTTGCCGTCAGGAAAAAGGCTTACAGCCTGTGGAACAGACTGGCTCCCCAAAGCAGGCGTACCCAACTTCTTAAACTTATAGTTCGGGAGCCCGATATATCCCCGGGGGAACTTAACAAAATAAAAGTTCCCGTGCTTGTAGCAGCGGGAACAAGAGATATGATAAGAAAAGAGCACACAAGACTGATTCACGACAGTATTCCGTGTTCCAGAATTGCTTTCATTGAAGGCTCTCATCTTATCCCCATGACAAAGGCAAAAGCCTTTAATAAAATCGTAGAAGATTTTCTGGTTACAACGTAAAGGGATATTCTCCAAGTATGGAGAAAGCACTGCAGATTGCATCTGAACACACTGCAGAATCTGTTGAATTTTTACCACTGTCGAGTATTTCTTTTGTTTTAAATTTTAATACCGGCTCTGACAGCTCATAATCTGAAGCAGAACCTTCTTCCTGCTGAGAAGAATCAACAAGGCACAAAGGAGGAAAGACAACGCACCACCAGTTCTGGCCTTTTCCCTCGCCGATGGTTATGGTGAGAGCCTCATAGTTGCCTTCGGGAAAAAGAATATCATCGTAATATTTAGCGGGTATGTGGCGTATGGCTACAGCTGCCGTCACATCGTAATCGTATCCTTCAGATACGATTATTTCTTTTGCCAGTGATTCGATAAGGTCAAGATGATTCTGAATATATTCTCTTGATTCTGTCAGAGCCTCATCAGAAAAGGTGCTGTCTGTTGATAAGGCAGCATTCTTTACGGAAGGAAGCTGCGCAAGATCTTTTTCAAGTTCTGATAGCACATGGTCCCTAACCAGTCCTTTAAGATCCTGATCTTCCACCGAATCACTGTTTGCCACCACATGCAGTCTCATGATGCCGGGGTACTGGTTTATAAGTCCATAGGAACCCACAAGCCCTCCGCTGTGATAACTGCTGTCCGAGGCATCTGCGCTTCCCCGGCAGTTAAGGAATATAAGCACTGCTACAGACAGTGCCATAAGGGTTATAAGTATTTTCTCAGATTTGGTATCCATAATTTACCTCCTGACAGAAGGATTATGGCCAATATGATGAAAATTATTCATAAAAAAATAAAAACCCGCGCAGATACATTTAACCATGTATATACGCGGGAAAAAAGTTTATTTGATAATAAGAAGTTTTCTGCCCTCTTCCGGTTCCCCATCCTCCAGTTCGTTGACTGATCTGATGGAGGCTACTGTGGTCTTGAATTTTTTTGCAATCTTCCACAGATTGTCACTTTGCTTGCACACATACACAACCATAGGCGGGATACTGTTATTATTACATGGTTCCATGAATCCCGGATCAGTAAGCACCTTGAAAGGAGTAGGACGCATTATCTCAGCGCATATGAGAATGGTGGCATTAATTTCTATCTGTTTGCCGTTGATTTTTTCGGACCATATGTCTTTTACACATGCTTTTTGGGTTACAGTTTCACATCCTGTAAGCTGCGGCATGGATGTAACAACTCTGAAAGGCACTTCTTCTTTTATGGTAAATATATTTCTGCCGTTATTTTCGCAGCAGCAAATGATATTTACCGAAAGAGTCCCTTCGGTAACTATTCGTCCCTGCTCACAATGACTTTCACAGCAGGAGATGTTACATGAAGTATAAAGAATCCGCTCAACGTCGCATCCTGTATTTTCTGCAGAAATAATCTCTCTTACCGATGATTCTCCTGTGGATGTTCCTATCAGAGTCCTGCTTGTTTTTTCTTCAAATCTGCACACAAAATCTTTTTCTCTGTGATAGCTGTCTATGATTACTTCTCTTTCTGTGTTTTTGTAAAGCTCAAGATATGTAAGAAGTTCTCCTTCCAGCCTGAAAACTTCCCGAGAACCTTCATTCTGAACTATCTTCACATGAAGATGACTGTCATCAAAAGTAACACTGCATCCACTGTGCTTTTCTCCCTGTTTTATTGCAATGAACTGAGTAAACTCAATCTTCTCCTGATGCTGATGAATATTTTCAGCAGAAAGTTTTAGTGCCGCAGAGTTTTCCCGTGAATCCTCTGATGTATCATCTTCAGAGGAGCAGGTATCAGGTGCTGAGAAGTAAAGCAGGTTGACATAGATGAACCCGTTGATGACCACTTTGTCGCCAGAGATCTGCTTGTAGTTTTCTGCTACAGAGATGTCCTGTTTAAGAATCGATTCAGGCCTGACATCATCCTTTGGAATCAGATCTTCCTTTATAGAAAGGGTATCTTTTGTCCGCAGAGAGATTCCTGACATCTCCACTGTACTTTTAAGCATCTGGAGATCTTCTCCGGCTATTCCCTCAAAAATATCTATCTTCTGATCGTTGTATTCTTTTGCTGTTATGGCAAGGATTATCTTAACCCTGTATTTTCTTTCGTTGATAACAAGATATTCGATTTTTTCTACTGTGCAGTCTAATATCACGGCAGCGCCTGCTGAAACAGGTGTATGCCATCTGTCTTTGAAAGGAACTACCGTATGAATTGACACCATAGGGAGTGATCCTTCTTTTTTTTCAGGGCGATAAAGGGTCTGAAGCTCTATCTCACCTGAAAGCCCTATGTAATCTTCGCCTTTTGATGTTACGCTTTCTTCTCTTGCCGACAGATGAGCTTTTCCGTCTATTGTGAGGATTTCCATCAGATCAGGTTTTGTATCCGGTACCAGTATATCCTCCTCAAGGGTAATAGTGGTCTTTGGCTTTTCCGTTATATCGGTGACCTGGACCGGAGAATAGATGGCGGCTTTTGATGCGGCCACGACCGCCCGCTCCTCTATTTCTCTGGCAGGAACCATGGCATAATCAGGAATACCGTTTTCGTATGTCATAGCGTTTCCCCTTTCCACACTTGGTCTTGTTAAAATGTATTCGCAAAGGTGGGGATATATAACAGGAATCCATAATTTGCAGACGAAGATTTGAGGCAGATCTTTTAGAACAGGAATAAATAAATTTTAGGAGAATCAATGTGATGGGCACAGATATGGAAAAATCTATATAAAAAATGTCGGCAAAACTTATCTTTTAAGATGAGTTTGCCAACATTCACACCTTATCTTATGATAAGAAAAAACTTTGAAATTTTTGGCCTTGTTTTTTATTTCCACAAAGGAAATTTGGGAAATCTGTGCCAGAATACAAGACTAAAGGCTTAAAATACGGTCAAGAATAATATGAGCCGCATCATCTTTGGACATTTTCTCCAGATTTTCAGTCCCGGCAGCAGTTATTATGGTTATGATATTGGTGTCTGATTTAAAGCCTGCACCTTCAGAGGAAAGAGAATTGGCGCATATCATGTCACAGTTTTTTGAAATCAGCTTCTTGCGGGAGTTTTCCAGAAGATTTTCTGTTTCCATGGAAAAGCCGCAGATCTTCTGGCCGGGAAGTTTTTCCCTGCCCAGAGAAGACAGTATATCCACTGTACGTTTTAGAGGAATGGACATGTCACCATCTTTCTTTTTTATCTTTTCTGAAGCTGTAGCAACCGGCGTATAGTCAGAAACTGCTGCGGCTTTTATTATGATATCCTGCAAAGGTGCCAGTTGGGAAACAGCCTGCCACATATCTTCGGCGGAAGTCACAGGTACAGCTTTGACAAACATTGGCGGCTTGATGTCCATATGGCCGTGAACCAATGTCACATCTGCCCCTCTGAGCATTGCAGCCCGGGCGATGGCGCAGCCCATCCTGCCGCTGGAATGATTTGTGATAAATCTTACCGGATCTATAGATTCCCTTGTAGCACCTGCGGTTACAAGGATTTTTTTACCTGACAGATCTTTTTCACATGCTAAATGGCGCATGATATACTGGAACAACACAGATTCTTCAGGCATACGTCCGTCGCCGTCATCTCCATTTGCCAGCATTCCGTGGCCGGGCTTTATTATTTCGTATCCGAAAGATGCCAGTCGAGAAAGGTTGTCCTGTACTATGGGGTTGTGGAACATATTGTGGTTCATAGCCGGAGCTACGATTTTTTTGCAGGGACAGGCCATGACAGTGGTTGTAAGCATGTCATCGGCTATTCCGCAGGCTATTTTTCCTATTACGTTAGCTGAAGCAGGTGCTATCATAACAATATCTGCTCTCTTGGCCAGAGCCACGTGCTCCACGCTGTATTTGAAGTTTCTGTCAAAAGTGTCTGTCAGACATTTGTTGCCTGTCAGAGACTCAAAGGTTATGGGGCTGATGAACCGGGTGGCGTTTTCAGTCATAAGAACCTGAACATCAGCGCCTTCTTTTTTCAGCATTCTGACAAGGTTTGGCATTTTATATGCAGCTATGCTGCCTGATATTGCAAGAACTACAGTTTTTCCTGATAACATATGGTACCTCTTTTATTTTATAGTGAGCCTTTAAAACAAGGCTGGTGAAATATTTTACCGGCGAATTGCCGGAACTTACGATTTTATGCGACCTCACGGCGAAAGCCGGCCATAGCGCCCCATGGCGCATATAAAGTCGATGCGTTCATTATAACACAGGCAGAACAAGGCAAAGTGTTTCAATGAACGCGACCATACGGCGGCAGCCGCAAAGCACAACTTTGGTGCATATCAATCCGATGCGTTCATTATAACAC
>CASFMJ010000003.1 GCA_949295785.1 uncultured Bacillota bacterium | reverse complement strand
TACCTTTGGCAACCGTTTTAATGGTATCACTTGACCTTTTTCTTTTTCACGAATTTGGTCTCACATCATTGACTAATGTACATTTTTTGATTTTTCTTTTATTTTCACTCTTAACATAGGCTGATTTTATCACCTTGCTTCATATTTATACTGGGCAGATATTTTTTTAATTTCTGCATAAAACATCGTGACAGTAGTGGCCACAGCAATAAAATCTGCAACAGGTTCTGCAAGAAACACTGCAAAAACTTTATCTTCAAGGAATTGCGGCAATATAAATATCAGCGGTATCAGTACTATTATTTTCCGGAATATCGCAAGAAATGCGCTTTTCTTAGAATTTCCCAATGCGATAAATGTCTGCTGACATGATATCTGTATTCCCATAAGAGCTACAGCTGCCATATATATTCTGAGTGCCCACACAGCAAGATCTGCCAGAGCGGCATCGGATGTAAAAACAGCTACGAATATTGAAGGGAACAATTCCACCAATGCAAAAACGGCAAATGCATATGTAAAGCAGCATATAGTCTGTAATTTGAATGCCTGCATCATTCTCCCCATATTGCCTGCCCCATAATTGAAACTTATTATAGGCTGTCCTCCCTGAGTCATACCCTGCATAGGCAGTGTGGCAAACTGCATTATTCCTGACAGTATAGTCATAGCACCGACAGCCATATCTCCTCCGTATCTGAGCAGGGATGAATTAAAGCACAGTACCAGTATGCTTTCTGTAGACATCATCACGAATGGAGCTATTCCAAGTCCGATACATGGCAACAATATTCCGGGCGTTATCTTCATATTCTTATATCTTATACGCAATATGGTCTTATCACCGGCAAGAAATCTTATGGCCCATACAGCGCTGATTGCCTGAGATATTACAGTAGCCACAGCAGCACCCTTGACTCCCAGATCCAGAAGGAAAATAAACACAGGGTCCAGTACGATATTAGAAACTGCTCCTATCACCACCGTCATCATGCTTATTTTTGAAAATCCCTGAGCAGATATAAATGCATTTAAGCCTAAAGTCAGCTGTACAAATATGGTGCCCACTGCATATATACCCATATATTCCGACGCATAAATAATCGTATTGCTGCTTGCTCCGAATAAATATAATATGGGGTCTCTGAATATCAGAACCACCGCTGTAAGAATCAGTGATACTGCCAGCAATGCACAAAAACAGTTGCCAAGTATCTTCTCAGCAGTCCTGTTATCACCTTTACCCATAAATATACTGGCTCTGGGAGCGCCTCCCATTCCCACAAGATAAGCAAAAGCCGAAATGATCATTATGACAGGAAAACATATTCCGACACCGGTCAAAGCCTGTGACCCATTATCCGATATGTGTCCTATATACATTCTGTCAACCATATTATATAAGGCATTTACCACCTGAGAAGTGATGGCAGGTACAGCCAGTATAAAAAGAAGATTCTTTACAGGATCTTTTCCAAGATCGACTTCTTTGTTCATTTTTCTTCCCATAAGTTTTCTCCTGTTATATAAAATAGCATCTTGTTTTTATATTTATCTATCCTGTGGATAAAAAAACCGCCCTACCGGTTTATCCGGCACGGCGGCCAATCCTGTCCTGTTATTTTTTTCTTTGCTTTTTCCAATCCTTTATTTCTTTAAGCCTGTTCTTAAATCTAACTTCCAGACCCTGCTCTGTAGGTCTGTAATATTCTCTGTCCGTCAGGGAATCAGGCAGACACTGCATATCGGTAAGTTTCTCCGCTGTATCATGTGCATACTGATAGTCTTTGCCGTAATCAAGCTCCCTCATGAGACTGGTCACACCGTTTCTTATCACCAGCGGAACCGGTTCTGCCAGCTGTGTAAGCGCATCTTTTTTAGCTTCTTCATAAGCTACATAAATCGAATTTGACTTTGGCACCATAGACATATATACTACAGCCTCAGTAAGATGAACCGAACATTCCGGCATACCTATAAAATGACATGCCTGATATGCCGCCACAGCAATCTCAAGGGCTCTTGGATCTGCCAGTCCTATATCTTCTGCAGCAAATCTTGTTACTCTTCTGGCTATATAAAGAGGATCCTCGCCTGATTCCAGCATTCTGGCAAGCCAGTATACAGCTGCATCAGGATCAGAGTTTCTCATGGATTTATGAAGAGCTGATATAAGATTATAATGTTCTTCGCCTTTCTTATCATAAAGCAGCGATTTTCTCGAAGTGCACTGCTCAAAGATTTCTTTTGTTACGGTCACTTCAGTATCACTGGTTCTGCTGTTTATGATAATCATTTCCAGAGTAGACAGAGCCGTTCTGGCATCTCCTCCCGCAAATAATGCTATAGCTCTTATTATGTCCTCTTCAATATGTATCTTAAAGCTTCCAAAACCTCTTTTATCATGTATTGCCCTTACCAGCAGCTTATATATATCATCCTCGCTGAGAGGCTGAAGTACGAAAACCTTGCATCTGGAAAGTAAAGCGCCGTTTATCTCGAAGGATGGATTTTCTGTCGTTGCTCCTATCAGTATTATGCTTCCTTTTTCTACAAAAGGAAGGAATGCATCCTGCTGCGCTTTGTTAAATCTATGGATTTCATCTACAAAAACAATGGTCTTTTCACCGAATCTCCTGTTATTTTCCGCCTGCTGCATAACATTGCGGATTTCTTTTATTCCGCTGGTAACCGCAGAAAAATCAATAAATTCAGCTTTTGTAGCACCGGCTATTATGCGGGCAAGGGTTGTTTTTCCCACACCTGGAGGGCCCCAGAAAATCATAGAAGAAATGTTATCGCTTTCTATGAGTTGTCTCAGTATTTTACCCTCACCGACAAGATGAGACTGTCCCACATATTCATTCAGATCGGCAGGTCTGAGCCGTTCTGCTATGGGAACGGACATTTTTCTGTCAAATATGCTCATCTGCTCCATCTGTTTCCTCCTTGCAGTATCATTCTTTTTTAACAGTGTCGTACACAGCCCCTAAAATCACATATGCCACTGCTGCAACAGGCCATATGATCCAGCTTGTATGCCAGTTCGATGTAATAAAACTGTATACCAGGTATATTGCTGTAACGGTAAGCCAGTATACAGCAGAAATAGACTGCCGTACCTTGTCTTTCTTTTCTCTGCTGTAATCTCCTTCTTCAAGAAGTTTCTGAAAGGTTTCCCACTTCATGCCTGCTTTAACGATAATATTTACAGCAAAAGCCGCAATGAAAAACATTATCGCCACTGCTGCCACAAAATGGAAGCCCTCTTCAGTATCAAATATAACTCCCAGGACGAATATCGGCATTACAGAAACAATCAGCATAAATACACTTACAGCAATTTTTCTTCCGAACTCAGGCTGAAACTCGTCTCTGACGGCGCTTATTTTTTCCCTGGTATCTTTTTCCATAAAGAGGAAGTCTTTTTCAAGATATTCATATCTTGAAGAGGCAATGCCTTCCGGAATAAAGAAACGGGCAACAGCTAAAGCCACCACTGCAAGCATCACTATGACTCCAAGCATTGCCATCTTATCCTCGCTGTAACCGATAACGCCATATTCAGCAGCTCCTGAAAGAAGTATCAGTATTACAGGAGAAAGTATACACATAGATACGCCCATGGCTATCTTTTTGGCAGACTTTTCTTTAAATCTTAAAAATTCTTCAGCCTCATCTGTTGTCACCTGTCTGATATCACCATTTTGACTTTCATCTGCGTCTTTTACGGTTTTTCCGTATTTCTCTTCTGTTGCTGCAGCTGTCTCATTTTCATCACGCAGAAGATAATCGGTAGTAACGCCGAATATCTCCGCCAGCTTTATTATCTTATCAAGGTCAGGCTGGGACTGGGCACTTTCCCATTTTGATACAGACTGCCTTGTCACACCTGCTTTTTCTGCCAGCTCTTCTTGGGACCATCCGTTTTTCTTCCTCAATTCTGTAATTTTATCAGCCAAAATCATCTTCTACCTCCGATTTCTTTTTGATAAAATCATAACTTTTATAGCCGGTTTCCTCTACCAATCCGGGTTGGAAATTTGTCAACCGCAGGTTGCGCTTCTCTTTATTACGGCATATTCTAAAGAAATCAGAACAATCCTGTTATCCTGCCCTCATTATCCACATCAATTTTCTCTGCTGCAGGTACTTTGGGAAGGCCGGGCATCGTCATTATATCTCCTGTAAGTGCTACTATAAATCCTGCACCCGCAGATACTTTCAAGTTCCTGACAGTAACTTTAAATCCTGACGGTGCCCCCAGTTTTGACGGGTCGTCCGAGAAACTGTATTGTGTCTTAGCCATACATATGGGCATATTGCCAAATCCCAGCTCTTCAAGTTTTGCAGCCTGCTTCTTTGCATTATCAGTAAGTATCACCCCATCGGCATGATATACTTTGCAGCATATTGCTTCCAGTTTTTCTTCGATAGAAAGAGAAAGCTCATAAGATTGAGCGAACCTGCCCGGCTCGTCACACAGTCTTACCACTTCTTCAGCAAGAGCTTTTCCACCTTCTCCGCCTTTTGCCCATACTTCTGAAAGTGCAACGTTTACCCCAAGTTCTTTACATTTTTTCTCCACAAGAGCCAGTTCTTCAGATGTATCTGCAGGAAAGGCATTTATAGCTACAACACATGGCAGTCCAAACACATCTTTTATATTGGAAACGTGCTGCAGCAGATTAGGAAGACCTGCTTCAAGAGCCTTGAGATTTTCATTGTTCAGATCGGCCTTTGGTACACCTCCATGATATTTAAGAGCTCTCACAGTGGCTACCACTACCACTGCATCAGGCCTGAGTCCTGCCATTCTGCATTTTATATCAAAGAATTTTTCAGCGCCCAGATCTGCAGCAAATCCTGCCTCAGTAACTGTGTAATCAGCAAGTTTAAGAGCCATTCTCGTGGCAGTAACCGAATTGCATCCGTGAGCAATATTTGCAAACGGGCCCCCATGGATAAACGCCGGGGTTCCTTCGATAGTCTGCACAAGATTAGGCTTTAAAGCATCTTTCAGCAAGGCTGCCATTGCTCCCTCGGCCTTAAGGTCATGAGCTGTTACCGGCTTGCCGTCATATGTATATGCAACTATTATCTTAGCAAGTCTTTCTTTAAGATCTGATATATCAGAGGCAAGGCAGAGTACAGCCATTACTTCCGATGCAACAGTTATATCAAAACCGTCTTCTCGTGGCACACCCTGCATTTTTCCGCCAAGGCCGTCCACTATATGTCTCAGCTGTCTGTCGTTCATATCCAGAGCTCTTTTCCATGTTATCTGCTTAGGATCGATACCCAGCTCATTTCCCTGCTGTATATGATTGTCTAACATTGCAGCCAGAAGATTATTTGCTGCCCCTATTGCATGAAAATCCCCTGTGAAATGTAAATTAATATCTTCCATGGGCACAACCTGAGCATATCCTCCGCCTGCAGCGCCTCCCTTGATGCCGAATACAGGGCCTAAAGACGGTTCTCTCAATGCAACTACAGCATTTTTTCCTATCTTTCTCAGGCCGTCTGTAAGACCTACAGAAGTAGTAGTCTTACCTTCTCCCGCAGGTGTAGGTGTGATTGCAGTAACGAGAATCAGTTTGCCATCCGGCTTATCTTTGTTATCTCTGAGAAGAGCATAGTCCACTTTTGCCTTATAATTCCCGTACTGTTCCAGATATTTCGGATCAATTCCGGCTATCCTTGCTATTTCCGTGATCTTTTTTTTCTCACATTCCTGTGCGATCTGAATATCGCTTTTAAATCCCATGGCAATCTCCTTTTATAAATTTTTTAAAAATGTCTTTCTGTGTATAGGTGTAATCCCATTTTTTGAAAGGGCTTCATAATGAGCTTTGGTTCCGTATCCTTTATTGCGGTCAAACCCATACTCCGGGTATATCTCGTGATACTTTTCCATCATTCTGTCTCTGGTCACTTTTGCAATGATTGAAGCTGCCGCTACCGAAAGGCTTTTGGCATCACCTTTTATCACAGGCTCCTGCATTATATCAGTCCTTTCAAGACGGACAGCATCCAGAATCAGAAATTCTATATTTTTCTTTTCTTCACCATTTTGCACACTATGCACAAGCATCCTGCAGGCATTCTCCACAGCCGTTTCCATTGCCTTTTTAGTAGCCTGCAGAATATTGATCTTGTCTATAACCGTATTATCCTCTATTCCAATGCCATAAGCAAGAGATTTTGCAGTGATTTCATCAAATAATTCTTCTCTTTTTTTCTGCGACAGTTTCTTTGAATCATCTATTCCGATTACGTCAAAATCATTTCCAAGAACGACGCAGGCAGCAACCACCGGACCTGCAAGAGGACCTCTTCCTGCTTCATCTATGCCTGCAAGTCTGTCAAGATCGCTATACTGTGCTTTATCAAAGGCCTTCATTGAAATAAATCTTTCCAGCTGCTTCTGCTCTCTTTCTTTTTTAGTCATCTGCCTTCTCCAAAGTTATCCTTCCTATTGTTCCTGATCTGAATTCATCCAATACAGTTCTTGCACATCTTTCATAGTCTGTCCGTTTTCCGGCAAGAATGAAACCTCTTCTGGCTGCTATTTTCTCCATTGTCTCAAGAGGTGTTTCTGATATATCATCCAGCTTATATCTTTTTATCAGCAGATCGGGATACCTTACCTGCAATACTTTTATCAGTTCAAGGGCAAGATCACCTGCATCAAGTATCTCGTCCCTTATTGAACCGCAAAATGCCAGATCAAGACCGGCTTTTGGATCTTCGAATTTGGGCCATAGTATGCCGGGGGTATCCAGAAGCTGCATTCCGCTTTGAAGAGCCAGCCACTGTTTGCCTCTTGTAACACCGGGCTTGTCTCCCGTCTTGGCACTTTTTCTTCCTGTCAGTCTGTTTATAAGCGATGATTTGCCCACATTGGGTACGCCTACTATCATCATCCTGAGAGGTTTTTTTCTTATCTGTCCCTTGTCCTTATCTTCCTGAATAGCAGACAGCATCTTAAGCAGCTGCTGCACTCCCTGCCCTTTCATACAATTCATTGCAAGAACAAGATTACCTTCTTTTCTGAACCTTTCCGTCCATTTTTCATTCTCTGAAGGATCCGCAAGATCACTTTTATTTAAAATGATCAGTCTCTTTTTTCCTTTTACTATCTGATCTATTATCGGATTTCTGCTTGAAATCGGGATCCTGGCATCCACCACTTCTATAACCAGATCCACCATTTTAAGATTATCCTCGATCAGTTCTCTGGTCTTTTTCATATGACCGGGATACCAGTTTATATTATCCATTATACACCTCATTAGAAAAAAGGGGAATCCCCCTCGGATTCCCCGTAAAACTATTCTTTAGTTTTAATTTTTGCAGCTTTACCTGTTCTTTCACGCATATAGTTGAGCTTAGCTCTTCTTACTGCGCCTTTTCTCACAACTTCAATCTTTTCGATCTTAGGTGAGTGCAGCGGGAATGTTTTTTCAACTCCCACTCCTGATGAGATCTTTCTTACGGTAAAAGTCTCACTTATACCGCCGTTCTGCTTTTTAAGAACGAAGCCTTCAAAGACCTGAATTCTCTCTCTGTTGCCTTCTTTGATTTTGATGTGAACCTTTACAGTATCGCCGACACCAAAAGCAGGGATATCATTTTTTTCGTATTCCTTGGTTATTGATTTTAAAATATCCATTTTCTTCCTCCTTCCCTCCAAGACGTTCGTGGCACAAACAACTCCAGAGGACCGCCCGTAATAACTTGTATATTGTAGCATAAGAGCTTGGAAAATGCAAGAGCTTTATTACAATTTAAAACCAAGCCTTAAATGAAAATTTAAATTCCCGTCCTTGCTGAATTTAGTCTTACACCCTTGTGATACTATCCTTTATCATTCTTAGTATCTCT
>CASFMJ010000002.1 GCA_949295785.1 uncultured Bacillota bacterium | reverse complement strand
TTGAAAATCGAAAGCATTTCATAATCTACAAAAGAAAGGAGCTATCGCTCCGGCCAACCTGATCGGTCAACTGTGCGACAGCCCCTTCGATTTTATAGAGAATTTGACAACAATTCATTAAAAACAGACCTCATTTTTGACATATGTCAAAAACTCGAGGTAAAATGTTGGCAGAACGGCGATAAAAACAAAAAATGCCAACATTCATGATAAGATGACTGATGAGTGTGCCGCAGCAATAGGTCATGATGGAATTATCTGAGCCGCAGCTGTATCTTGGGCAAAATGTACATAAATGGTTTTATCATATGGATAGAAGCTTCGATACGTCTTGCAGATTGGCGTTTTTGCATGGAATATGAAGATCCTTCTTTTTATATGGAAGATATTTTTTTAGCGAAAGAAATCCGTCATGTGGAAAAGTGCCCGCTGCTGTGATAAAATTAAAAAAACAGAGGAGACAAGCCATGATAAGACATGCCGTAAATGAAGACGCAGAAAAAATAATGGAGATATATAAAAAAGCCCGGGACTTTATGATACAGACTCATAACCCTACCCAGTGGAGAAAGGGATATCCTTCCCTTGAGATTGTATATAAAGATATGGAAAACAACAACCTGTATGTGGTGGAAAGAGAGGGAGAAATTGCGGGTGTGTTCGCTTTTATCCCGGGCAAAGACAAGACATATAACAGTATAGAAGGCAGATGGATTTCAGATACTCCTTATTATACTATTCACAGGATTGCTTCAGATGGCAGGGCAAAGGGGATAATGGACGAGACGATGAAATTCTGCTCAGATGTCACAGACCACATCAGGATAGATACACACCGGGATAATAAGATCATGCAGAAACTGATACTGAAAAACGGTTTTACGCGATGCGGCATAATCTATGTGGCAGACGGCACTCCCAGGATAGCCTATGAAAAAGTGGGCCGCAGAAAATAGCGCATAATATATTGGGCAGATATGGTAAATGTCAGCTGATACGAAAAATTTCCGTAAGGAAGTAAAAGAATATATCTGACTGGACAGGGGAGCATAATAACAGATAACCTGAAGCAGCATATAATCAGAAATTAAGGAGGATAAAATGTGTACAGCTATAACGTATAAATCAAAGAATCTGTATTTCGGAAGAAATCTGGACCATATGGAATCGTACGGAGAAGAGGTGGTAATAACACCAAGAAATTTCCCTTTCAGATTCAGACAGGCGGGGGAGATGAAAGAACATTTTGCCATTATCGGAACAGCATGTATGATGAATGGAATCCCCATGTATTATGACGGTGTCAACGAAAAAGGCCTGTGCATGGCAGGTCTGAATTTTGTCGGCAATGCCTTTTATGGGGAATGCATAGATGGAAAGGACAATATAGCTCAGTTTGAAATGATACCGTGGATTCTCGGAGACTGCCGGGATCTTTCCGGAGCGCGTCAGAAGCTTGAGAATCTCAACATAGCTGATATTCCCTTTGACAAGAATACTCCGCCGGCTCAGCTCCACTGGATCATAGCGGATAAGACCGGTTCTGTGGTGGTAGAAGCCACACGGCATGGATTGAACGTTTACGATAATCCTGCCGGAGTCCTTACCAATAATCCGCCTTTTCCGATGCAGATGTCCGGCCTCATAAAGTACATGGGGCTTTCGGCAAAAGACCCGGAAAACAGATTTTCTCAGAAGATTGCCCTCGATCCCATAAGCCGCGGCATGGGAGCCCTGGGACTTCCGGGAGACCTTTCGTCCGAGTCAAGATTCGTAAGAGCTTTTTTCAATCTGGCCAATGCAGAAGAAGGCGGCTCAGAAGAAGAATGCGTCAGTCAGTTTTTTCACATACTGGGACAGGTGGAATTTACAAGAGGCTGCTGCGATCTGGGAGACGGCAGATATGACGTGACCATATATACAAGCTGCTGCAATGCAGATAAAGGCATATACTATCACACCACCTACGACAACCGCCGCATATCGGCAGTACACCTGTGGGAAGAGGACTTAGACGGAAATGTGCCGGTGGGTTTTCCCATGGAGCACACCCAGCAGATAGACCATATAAATCTTAAATAATACGGAAACCAATTTAAAACAAAGGATATTTTCTGCCATGAAATGGACAAAGAAACAGCAGCAGGCCATCGGGCTTCGGGACAAAAACATACTGGTATCAGCAGCGGCAGGTTCAGGAAAGACTGCCGTGCTTGTGGAAAGAATCAAAAGGCTTATAATCGAAGAAAACTGCCCCATTGACAGGATGCTTATAGTGACATTCACCAATGCTGCAGCCTCTGAGATGAAAGAAAAGATAAGAAAAGCCATAAGCAAGGAAGCGGCCGTGTGGGCAGAGAAAGAAGAAGGACAGCAGCAGGCAGCCTTTCTCAAAAGACAGCTTGGCCTTCTGCCCTCTGCCAACATAAGCACATTTCACTCCTTTGCTCTGGAAGTCATAAGAAGATATTTTTACCTTACGGATATAGAACCTGATTTCAGAATATGCGACAGCATCCAGGAGACGCTTCTGCGAGGAGAGGCCATGGATCAGCTGCTGGAAGAACTGTTTGAAGAAGGCTCCCGGGAGTTCTTTGAATTTCTCAGAAAGTACAGCGGAGATCGTGACGAAAAAAATTTCCGTGACCTGATAAACAGCTGTTATGACACCATACGCAGCCTGCCGGAGCCCTTTGAATGGCTGAGAGAAATGACCCAAACGCTTAAAGACGGACAGGCCGTAGAAAAAGGTTCTATTCTTGAAAACATATTCAGGACGGCAGAAGAAAAAATCTCCCAAGGCGAATCATATCTTGCACAAAACGAGAAAATAGCAGAACAGGAAAATCTTGACGGCCTCCGCCAGCTTTGCCAATCTGACCGTCAGCAGCTGATGATGCTGAAAGAAGCAGCCGAATCTTCAGATTATGATGCCATGAGAAAAGCCATAGCGTCAGTGACCTTTGCAAGAATGAACAGCAGAATCTTTTCATCCGCCGCAGACAGTGAAAAGGTGAAAAGCAGAGTTACCACCAATAGAAACGGGGTAAAGGACCTGGTGAAGAGCCTGAAAAACGAGCTGTTCTCTCTGCCTTTATCAGAGCTGAAAGATGAAATCTCAAAGACATATGAGTCTGCCCTTTATCTTGAAAAGCTGGTAAGAAGATATGACAGCCTTTACAGAGATAAAAAGGCTTCAAAAAATGTAGCAGACTTCGGTGACATAGAACACTACGCATATGAGATACTCAAGGACAACGAAGCCGCAGCCTTTTACCGTGAAAAATTCCGTCACATATTCATCGACGAATATCAGGACAGCAATGTGATACAGGAAGCCCTCATATCACTGATCAAAAGGCCTGACAACCTTTTCATGGTAGGGGATGTGAAGCAGAGCATATACAAATTCAGGCTGGCTGAACCAGAGATATTCCAGAGAAAATATATGTCATATGCTTCCGGGGAGGACCCTCATTCGTGCAAGATAGATCTCAACATGAATTTCAGGAGCAAAAGGCCTGTTATAGATTTTATCAACGGGATTTTTGAAAAAACCATGGAAGGGTACGACGAAAATGCCCGCCTTTATGCCGGCGACCTGTCGGCAGACATGGAAAAAAGCAAGCCCAATCTGATACTGACCCAGGTGCCGTGGAGCGAAGATGCCGATATAGATGAAGAACTGAAGAACATCATGAAAGCCGAAAAAGAGGCATACGCTGCTGCTGCCATAATAAGAGATTCTCTGGGAGAGATAATATACGACAGCAAGGCCGGATGTGAAAGACCTCTTGAAAAACGCGACATCGTCATTCTGATGCGAGGGATAAAAAACTACGGAGACATTTTCCACAAGATACTCACAGAAAACGACATACCTGCATACATAGATGACAATGACGGATTTTTCGACACTATGGAAATAAACACGCTGCTGGCGGCTCTGTATATAGTGGATAACCCCAAGCAGGATGTGAACCTGATTACACTTCTTCGCTCCGAAATGATGAACTTCACCATCGGTGAACTGATCAGCATAAGGATAGGCTCTAAAAAGGGCTCATACTATGACGCTTTTAAAAACTACGCAGATGCAGGCCAAGATGAGGAACTGGCCATAAAATGCCGTCAGGCGGCCCAAAAGATAACAATTTGGCAGAAGATGTCCGGTATGATGCCTCTTGACAGGTTCATATGGCGACTGATGCTGGATACAGGATTTTATACGGCTATGGGAGCCATGCCCTCAGGCAGCCAGAGGCAGGCCAATCTCAGAGCCCTTGTGGATAAAGCCGGAAAATATCAGTCATCTCCCGGCGGCACATTATACGGGTTCATAAGATACATCGAGGCCGTCAAAGAGAAAAAGGTCACCATGGGTCAGGTCAAGATGATGGGAGAAAAAGATGACCTGGTACGCATAATGACGGTACACAAGTCTAAAGGCCTTGAATTTCCCATGGTGATACTGACAGGATACTGCCGCAGCCTTAAATATGACGGAGCAGGCAGAGCGCCTGTATTCCACAAGGATATAGGTATAGGTTTTCCCATTGTTGATCCAGAGAAAAGATGGCACAAGACTACTCTTTTGCAGCGGATGATAAGAGATCGTTTCAGAAAAGAAGGGTCAGAAGAAGAAAAGCGTATTTTATACGTAGCTCTCACACGTGCCATGGACAGGCTCCTGCTGCTTGGCATATGCAATGATGCGGAAAAGGAGCTGGACAAGGTGATGACCTCAGGTCCGGCAGACTCCAGTTACTTTGCCATGACAGGGAAAATAATATCTTCCATGGGTGCGGTTAAGATAATGGATGACAGCGCAATCGGCAGACTGTCTGCCGGAAGAAGACACAGTGCAGAGCGTGTGCTTAAGGTCATGGAAAGCTGCGCTGATATGGAAGTATCTCCCCGTGTCCGTGAGATGATGTCATTTACTTACCCATATGCAGACGATCTGAAAACAAGGAGCAAATACTCCGTCAGCGCCCTCAATGACAAAGGAAAGTTCGGCAGCAGGATTACCTCAGGACCTGAATTTTCCAGGGGAGAAAAACCGGTTACATCATCTGACCGGGGCACGGCGTATCATGCGGTGCTGGAGCATATGGATATTGCCATGGCTCGCCAAAGGGGCCGCAGATACATAGAGGAACTTGTGCGTCATATGACAGAAGAAGAAATGCTGACAGAAAAAGAGGCGGCCATTATAGATGCCGGAAAGCTGGAGGCATTTGCCATGTCTGACATTGCCTCCCGCATGGCCAAAAGCGGCAGGGTGGAAAAAGAAAGGCGATTCAATTTTATTAAAGATACCGGCAGCGGCAGCACCGTCATACGGGGAATAATAGACTGCTTTTTTGAGGAAGACGGTGAATTTGTGCTGCTGGACTATAAGACCGGAAATACCGGAGAAAGTGATGAAAACGTCAGAGAAAAATACAGCACTCAGATGGAACTTTACAGCCAGGCTCTCAAAGCCGCCTACGGAAAAAACGTCAAAGAAGCATATCTTTACCTGACGGACGCAGGCAAGATCATTAAGATGTGACAAATGGCCAAAGCTGCAAATCAAGAAAACTTACGGCTGACGGCGCATCAGGCAGTACAATATTTGATCTGCGAAAGTGAATTCGGCAGGGGCATGAGCCACTGCCGAATTCACTTTTGTTACTGATGTCATATCCATCGTCCATCAGCCGAGGACCATTTTCCGGTGAATTGATTGTCTTCAATCGCCGATGTAAATGGTCTTGCCAGAAACGCCTGAATCATTTTAAGAACGGTGCTGTAATCATAAGCTCCGGTACCGATTTTACGGCAGAAGGCTTTCCATTTCTTTTGCATCGTTTCATCATGGTCAAATCTCATAACCTGTTCAAATTGTTTAACTGTAAAAATGTGTCCGCGGTTTTCGAAAGTTCTTTTTAATGCTTCCGTCAATGTTTTGCCGTCAAAGTCAAACTTGTCCGAAAGATAACAGATATCGTAATAATCTTTCATTCGACTTGAAAATTCCATCAGACTGAGTATTGCGTCTATCTTTTCGGCAACGGTGGCTTCAAGGGAGTATGTATTAACCACCGGTGCTGTAAAGTCGTCAAGCTGTGTCGGAATCTGCCGCTTTTCCTGCTTTGGAACGATAACATCGCCGACACCGAAGTCGATACTGAATGGAGTACGCGTATTTTTGATGTGAGCCACAATCGAGGCACTGATACCTGCATATTTTTTAGCAGACGCGATGGGTTTCATATCTATAATTTCAAAGGTAACGAAGTCATTACCTGCAGGAGCGGAAATGATTTCTTCCAGCACCGGCCTTAACTTTTCGGGAGTGTTGGGAATTCTGCGGAGAAGAAAATCAATGTCAACCGTCACTCTGCTGTCAAAATCGGTAACGGAATAGATAAACAAACCTCCTTTAAGGACAAGATTTTCTGCATATTCAGTTTTTTCCAGACGGCGCAGAAATTCTTCCTGGCAGAAGAGCTGCAGACAAAGCTGATAGCTTCTGCCGCTTTCTTTTGCTTTATTTTTCAGACGTGCAAGCACAGATGCAGCAATATCAGCCATTAAGCAGTACCTCCATCAGTTCTGTAACTTTTTTATATACTCTGAGCTTTTTTGCGTATGCGGAAAGGTTTTGCAGATTTTTATCTTTATCATTGACATAGGAATTAAGAGCCTTACTGAAGATTTCACTGTCAAGTCTTGAGTGATATTTAAAGCAATCACATATTGTCCTCTCGCGATCATATACAGGCAGCATAATCCCGTTAAAATCATCAGTGGTTTTTCCGAGCTGGTACAGTTCAGGCTGCATATAATAAGGCTGAACGGCAAGAGAATCTATTTTCAGTTTTGTCCTTGACATTGAGCGGGGTACGGCTATCGACCATTTTCGTGGTGCAAAATCACTGTACCCATAGTGGAAAAGAGCAGATTCAGCACATACAATTCCCTTTGGAATCAGGGTGGCAAGCAATTGCTCCTCGGAGAGGGGGTCCTGTCCGGAGAGCTTATAATAGCCGTGCCGTATACGATCAAGATACCCTGCGTTGCACATATTTACAACATCGGCTGAACGAATTCCCGCCGCCACAAAATCGGAGGATTTGGCAATGCCACCCTTATTTGTGATAACTTCTTTTGTCAGTTTCTGAATATTCATCGGTTTGCTCACTTTCTCAGATAAAATTCACCCAAAGCAAAATCACAGCTGCAGGATGATTTTATTATATCCCTGACGTTAAAAAAATACAATAAATTCTACACACAGTTTCTAAAAAGTGTGCGTAAAATTAAAAACATTATTAATGAATTACCAGCTTCCGGTTACAATGTGACAGAAACCATATTATTCGGGTTATAAGCAAAAGGATAGCATGAAAACCATTACCTTATTTGCTGCCAATTACCCGGCCGTCGGCGTCCTCCCAGTCAACGGCCTCCTCTATCCGTACGTTAAAATCTCCTCAGCCGATAGAAGCCACCCACCCAATAATATTATCTATCAGTTGCCGGCATTTAAAAAAAATTGAACATTGATATCACTTCGCCGCCGGCCGCATACCGTTTCAGACTATTGCCAGTCGCACCGGCCGCTTTCAGTGCGCTTAAGACCGCCGCTGGCCGCCGTAGTACGCTTAAGACCGTCGTCGGCTGCCTGCAGTACACTTCAGACCGCCTCCGGCCGCCGCACTTAGCCGGCCGACGTCCATTTCCGGGCACCTCCAGCCGCTTGCAGTGCGCTTAAGACCGCCGCCGGCCGCCGTAGTACGCTTAAGACCGTCGTCGGCTGCCTGCAGTACACTTCAGACCACCTCCGGCCGCCACACTTCGTCAGCCGACCGACGCCCATTTCCGGACACCTCCGGCCGCCGTCAGCCGAATCGAAACTCTTAAACTCATTCATGCAGCAGAGCATGCTACGGTAACAGCCGCCGGCCGAATCGGAATTTTCAGACCCAGCCCTGCTCGCGCATGGCTTTTACCACGCACCTGAACCCTGCTATATTGGCGCCGGCCACGTAGTTGCCGTCTCTGCCATAATCATGAGCTGCCGTTATTACCTGCTGCCAGATATCTTTCATTATGAGCTGCAGCTGGTTATCCACTTCTTCAAAACTTTTCTTTATCCTCATGCTGTTCTGGGACATCTCCAGGGCAGAGACAGCCACGCCTCCGGCATTGGAGGCCTTGCCCGGCATAAAAAGCACCCCTTGGGACTGAAGATACATTGTGGCGTCTTCTGTGACCGGCATGTTGGCCCCTTCTGCCACAGCTATGCAGCCGCCGGATACAAGCTTCTTCGCGTCATCAAGATCCATTTCGTACTGTATGGCGCAGGGAAGAGCAACGTCACAGCCGACTTCCCAGGGCTTTCTGCCGCTGAAGTAGCCGGCTGATGGAACCATGTCAGCATACATGCTTATGCGGCCTCTTTTCTCTTCCTTGATCTCTTTTAGGACATCCAACTTGATTCCGTCAGGGTCGTATACATATCCGTCTGAGTCGCTGGCAGTAACGACACGGGCTCCCATGGCAGCAGCCTTTTCTATGGCATATATGGCCACATTGCCCGAGCCGGAAACGGTTACGATGGAGTCTTTTAATGTTCTGCCTGCGGCATTGAGCATTTCTTCGGTTATATAGACAAGGCCGTAACCGGTGGCCTCTGTACGCACCAGAGAGCCTCCGTATCTTAGCCCCTTTCCTGTAAGGGTTCCTTCGTACTGGTTGGTGAGTCTTTTGTACTGACCGTACATGTAGCCTATCTCACGGCTGCCCACGCCGATGTCGCCGGCAGGCACATCCTCGTTGGGCCCGATATATTTGAAAAGTTCGCTCATGAAACTCTGACAGAAAGCCATTATCTCCCTGTCGGATTTTCCTTTGGGGTCAAAATTCGCTCCTCCCTTGCCTCCGCCGATGGCCTGACCTGTCAGGGCATTTTTAAAGGTCTGCTCAAAGGCGAGAAAATTGAGAATGCTCTGATTGACACTGGGGTGAAACCTGAGGCCGCCCTTGTATGGACCAAGAGCGCTGTTGAACTGCACCCTGTAGCCTCTGTTTATATGAAGCCTGCCCGCATCATCCACCCAGGGGATCCTGAAAGAAATTATCCTCTCAGGCTCAACAAGTCTTTCAAGGAGCTGAATTTCACGATACTCCTTTTCATGAGAAAGAACCACAGGCTCCACAGAAAGCAGAACCTCTCTTACAGCCGTATGAAATTCAGTTTCACCGGGATTATTTATCATAACACGATTCAATACTTCTTCGATGTATTTCATATCCGATACTCACTATATATTTGAGAAAAATATATACACTCCTTTCCTAAGATTACCGGACCGGACATGACAGTATGCTGATGCATGTCTATTTTCCGGTGTTTTTAACATACAGGCAAATTTGCCGATTTAATTCGCTAAATTAAGAAAACATATTAGAGCAAAACAAACCCCGTGTCAAGTGGGTGAAAGCAAATATATTGTATACTGCAAATGAAGATACGAAGGTAAACAGGGCAGATTTATGAGGAAAATATCTTTGATCGGAGAGAATTGAATGATCGGAGAGAATTGAACCTTATTCTGATGAACAAACGTTAAAAATAACAAAAATAAAAATTCTGCCGGCAAAATTTTAAAGTCTTGCGGCAGAATCTCTTATTTAAAAAATAGGCAAAATGTGCCGGTACATATTACTTGCAGTTGAGTCACAAAGCAAACATGAGCAGGCGCTTTTCCATATCATTTCTCACGATACGCAGTCTATATTTAACCATACGTCTACCGGGGTCACCGGGGTCTTTTGAGATCCATCAGCACGGCTGCAGCGAAGCCTGCGCTGAAACACCCGATGGCAAGCAGCAGCTGAGATATGCTGCCATAAGAAACAGGAACTATCATCAGGACTGACGATATGACAAAACCCAGTATTACTTTTGACAGCACAGCATAGTATTCTTTTAAAAGATAGTTTATTATCCGGGCTGTCACAGCCACCGTTGCTGTAAAGCCTATGACCATAGGCACAAGTACAGAAAGATCCATGTTTCCGATGCCCTCGGCCATTGGCTGATAAAGTCCGATGAAAAGCAGTATGGAAGAAGAACTGAGACCGGGTACCACCATGCTGAGGCCCCATACGGCGCCGCAGAAGATGTACCAGCCGAAGTCAGGGGTCACATGTCCTTCTATTCCGCTGTCCAGGACATTAAAAAGCACAAAGGAAACCATAAGGGCCAGTATAAAGCCTGTCCAGCCTTTTGATGAATCGGAGCGGACGGATTTTTTCATGAGATCGGGAACCGTGCCGCAGATAAGACCGCAGAACAGGGAAAGAGCCGCTATAGCCGAAGCCTGAAGGAAACTTTCCACAATCTTTGCCAGTATGACAAAGCCCGCGCCGCCTCCTATGATAACCGGAAGAAGAACCCTGAAATGAGTCCTGAAAGTACTGAAAGGATGGGACAGGAAGGACATCATCGGTTCATATATGCCAAAAGACACACAGAGTACGCCGCCGCTTATGCCCGGCAGAATGGCGCCGGTGCCGATAAGGGCTCCCTGGAAAAAAAGCAGTATATATTTTTTTAATGATGACGTCATGTTTCTCTCCTGCCTGTAAAAATGTGATATGAAGTAATTTTAGCATGAAAGAGTGAAAATAGCAATGTTTTCCCCTCATCCCGAGCCAAAAGGGAAAAAAGGCGCAAAAAAGGCGTTTTTTCAAGGCTCCGGAGCCTTATGGACAGGCGAATACTTAAACAGATAAAAGTATAATAAAAAATTAACAAAGAATTGCACAGAGAATGGATTCGGGTGCAAAACCCACAAAAAAGTATTCTGTATACAAAAAAAGGAGCAAAAATCACACAAAATTCACAAAAAAGTTGTGCGGAGTTCACAAAAAAATCATGTATACAAAAAATGTACAAAAAAAGATACAAATTTCTATTGACAGGAAAATATTACATTGTATAATTATTAAAAAATAATATAGGGGGGTGTATGCCCCCGGGGCACTGCCTGCAATAATTAAGCACGAAAAAGCACGACCAAGCACGAAAAAGCACGACCAAAAAATCTATAATGGAGGACTGTGAAATGGAGAGTAAGGGTATGAACAGATTGACACGTGCGATCGTAATTTTGCTGATAGTGTGTGTGACTGTCACATACATACCTTTTGGAGTGTACGGAACCAGAAGCGTTGCGTACGGAACGGAAACCGAAAGCCAAGAAGGAGACGGCGGGTCCGGAGAAGAAGAGGCAGACGCGGCTTCTGAGCAGCAGGCGCTGAAAGAGCTTGAGGCCAAGCGCATGATACGAGACGGTCTCAAAGGCAGCGGTACGGTGACAGATCCGTATCAGATATGGACGGCCGAAGATCTGGGGGGCGTTTGCGAAAACGACCCGTCTTGTTATATCCTGATGCAGGATATAGACCTTAAAGGGGCAGACTGGAGACCTATAGGATATTGGGACTGGTATCCGTTTATCGGCTATTTTGACGGTAACGGTCATGTCATAAAGAACTTTTATGTAGGCGGAGCAGGAAGAGACTCGTGGGATACCAGTGCAGGCGGCCTGTTCGGATTTGTGGAAGGCAGAATAGAAAATCTGGGCATAGAGAATATAACCAGTTCCTCTGATCTTTATGAGATGCCGTCTTTTGCAGATAAGAATAACAGAAAAGGCATCAATTTCGCCGGAAGAGCCGGAGGGCTTGCAGGTGTTGCCAACGCACCGGCAGAGATAATAAACTGCTACTATATAGGTCCTGTTCAGGGAGTAGGCGGAAGCGGAGGCCTGATAGGAATGGCTTACCCCGGCACTATAATAGAAAATTGCTGTGCCATAGGCAATGTAAACGGAGCCACATATTTTGATTTTGTTTGGGATAACGGGGCGCTTGACTCACAGATAGTCTTTAATAAGACTATGGAAACTATAAAGTGGGCTGTACCTAATCTTGTTGGTATGATTGGTGGAGCTCTTTTTGGTGACTGGATAACTGCAATCAATTCAACAGCAGATTTTTTAACAGGCTTTCCTTTTGAGATTCTTTTAAACACTGATAAAGATGTGGATGGAAGAACCAATACTGTAGGTGGTATAGTAGGAAGTAATGTTGGGGGGACAATAAGAAATTCATATGCGTCCGTTAAGCTTGATACTGTAGATACAGTAATAGGAAAACAAAGAGGCGGTATCGCAGGAAAAAATGTAGGGGGAGGATCAATTGAGAATTGTTACTATAATGTTGGTTTTGGAGAATATGATGACTACTTAGGTAGTCCGGTGTATGAACAGCAACTGAAAAGAATATCTGCCGGAGAGTGGAAATATGGCGGAAGCAAGGTTGATGATTTTATGCTTCCTAAAACTAATATAATTGACAGAGATATACGGACAATAAATAGAAAAGAATATCAGCCAGCGATATATTATCAGAGCCGTGTACTGATGAAAACAAGGGAGAACTTTATAGATGCAGATGATAAGGGCTATTGTAATGCGTGTTCGCTCCTCACGATGAAATTTAAGGAAGCCGAAAATGAAACTGAAAAAAAGAAACTATTAAATCAGACAGCAGCTACCGGATCATATGAGGATGGAACGGAGCGTCATCCGTATCACATACATGATCTGGATTCCATGCTTGCTATGCAGGATAGCAAGGAATCTCATTTCCTTTTGTGTAGCGATGTGGATTTCAAAGTCAGCGATGGTACGAACACTGTACAGAAATACTGGTGGCCTGTCGGAAGATCACATACTTCTCCTTTTAAGGGATCACTGAAGAGCAATGGGGCATTTTATGATGATTCTAATACTAACCAATGGAATCTGTATAACGGCACCCAGCAGTTAACCGGATCATATAATGACCCTGTGTATATATTTAACAATTCTTCTGAAAAGATATATGCAAGACCTATGGATATGAGTGAAATACCTAAGATTAAAAACCTTACGGTGCAGACATACAAAAATGCCGGTTTATTTGGATGCCTCAGGGGAAAGGTGTCGGGGATACATCTGCAGCTCACATCCGGTGAATATACCGACTGGAAAAGCGGAACAAAGAGCAGGTATAAAGAAGATGACGGTAAGGCTTCTCTCGCAGCAATTTCAACCATAGGTGAGAATTCCTCTGCAGGTGCAATTGCCGGTGACACTATAAACGGTGCATTGATAGAAAACTGCTATATAGGCGGAGAGAAGCTGTATAATAATAATGGCAGCCAGGCGCATATACAGGGGTCAGCTGTTTCAGGGGGAATTGCAGGACTCATTAACAGAGGCGTTATTGTAGAAGGAAATCACGTGTTTGTAGATGTAAACACCGACAACTTTGATTCCCGATATTGGCTTGATGAATACGGACATCGTATAAAGATAACGGCTTTTATTGAGAAATGTTTAAAGAGTGGATATGAACATATAAGTAGAATAGTTACTGGAAAGAGCGATATTGCAATTATACAAAATTTAATTACAGAGCCAGTATCCATAGGTATGGATATATACAATATAGTTTTTGAAGGGCTTCAGCTGTTTTCAGGAGGTTTGTCAGGAAGATATTGTGGTAAATTTTATGGAAACATAATAGAATGTAATGATTATGGATGCAATGTATCAGATTATGATAGACTGCCAGTTGACGGTGGCTCTGGCGGTGCTTATGCCATTTATGTTGGATTGCATGGAGATGTAGAGACATTTAAAGAAACACAGGTTACAGACGGTGTAAGCGGTGTTGACAGAGAAAGTAGGGTTAGACGGACGTTTAACTATGGCATCTGGAATTATGAAATAAAGTGGAACAATAATAAACCTGTAGAAATCAATAGTTGTTTGACAGAAGATCCTAAAGGGAATATTCCGGAGGGTTTGACTGCAGAGACTTATCGCAATTATTTCGGCACAGAACCATTTGCCGGTGGAGATGGAACAAAAGATGATCCTTATATCATAAAAACCATGGAGCATCTTCGCAATGTGAAATATTTCTATAAGAGTGCGTATTATTATGAATTGGGTGCTGATATAGATATGGCAAAATATTATGACACCTATGGCGAATACTGGACGCCTATCGGTACAGATGCTGATTACTTTGCCTTCGAAGGAGTATTTGACGGAAATGGTCATGCTATAAAAAAACTGAAAATGCGAAGCAGTGGTGCCGCCGGTCTCTTCGGATATTGTGCGGGAACAATAAGAGACCTTGTTATGATTGATGTTGATCTTGATACTACCGGAATGTGTGCAGGAGGTATCGCCGCACAGTTGTGTCCCGGCGGGGTGATAGATAATTGCAAAGTAACCGGAACGAAGACTCAGGGATCAAGGATATGTACTCCGGGATACGCAGGAGGAATGGTAGGCGTTGCCAATTATGGCAGTGTAATATTACCATCACTGCTTACTTTTGCATCGGAAACCGGAAGTTATACAAGCTATTCAGACCATTCTGAAGATGCAAGGGTCTATGTATTCAATAAATATACCAATAAAGCAAATACGTCTGAAGATGCAGCTCAGGGAGGCGCAGGCGGATCGGATACACAGTTATTTGAAAGTACGTTAAGTGGCAATTTATTTGCTACAAATATGACAAGCAATATATTAAATATTATGAGGGATTTTATAGGTATTTTCGATAACTCTGGTGTTGCTCAGATTGCGGGCGGAGTGGTATTTAGTGCTGGTTTCATAAATAATATTCTATCTTTTATAGCTCCATTTGTGCAGAATGGTTATACCAATGGAGAGGGAAGTATTGCCGGATTGGGAGACGGAATCATAATGCAAGTCCAAGGTCTTGATTCAAGTAAATGTGATAGTACATATGTAGGAAGAGAATTTGCTAATCGGAAATTTGTATCTACATCTTGCGGTAATGTATATCTATCAATATTGCAAGCTGTATCACAAACTGATCGCGGCGCTCATGAGCCGGAAAAAAATGAAGATGGCGTATATATGATAACAAATGCCAATGAACTGGCATATGTAACGTATGGCACCTGTGATGATTATATACTGATGAATGATATATATCTGCAGCCATGCGGAGATAATGGGCAATGTGCAGGACTTTGTAAAATAGAGATAGAAAACGAAAATGGTGGGTCAGAAGAAATAACCACATGCACCAACTGGGACAACTGGGCGCCTCTGTGCAGGGAGAGAGACCAGTGCTTTGAAGGTGATTTTGATGGTAACGGACATACCATATATGGTCTTGATGTACATACCAATGAGGCAGGAGGTCTTTTCGGATACATATTGGGAGATGTGCATGATCTGAAAGTTGTAGTAGAAGATGTGGACGCATATGGTCCTGCCGGAGGTCTTGCTGCAGCAGTTCTGTATCCGGGCAGTGTTGAAAGATGCGCCGTAGTACCCGAAAGTTCCCTGTCTTCAAACGATATCACAGGAGGAGCCAATGATGATGGTGCAGGCGTAGGAGGCCTTGTGGGAATTGTAGGTAAAGACGCATGGGTAAGCGACTGCTATGCTCATATGAAGGTGAATAATGGAAACTTCATGAAGCATATTGACTGGGTTAAAAGTAATAACCATGAAATTGGAGTAAAAATAACTTCGGGAATTTTAAATCTGCTGTCTGCGGTATCCGGTGGAGTAGTTACGGGAGCGGAAACAGTAGCTGCAATGCGTAGTGCAGACACTATATTTCTTGGTAATCTGAATGAACTAGGAAAAGGAGGGACAAAAATTATAAAGGACGCTTTAACAGCAGTATTTGATCTTACAATATTCGTAGGCAATATGATTTATGATCAGAATGTAAGATGGTACGATGCAGCTGTAGGTGGTCTTATAGGCGAACTCCAGGGTAATGTATACGATTCGTACGCTTATAGCTATGTGAGCGCGGAAACCGGAGCTGGGGAGACAAGATCCGAACATATAGGCAATCTTGTAGGCCGTGTAAGAAACGCTGGCTCTGGTGGTGAAAACGGTGCCGTAGATGATGAGTGCTTTTTCATCATTCAACAAGGCGGAGAAGAAGCAGAAAATAATGGCAATGGTGAAAAAGGTTGGAAGGTTACACTAAATGCTGCTGAGTATATAGCAGGAGCTTTGGGTGATGATGACTGGCAAGATCATAAATTTACATATTTAATGGGAGATAAAGAAAAACAAGTACGATCAATACTTACTTTTGCAGACCTGAAAGTCTTTTATGAAAATGAAGACGAACAGAATGCAGCTGCATCAGAATACGATGGAGCAGGCACTCAATCTGACCCATATATAATAGAAACTGCCGAACAGTTCATGCAAATGTTTGACAGCAAAAATAATTCATCAGATAAATATTTTAAGATTGATGAAAATGTAAGTGTGCTTGATCTCGGAGTCATAGACTCTGCCGGAAAAGCAGGTTTTGCGTACGACTGTGATGATAGTGAACTGAACAGCATTGCGTTTAAAGGAAACTTTGACGGTTCCGGATGTACCATAAAATATACTGTGCCGGATATCAGATTTAAGGACAGCAGCATAATTGCCGGTCTGTTCCCTGTGCTTCAAGGAAGCGTTAAGAATCTGGCGGTTAAGGCAGAGATACTCTGTGGTGATGCAGAGTATGCAGGTGCCATTGCAGGAATAATGCAGGAGGGCGCTTCTGCGGAAGTTATAGCAGTTACGTCAGGCAGCATAATTAAAGGTGAAACTGCTTGTGGTGGAATCGCAGGACGTGTCGATGGCAATATCACTATTAAAAATATACATATTGACAGTGAAAAACTGCAATGCGTTGATGTTATCTCTTTAAACAGCGAATGTAAGAAGGGTGTAATAGCAGGTGAAGTTACTCAAGGAAAAGCTGTGAATTTGTTAGTTACTTTTATGGCCTTTGATCCGGAAGAATCTGGATTGCCTCTCTTTGGAGAAAAAGCAAATACTACATATACAGCATATAACAAAATATATACAAAGAAAGTTACAAACAATAATAGAATATTATATGAAAATTATGTGGATAATGCCACCCCCTCATTTACAGAAAATACTGTAGGTGCATTCCTTGGAGAAAAATGGGGATTTGAAGATGATCCATATCTGTTGGGATTGTCATATTATAATGGGTCGGGAACAAAAGATGATCCGATAAAAATAAGCAATGCCCAGGATTTCCGTAATATAGTCAGCGGTAGTGAGGATAATATAAAATACTATTTACAGACAGATGATTTTGAGGTCACTAATAATGGCAGGGAACAAAATGTTAAATATATAGAATATGACGGAGACGGGCATACTATTGTATCAAAAAATACACAAGGTATATTTAATAGACTTGAAAACTCCACATTTAAAAACTGCACAGTTACACTGGCAGAAGGATATTCGGTTGCTGCAAACGGAGGTATATTAACTAAGTTTGCAACAAATTCACTGATTTTTAACTGTACTATAGATAATTCTAATTTGACCGGTAATGCGACAGGTGCAGGTAATGGTAATGTTGCAGGTGAAGTAAATTCAACAGATATAGTAAACTGTCATGTGACAACTTGTAGCAATCCTAATTCTGATCCCAACAAGGGAATGTTCTTTGGGACGATAGATTCCGCAGCATTATATGTAGGTAAGGATTCAAACGGAAATGACAAATTTGAATCTGCATTGAACAGCGGTATATTAAATTGTTCATATGGATCTGCCGTGGTTGAGAGTAATGGGGATTATCCTTATGGTGAGATTATAAATGCTTCGACGGACGGAAGTGTTCTCACATATTTAAATGAGGCAGATTCAGTACCCGGAGAACTTAAAGCACAGATGTACAGATGGAAGACCGATTCTGAAACAGAAACTACGATTAAACTTGAAAAAGCAGAAACCATAACATTATCGCTTAAGACTCATGATGAACGTATAAGTTTAAGCAATATGTACTGGACATGGCCGGGGACAAATATAAACTCAAAGTTTAAATCGGGGGATAAAGTACCTTTGGATGCTCAGATACATATATCGGTAGATGTCACTGCTGATGATGAAAATCATAAACCTACTGTAGGCTGGGCTGTAAATAATATTTTGCAGGAAAATGATGACGGAAGCCTAAAATCATCTGACTCCATAAAAATAAATGGACTAAGCAGCTATCTAAAAGATAATTTCGATACAGGAAGTATATTTATAGATGTATTCAATCAGGATAAACTCGAAACAGTTGGAATATCTGTAGGAAAGAGACCTGACAAAAAAACCTACCAGGCAGGAGAACGCATAACTCGCACATGTCTGACAGGTGGAATACTGAATGTAAATAGAAAATTAAATGATAGCAGCGGAACAAGAACATTTTATACTCCAGTTTCTATGACCTCTGATGAAATAAACATCACGACAGGAGTTTTCTCGGGAGAATATCCGGAAGGCAAAATTGAGAAAGTTTATTTTACTTATCAATGCCCATATGACAATAACGAGTATAGTGGTTCATATAATGTTTGGGTGGGGCAGAATGTTCCTGAATTAGAACTGAATACTACCCCGAAAACATTATATATAAGTAATCTTATTGATAAAGCAACGGCCATTCTCAATGTTCCTGATGCTGAAAATTTAATAATATATACGGATCGTGCCGCAGGGAAATTTACTAGTTTAAAAAATAATACCGGAGTACTTGATAAAATGTATGTATCTGTAAGTAAAATGGATTCTTCTACGGGATGTGAAAGAAATTTGTTTACTGAAAAATATTCAGATGTCCTTAAAGGTGAAAAGAAATTCTGTTTTGATGGATATGGAACCGGTTTATATACGGTTAAACTACATACTTACAGTGAATACAATAACGATGGTACTCCGACAACTCATAGCGTACAAGGCCCATATGAGTGCGAGTATAATGTAATTTATATTCCGTCAAGCATCATTCAAAATATTGAATATAATAGTATTCCGGATTACATATTTGAGAATGAAGAAATTCCTTTGGAAGACATCATAACGGTTAAATTGGCAAATGGAAATGAATATACTTTGGATGCAGATGATGAGTATATAACCATTGATTATGAAACAAGGGAGGAAACGGAAAAATATCGGCGCAGATATTATGATTGTACTTTAGATATTAACATCTATGGTTGGGAATCTTCAATAAGTCATACTATAGAAGTTATTCCGGCAATCGACAGCGCACAGCTTAAAGAGTCGCAGATAGCAATATGTAGAGGAGAAAAGATTGCTGCTGATCAACTTAACTGGTTAGTAGATTATGCTGACAATGCATTTTCAAAAGCTGGAATTGTTATAGAGTATCCGTTTGCTGGTTTGGAACCTTTAACCAATGAGCCGTCAGATTCTATCATCATTGGTGATTTTGACAATACAAAAATAGGAATATATGATGTGACTGTATACAGCAGACGATTCCAAGCATCAGACGAAGTAAGAATAATAGTTACACCTCCTTTGGTGGAATCTGTGGCTATGAAAACATTACCGTCAAAAGTAAAATATCCGGAGAAATCAACTGTTGAAGACATCAATCTTAAAGGGGCTGTTATTGAACTGAAGTATATTAAGGAATTAGGAGAAGAAAGTATTAAACTTCCATGTGATGAAGTAAGAGTAATTGACATTATTGATAAGCAAAGTAAAGAAAGTATAGAATATGGTATTAAAAGTGGAAAGGAGTATGAAGTAATACTTGAATATGGAAAAATAGGTTCGGGTGTTAAGTGTAGTTTTGATATAACAGGCGTGCCTAAGACTATTGAAAAAATAGAAGTCTGTGATGTAGGTCCTTTATACTTAGGGGGAATACTTGAGGTTGATAAAAGCTATTTAGAAATTCCCGGATACATATTATATACATATTTAAGGGAAGGACAAAATCTCAGAGGCAAGGTGCGAATTTTATATGATAATGGTGAAGTACGTGAAGTTGATATTAACGATAAAAATCATGTTACTATCAGTGGCTTTAATAAAGAAGCTAAGGGAGAACAAAAGAATATCACCATTACATGTGGAGGCCATAGGTTGACTTACCCAACAATAGTAACAGTTTCAGAACCTGTTTCTTTAAGTAACGATTATGTTGCAAAAACCTATAGAGTGGGGGACACCGAGCTCAAACTTGAAGACGAATATCTGTGGTATGTTGATGAGAGCGGATATAAGAAGAAGATAATGTTGAACGATGAAGATGTTTCGGTTTCCTTTGATGATGGCCTGTTTAACAGCCCTGGATCAAAAACAGCAGATATATGTTACAATGTAGGCGGTAATGAATATACACTTAACCTACCAATCAATGTTGCAGAGCCACTTGCGTGGGAGGAAGATGAAGGAGCTCTAATATTCAATAAAGGCGATGATTTTAATACATCACGTAAATTGACATATACAGATGCTAACGGAAATACAAGACTTTTGTCAGTAAACAATGATATGGTAAATGTATCCGGATTCGACAGCACCACCGCCGGGGAGAAGCAGATAACTATTAGCATTGAAGGCGATGAAGAGGCTGTTCTGCAGCAGACGGTATATGTGGCAGATGATGAGATTTCCATGTCGGTATTTGCTCCGCAAAGTTATGCTCTGGGAGAGGAACTTGATCTGAGTGAAATAAAGGTAAAGATGTCATTTACTGTAAATAACCAGATGAAAGAAATTGAGTATATGCTAAATAAAAACATAAATGACTTCCAAATAACCGGATTTGACCCTGATAACGCTGGAGAGCAAACTTTAACAATTAGATATATTCCGGCAGATGTGACAGTTTCCTACGACGTATGTGTAGGTCGGTGGACACTTATACAGGAACCAACCAAACTCACATATCAGGAAGGAGACAGCATCTGTCTTGACGGCGGACGTATATCCCGTACAAACGCAGATGGAACCACCGAAGTCAAAGACCTTGAAGATATCAACTGCACAGTTAGAGGATACCTGCCATTTAAGACAGGACAGCAGAATCCGGTCATAGAGTACGAAGGAAGCCTGATGGGATATAATGTCCAGGTTAATGCGAGACAAGACCGAAGTGTAACAGATGAAACCATACCTGCTGATCTTGGAACCCAGTTCAAGGGCGAAGATATCAACTTCACTGTTGGCATCAAGTACGGAGACGGTATACTTCACCAAGTTCCTTACAGCGCACAGAATGCAGTGACAGTTTCGGGATATGACAAGAACAAGCTTGGAACCCAGCAGGTAACCATAAACTTGGGCGCAGGCAAGACAACAACAAGAAATGTACTCGTAAAGGAAGTAAAGTCCATATCTGTAAACGAGCCTTCATCGGGCGACGGAATCCTATTCTATGTGGACCCGTCAGAACATAAATATGATTTCGGACAGCAGACCACAAGAGTCACATATTCAGACAATACTACTGAAAATATAAGGCTCAGCAGCGGACGGTTCAGGATAACAGGACTGGATACATCTGAATACGGTGAGCAGCAGTGTACAGTCGAAACTGCAGGCAAGGAAGCAGAGTTTACCGTATCAGGCATGGCTCTTGTCATAGATGAGATAAGCAATGCCAAGATAGTGAGCGGAAACGCTAAAGAAAAGTCTTTCCCCCAATTACTAAGTGGGTTAAAAGCAGTATTAGTAAAGAATGACGGTAAAATCACTGACTACTACACCAGACAGGCATTCGTAGAGTTTGACCTTTCATACCTTGCTGATTACCTTGCTGCAGATGAAAGTCTCAGCATTGCAGACACGCAGATGAACGTTAACGCCAGAACTCAGAAAGAAAAAACAGGAGCTATGTATGTGGCTGCTGTAGCAGATATATCCGACTGGAATGCCCTGTCTGTTAATACCAATATCGGAACGGGTATTCAGGATATACTTATTGGTCAGGTGACTGATGATAAATGGAACATACTTCAGATGAATCATGACTTTTCAGACCGGGTAGAATCATCTATATCAGACAGCGGCAGCGCCAAGCTTACTTTCAGGTATTCAGGAGCTCCAAGACCAAGCGGTACGCCTACATTGCCTTTGATGAATGTTGCCACAGGTCAGGACAGCGGCACGGAACTCTGCGTCATACTCACCCGGGAGCAGGCCGGCTGAAGAGACTGAAATAGGATAAAAACTGCACAGATCTTTAAGAAGGGGAAATAAAATGAAAGAAAAACTGCAACAGCTTTTCAAAGACAGAAAAAAGGTTGCTGTACTGGCAGCGGTGGTGATAATCGCCGTCGCTGCCGTAGCAGGCTTTGCCATCTGGGGCGGAAATGATGATGGCGGCAAAGCAGCCTCAGCAAACGGCGTTAAGGAAGAACAGAAAGAAGGAACCGATGGCGGAGAGACAAATACTCGCACCGAAACGGCCGTCGCCATGGATAAAATAGGCGAAGCCGAAAATTATAAGGCAACCAGCAAGGTGACCATGAAAATGAAGGTCAATGAGCAGAGCATGGATTCAGAGGCTAACATGGAAATGTGGATCTTCCCTCAGGGAGATGTGCAGAAGACCATCACATCCGTGAATGTGGCCGGCATAGAGATAAACGATATGGTCACCTATATTGAAAAAAACAAAGACGGTTTCATGACATATTCATCCATGGACAACGAGACATGGCAGAAGATGAAGACAGCAGATAATCAGGCCGCTGGAGCCTCTGAAATATTCGATGTCTTTAATCAGGAAAACAATTTCAAGATGACCGGCACCGAAGAAGTAGATGGCAAAAAAGCGAAGCACTATAAGGGTACTCTGGTGGGCAAAGAGATGATGGATATGATCGATTCTTCCGGCGCAGCAGAAGGTACAGACCTCGAGTCTCTCGGCATAGATCAGGAGAAGATGCTTGATGCCATAGGTGGCATGGATATTGAACTCTGGGTAGATGAAGAAACGGGGTATCCGTGCAAGCTGAAGATGGATATGACCGAATATTTCAAGACCATGTATTCCATGTTGGAGACAGAAGGAGTGACTACTGAAATATCTTCCGTCATCGTGGAAATGACATGGAGCGACATAAACAAGCTGGAGCCTGTGAAAATCCCTGATGATGTAAGGAAAAACGCACAGGAAGTGACAGAAGAAGAGGGCGAAACCGAAGAAACCAAAGAAACCGCATAAAAATTGTAAGGGAATAAACATAGAAAAAAGGGTCTTTCAGCCATACCGCTGAAAGACCCTTTGACGTTTCTGTTATCTTTTTTGGATTTTAGATTTCTCAGGAATAACCCTTTAATCCGTAAACGGTAAACCACTCGTGTCTTTTCCGCTTCGTTGAAAATCGGTAAAATTTAGTAAAAAAGTGTAGTTATAGTTCTTTACTGA
>CASFMJ010000001.1 GCA_949295785.1 uncultured Bacillota bacterium | reverse complement strand
TAACCTTCGATGCGCACCCGCATAGCGGGTGGTTTATTTGCCGCTCATGCTATGCATGATCGGCGGGGCTTATATGCCCCGTAATTATAAAAGCCCGGACCTTTGTCCGGGCTTTTTGCCGATGCTGCGCCTGCTGTGTCAAGAGTTGTGCAGCAATTATACTAATTCCAAGAATACGACTTCTGCGTTGTCTCCCTGGCGGGGTCCCAGTTTAAGTATTCTTGTGTATCCGCCGTTTCTGTCGGCATATTTAGGTGCGATCTCATCAAACAGTTTTGTAACTACGCTTTCATCGAAAACATAGGCTAATACCTGTCTTCTGGCGTGAAGATCGCCGCGCTTGGCCAATGTTATCAGCTTTTCTGCTTCTCTTCTGGTTTCCTTTGCTCTGCAATCTGTTGTCTGGATTCTACCTTCTCTGAAAAGATCAGTTACAAGGTTTCTCAGCATTGATTTTCTGTGAGCAGAAGGTCTACCCAGTTTTCTGTATCCTGGCATTTACGATTCTCCTTTCTGCAAAGTTCTGCCCGCTGCACAAAATCATCATCATGCTGCGGTATCACTTATATAGAGCTCAGTCATCACTTGGTTTAAGACTGAGTCCTAATTCTTCAAGTTTTGCTTTTACTTCATCAAGAGATTTCTTTCCGAGGTTTCTTACCTTCATCATGTCATCCTCTGTCTTCTGAGTAAGCTCTTCAACCGTATTGATAGCTGCTCTCTTGAGACAGTTGAAAGAACGTACAGAAAGTTCCAGTTCCTCGATGGTCATTTCGAGGGCTTTTTCTTTCTGATCTTCTTCTTTTTCCACCATGATCTCCATGGCATCGGTGGTGTCGGTAAGCTGAATAAACAGGTTCAGGTGTTCCTGCATGATCTTGGCCCCTATGGACACACCTTCTTCAGGTGTAATGGAACCGTCGGTCCAGATCTCCAGTACCAGTCTGTCATAGTCGGTAACCTGACCTACTCTGGTGTTCTCAACAGTGAAGTTGACTTTTCTCACCGGCGTGTAGATGGAGTCAACGGGAATCACCGATATGGGTGTGTTCTCGTTCTTATTCAGTTCTGCCGGAACATATCCTCTGCCCCTTGCAAAATTGATTTCCATCACCAGTGTGGCGTTTTCTTCAAGAGTTGCGATATGAAGGTCAGGATTGAAGATCTCCATATCTGAGTCACCTATTATATCTGCTGCCGTAACTTCTTTAGGTCCGACAGCATTTATGATGGCTCTCTTGGTAGTGTCGCCATCTAATCTGACAGCAAGCTTCTTTAAGTTGAGTATGATCTCTGTAACGTCTTCTTTTACTCCCGGTATTGTAGAAAACTCGTGAAGTATCCCGTCGATTTTTACAGACGTGACAGCAGCGCCGGGAAGCGAGCTGAGAAGTATTCTTCTCAGAGCGTTTCCGAGAGTTGTACCGTAACCTCTCTCAAGAGGTTCTACAACAAATTTGCCGTAACATCCGTCTTCATCAATGTACTTATTGATTGTTGGTTTTTCGATTTCTATCACTCAAAACCCTCCCTTTCATTCCAAGCCTGCTTTAACCGTCAGTATCCAAAGCAGCAGCATCATGCTGCTTTCTTCGGCGTGGTTATTACTTGGAATACAATTCGACGATCAAATGCTCTGCAATCGGAGTATCTATGTCCTCTCTTCTTGGCATAGCAACGACTTTACCTTCTAATTTATCAACGTCTACAGTCATCCATGAAGGAACTGTTATGGACATTTCCTTTATTTCCTTGAATTTAGGTGAACTTGTGCTTTTTTCTTTTACTTTGATCACATCACCGGCTTTTACTTCCATTGAAGGAATATTTGCCTTATGTCCGTTTAATGTGAAGTGACCGTGAGTCACAAGCTGTCTTGCCTCTTTTCTTGAAGCAGCGAATCCAAGTCTGAATACAACGTTGTCAAGTCTTGTTTCCAGCAGGATCATCAGGTTTTCACCTGTCTTACCCTGTTTCTTGGCAGCCTTTTCAAAAAGGTTTCTGAACTGGGTTTCGGGAACCCCGTAGAACCTCTTTGCTTTCTGTTTTTCTCTCAGCTGCAGTCCGTATTCGGACTGTTTCTTTCTTGCCTGACCGTGCTGTCCAGGAGCGTAATTTCTTCTCTCAAGAGCACACTTGCTGCTGTAACATCTTTCGCCTTTCAAGAAAAGCTTCTGACCTTCTCTTCTGCACAGTTTGCAGTTTGCGTCTGTATATCTTGCCATCTAAATTACTCCTCCTTTCTTAGACTCTTCTTCTCTTAGGCGGTCTGCATCCGTTATGCGGGATAGGTGTGATATCTTTAATCATGGTGATATCAAGTCCTGCAGTCTGAAGCGCTCTGATAGCGGCTTCTCTTCCGGAGCCCGGACCTTTTACATAAACTTCTACGGTTTTAAGACCATGTTCCATTGCGCCTTTGGCAGCTTCTTCGGCAGCCATCTGAGCCGCAAACGGTGTTGATTTTCTGGATCCTTTGAATCCGAGAGAACCTGCGCTGGACCATGAAAGCGCATTTCCCTCCATATCTGTAAGAGTAACTAAAGTATTGTTAAAGGTGGATTGGATATGTGCCTGGCCTTTTTCAATGTTCTTACGTTCTCTTCTCTTTTTTCTCACTGCTTTTTTTACAGTTTTAGCCATTACTTCCTACCTCCTTTACTTAGCTTTTTTCTTTCTGCCTACAGTCTTCTTAGGACCTTTACGTGTTCTTGCATTGGTCTTTGTATTCTGACCTCTTACGGGCAGACCTCTTCTGTGTCTGATTCCTCTGTAGCTTCCGATTTCCATGAGTCTCTTGATGTTGAGAGAAACTTCTCTTCTCAGGTCGCCTTCCACCACATATTCTGCGTCGATGATCTTTCTGATCTTACCTGCTTCATCTTCTGTCAGGTCTTTTACTCTCGTATCAGGGTTTATGCCTGCTTTTTCGAGAATAGCTTGTGCAGTTGGTCTACCAATTCCATAGATATAGGTTAAACCGATCTCTACTCTTTTTTCTCTTGGTAAGTCAACACCGGCTATACGAGCCATATTTTTTTCTCCTTCCCCCATCTTCCGTCGCCTTTCCGGGAGCGATATAGACGGGATCTTTTAATAACTTTGAAACGGCTTTTTATCAGGGCAGTCCCGGTATCCGGCCCACAGCCGCATTACTGATTAGATCAACCTTGTTTCTGCTTGTGCTTGGGGTTTTCGCAGATAACCATTACCTTACCGTTTCTCTTGATAACTTTGCACTTTTCGCAGATAGGTTTTACAGAAGCTCTTACTTTCATTTTTAACTCCTCCCTATTTTGCTGCTGCGGGGCAATATATTTGCCATGCAGATTGCTTTTATTTGTCTCTCCAGATTATCCTGCCGCGAGTCAGATCATAAGGTGAGAGTTCCACTTTCACCTTGTCTCCCGGCAGAATCCTGATATAGTTCATCCTTATTTTGCCTGAAATGTGTGCAAGCACTTCGAATCCGTTATCCAGCTTAACCTTGAACATTGCGTTAGGCTGAGCATCGACAACAGTTCCCATAGCTTCGATGACGTCTTTTTTCGCCATATATACCTCTCCTTCTTCACATTACAAGGTAAGCAGCTCAGGCTCACCATCAGTTATTACAACAGTATTTTCATAATGCGCAGCCAGTCCTCCGTCAACAGTCACCGCTGTCCAGTCATCAGAAAGAACGTCTATCTCATAAGACCCCTGCGTTATCATGGGCTCTATGGCAAGAGTCATTCCTCTCTGAAGTCTGGGACCTTTTCCGGGTTTACCGTAGTTGGGTATCTGTGGGTCCTCGTGCATGTTGCTTCCTATGCCGTGACCTACAAAGTCTCTTATGACTCCGAAACCTTCGCCTTCTACGGCAGTCTGGATAGCGTTTGAAATATCGGATAATCTGTATCCTTCCTTCGCAAAAGCTATACCGTTGAAGAAAGCCTGCTTTGCCGTATCTATCAGGTGCTGTGCCAGAGGGCTTATCTTCCCTACGCCGTAAGTTCTGGCTGCGTCGGCCATGTAGCCATGGTTTTCGACCACCAGATCCAGGCTGACTATGTCACCTTCTCTAAGAATACGTTTTTTACTCGGTATACCATGTACAACTTCTTCATTGACTGATACACATATGCTGGCCGGATATCCGCAGTATCCTTTTTCGGCTGCGGTCATGCCGGCGGCTTTTACGGCTTTTTCCACAAATCGGTCTATTTCCAGTGTGGTTATTCCCGGCCTTATGACCTTTTCAAGATCATTTAATATCTGCCCGGTAACCTTGCCGGCCTGACGCATCAATTCGATTTCCTGTCCTGACTTGATGATGATCATCGTTATTCACCCAAAGCTTTTACTATGTCCGCGAATACGTTTTCAAGGCCTGTAGCCCCGTCTATGTGAACAAGATTGCCTGCTTTTTCATAATATTCTATAAGCGGCATTGTCTGAGCCTCATAGACTTCAATTCTGTTGGCCACGGTTTCTGCGTTGTCATCATCTCTCTGGATGAGCTGTCCTCCGCACACATCACAGATGCCTTCCTTTTTAGGAGGAATGTTTACCACATGGTAGCTTGCTCCGCAGGCCTTACAGACTCTCCTGCCTGTAAGTCTGGTCATGAGTTCTTCCTTTTCTACGGATATATCAAGAACCTTGTCTATTTTAGCTCCATGCTTTTCAAGGAAGCTGTCAAGCTTTTCCGCCTGATATACAGTTCTCGGGAATCCGTCAAGCAGAAAGCCGTTTTTACAGTCGTCTGCCAAAAGTCTTGTGGTAGCGATTTCTATTACCAGATCATCCGGTACCAGTTCGCCTTTATCCATATACTCCTTGGCCTTTTTCCCCAGCTCAGTTCCATTTTTGATATTTTCTCTGAAGATATCACCTGTGGAAATATGAGGAATGTGGTATTTTTCAACTATTTTAGCGGCCTGGGTGCCTTTTCCTGCCCCCGGAGGTCCTAACAATATGGTTCTAAGCATTTAATTCATCTCCTCCATGCTTATTTAAGGAATCCCTGATAGTTTCTCATAAGCATCTGGTTTTCAAGGGCTCTCACTGTTTCAAGAGCAACACCTACAGCAATCAGCAGCGATGTTCCTCCGAAGTGGATGTTGAGGGAGCTCATAACGCTTACGATAGTAGGAAGTGTGGCGATTGCAGCCAGGAATATCGCTCCTACAATAGTGATCCTCGACATTACTTTGCTCAAATATACTTCGGTGGCCTGGCCGGGTCTTATTCCCGGTATAAAGCCGCCGTTGGCTTTCATGTTATTTGCTACTTCTTTCGGGTTGAATGTTATGCCTGTATAAAAGTATGTGAATGCGATTATCAGGATGACATTCAGCACACCGTATACCCATACTCCGGGATTACCGGATGGTGAAAGCCATTTGGTGACCCACTCGGTGAAGCCGGTATTGGGGAAGAAGTATGTTATTGTCAGCGGGAATGATAACAGCGACAGGGAGAAGATAATGGGTATTACGCCGGACTGGTTTACCTTGATAGGAATATGGGTGGACTGTCCGCCGTACATTTTTCTTCCCACTACGCGTTTCGCATACTGAACGGGTATTCTTCTCTGGCCTTCCTGTATCAGCACTACTCCTGCTATAACCAGTACAGCAAGTACTACCAGGATGACCAGTGTGATTGCTGAGATTGCACCATCGCTTACACTGGTTGCAAGGCTTCTTATGCCGCTTGGAATCCTTGCCACTATGCCGGCAAAGATTATAAGGGATATGCCGTTTCCGACGCCTTTATCGTTGATCTGCTCGCCCAGCCACATAAGAAAGGCTGTTCCTGCAGTCAGCACCAGGATAACAACAATGATGGAAAATACGCTCTTGTCTACTATAGCCTGATTGAACAGACCTACAGTCAGACCCACAGCCTGTATCAGAGCCAGTACCACTGTCATGTAACGGGTTATCTGGGCCATCTTTTTCCTTCCTTCTGTTCCTTCCTGTGCAAGACGCTGGAAGTAAGGGAAGGCCATAGTGAGAAGGTTCACTATGATGGATGCCGTGATATATGGCGTTATGCTGAGCGCAAAAATAGTGAAGTTGCTAAAGGATCCGCCGGAAAACAAGTCAAACAAATCAAGAAGTCCGGTCTCTCCGGTAAACATCTCAGACAGAACAGCCCTGTTTATATTAGGCACAGGAATGTTTGAGCCGATACGGAATATTACCAGCATCAGCAGGGTGAAGATCATCTTTGATCTGATCTCGGCAACTTTCCATGCTTGGGAAATCGTCTTTAGCATACCCATACTAGATCACCTCTGCCTTTCCTCCCGCAGCTTCTATCTTTTCCACAGCGCTCTTGCTGAATTTATCTGCCTTTACTGTAAGTGCTACGTTGAGAGTTCCCTGTCCGAGAACTTTTATTCCGTCTTTAACCTGTTTAAGCATTCCTGTTTCTTCAAGCAGTGCCTGGGTAACTTCTGTTCCGGCTTCAAATCTGTTGAGATCCTCAACGTTCACGATGGAATACTCTTTAGCCCATATATTGGTGAATCCTCTCTTCGGCAGTCTTCTGTACAAAGGCATCTGTCCGCCTTCAAAACCGAGACGGACACCGCCGCCTGATCTTGAATTCTGACCGTTCATACCTCTTCCGGCAGTTTTACCCTGTCCGGTAGCGGTACCGCGGCCTTTTCTCTTAGGTGCCTTCGTCGCACCCTTAGGTGCATTCAGTTCATGTAATCTCATTTATGGCACCTCCTATGCTTCTTCTACTGTTACAAGATGCGAAACCTTTGCTACAGCGCCGCGTGTCTGCGGAGTATCTGCCATTTCAACGGTCTGGTGCATCTTTTTAAGTCCCAGCGCTTCAACAACTTTTTTCTGTTTAGGGGAAGCGCCGATAGTGCTTTTGGTTAAAGTGATCTTTATCATTTTTGCCATTTTGCGTTTCCTCCTATCCTAAGATTTCCTCTTTGGTTTTTCCTCTCAGCTTGGCTACCTTTTCCACAGTCATCATGCCCTTAAGGCCTTCGATGGTTGCATAAGCCATGTTGCCGGAATTGTTGGAGCCTATTGATTTTGCTCTTACGTCTCTGATACCGGCCGCTTCAAGAACTGTACGAACAGATGAACCTGCGATAACTCCGGTACCCTGTGCAGCAGGCATGATCAGGACTTTTCCTGCTCCGAACACTCCCAGGTTTCTGTGTGGTACGGTGGTTCCTACTGTAGGAACATATATTAAATTCTTCTTTGCATCTTCTTCAGCTTTTCTTACGGCTTCAGGAATTTCAAGAGATTTTCCAAGGCCCACGCCTACATATCCGTTACCGTCGCCTACGACTACAGTAACGCTGAATCTCATGTTTCTGCCGCCCTTAACTGTCTTGGCAACTCTTCTGATGCTTACGATAGTTGACTTTAAGTCCAGCTTGGATGCATCAATGATATTACGCATTCCTTATTCCCTCCTGTTAGAATTTTAATCCGCCTTCGCGAGCGCCTTCGGCCAGCTGTGCAACTCTTCCGTGATACAGGAATCCGCCTCTGTCGAAGCATACTTCCTCTATTCCCTTGGCTGCTGCCTTCTTTGCCAGAGCTGCTCCAACCAGCTTTGCAGCTTCTTTGTTTCCTCCGTTTGCAACTTCTGCCTTCAGTTCCTTATCAAGAGAAGATGCGGCTACCAGAGTGGTTCCGTTCACATCGTCTATGATCTGGGCAGAAATATTCTTGTTGGATCTGTAAACGCAAAGTCTTGGTTTCTCAGGAGTTCCATAAAGATTTTTTCTTACTCTTTCGTGTCTTTTGACACGCTTGTCGTTTCTGCTTTCTTTAGCCATTTTCACTTCACTCCTTTCTCTTATTTAGCACCTGCTTTGCCTTCTTTTCTGCGGATAACCTCATCAGCATACTTGATACCCTTGCCCTTATACGGTTCAGGTTTTCTCCATGCTCTGATGTTTGCCGCATAGTTTCCGACAAAAGCTTTGTCTATACCCTTTACTACAACTTCTGTAGCGGAAGGACATTCAGTTGTGATTCCTTCAGGGTCTTCAAGTTCTACAGGATGTGAATATCCAAGGTTCATTACAAGGGTCTTGCCCTTCTTTTCTGCCTTGTAGCCAACGCCCACAAGCTGCATCTTCTTTTCGAAGCCTTCGGTTACGCCTGTGACCATATTGTTTATCAGTGTTCTTGCAAGCCCGTGCTGAGATCTGTTTTCTCTCTGATCGCTGTCTCTTGATACGTTTACAGCGCCATCTGCAACTTCTACTTTTATAAGCTTGCTTATCTGCTGTGATAATTGTCCCTTAGGTCCCTTTACAGTGACTACATTGTTTGCGTCTACTGTTACTTCTACACCGGCAGGAACAACCACAGGTTTTCTACCTATTCTTGACATTTTCCGTTCCTCCTACCATACATAACAGATTACTTCGCCGCCGATCCCGAGGCGTCTTGCTTCTTTATCGCTTATAACTCCCTTGGATGTGGAGATGATAGCGATTCCAAGTCCGCCCAAAACTTTGGGAACTTCTCCGGCCTTGGCATATTTCTTAAGACCGGGCTTTGAGATCTTCTTTATACCGTTGATAACTTTTTCTTTGTTGGCACCATACTTCATAGTGACTTTTATGATACCCTGCTTGTTGTCATCTATAATTTCGAAATCCGCAATGTAGCCTTCTTCTTTTAAAATCTCGGCTATGGACTTTTTCATCCTGGAAGCCGGAATTTCAACTGTCTGGTGTCCTACAGTATTGGCATTTCTGATTCTGGTTAGCATATCCGCTATAGGATCTGTCATTGTCATTACAGTATTTCTCCTTTCCTTTATATTACCAGCTTGCTTTTCTCACGCCGGGAATCTCACCCTTGTAAGCAAGCTCTCTGAAGCAAATACGGCATATACCGTATTTTCTTAATACAGCATGAGGTCTTCCGCAAAGTCTGCATCTTGTGTATGCACGTGTTGAGTATTTAGGTTTTCTCTGCTGTTTTATCTTGAGAGATGTTTTTGCCATGATTGCCTCCTAATCTACTTTTCAAACGGCATTCCCAGAAGTTCAAGCAGTGCCTGGGCTTCTTCGTCAGTCTTTGCCGTAGTTGTGAATACGATGTTCATACCTTTGATCGTGTCTACCTGATCGTAGTTGATTTCGGGGAAGATCAACTGTTCCTTGATACCCATGGAATAGTTTCCTCTGCCGTCAAAGGAGTTTCTGCTGACACCTTTGAAGTCTCTTACTCTCGGAAGGGAGATATTGAAGAGTTTGTCAACAAATACATACATGTTCTCTCCTCTGAGAGTAACCTTTGCTCCTACAGGCATTCCCTGTCTCACTTTAAAGTTGGCGATGGATTTCTTTGCCTTTGTAACAACCGGTCTCTGTCCGCAGATAAGTCCGATTTCCTCTACTGCAGACTCCATTACCTTGGCGTTGTCTTTGGCTTCGCCCAGTCCCATATTGATGGTCACTTTCTCCAGCTTGGGAACTTCCATAACGTTCTTGTACTGGAATTTTTCCTTTAAAGCTCCGAAAACCTGTTCGTCATACATTGTCTTTAATCTTGCTGTCAAAGTTCTCTCCTCCTTTCCTAATCTATTACTGCGCCGCTCTTTTTGGCGACTCTTACTTTTTTGCCGTTTTCAAATTTATATCCGATTTTAGTTCCCTTCTTTGTCTTCGCATCGTAATACATTACGTTGGAAGCGTCGATAGGTCCTTCCATATGCTTGATCTCAGCGCCTGCCTTCTGAGTGGCTTTGGCATGCTTTGTCTGCATATTTACGCCCTGTACCACCACCTTGTTTTCCTTGGGCATGGCTTTGAGGACTTTTCCGGTCTTGCCTTTATCTTTACCGGTGATTACTACCACCGTGTCATCTTTCTTTATACGCATCTTTACACCTCCTACAGTACTTCCGGTGCCAATGACACGATCTTCATAAAGCCTTTTTCTCTCAGTTCTCTGGCAACCGGCCCGAAGATACGAGTGCCCACTGGGTTCTTATCTTCTTTATCTTTAATGATCACTGCAGCGTTCTGATCGAATTTAACATAGCTTCCGTCACTTCTTCTGGCACCATGTTTAGTTCTCACTACTACAGCCTTCACAACGTCACCTTTCTTTACAACTCCGCCCGGAGTGGCTTCCTTTACAGCACATACGATTACATCACCGATGTTGGCATACTGACGGCTGGTACCACCCAGTATACGTATGCAGAGAAGTTCTTTTGCTCCGGAATTGTCGGCAACTCTTAATCTGGTTTCTGTCTGAATCATGATCTGGTGCCTCCTTTATTTAACCTTTTCAACGATGTTCACAAGTCTCCATCTCTTGTCTTTGGACAGAGGTCTTGTTTCCATAATTCTCACTTTATCGCCTATCTGGCATTCGTTGTTCTCATCGTGAACCTTGACTTTCTTGGTTCTCTTTACAGCTTTTCCGTAAAGGGAATGTCTTACGAAGTCTTCGATGGCAACGACTACAGTCTTATCCATCTTGTCAGATACAACGAAACCGACTTTAGTCTTTCTTCTGTTTCTTTCAACTGTCATATTACATCCTCCTCTCCTTTAGCCCTGAACCTTTGCAAGTTCTTTTTCTCTGATGATGGTTTTTACTCTTGCGATGTTTCTTCTGAGTTCTCTCATCTGAACAGGGTTTTCAAGCTGGCCTGTAGCGTGCTGGAATCTCAGATTGAACAGTTCTTTTTTCATCTTGGACAGTTCTGTATTAAGTTCAACTTCTGTCATGTCTCTCATTTTTTTCAGTTCCATTATGCTTCACCACCCTTTGCTTCTACTTCCTTGATGGCAAACTTACATTTCACCGGCAGCTTGTGGGAGGCCAGTCTCATGGCTTCTCTTGCCTTTTCTTCTGAAACTCCGTCTATTTCAAACATTACTCTGCCCGGTTTTACTACTGCTACCCAGTACTCAGGAGCACCTTTACCGGAACCCATTCGTACTTCGGCAGGTTTCTTTGTTACCGATTTGTGCGGGAAAATTTTAATATATACTTTACCACCTCTTTTTATGGATCTTGTCATGGCTACTCTGGCAGCCTCGATCTGATTGGAGGTGATCCATCCACATTCCTGTGCAACCAATCCGAATGAACCATATGTGATGGTGTTGCCTTTAGTTGCAACGCCTTTCATTCTTCCTCTGTGAACTCTTCTGCGTTTAACGCGCTTTGGCATTAACATGCGTAGTTCCTCCTTTCCATATCTTTTAGTTTTCAGTTTCTGCAGTTTCCGGTGCCTGCGGTGCTTCTGCCTGAGGAGCTTCTACCTTGGGCTGCGCTTTAGGAGTCTTTCTTACTCTCGGGTTTACTGCCTTAGGCATTTCATTGCGGTCGTTTCTGTCTCTTCTTCCGCCCTGACGACCCTGTCTGTCTCCTCTTTCGCGCTGACGTCTGTCACCGTCTCTTCTCGGTCTTCTCTCTCTCTTTTCGCGTTTTTCTTCGCGAACGGCGCTCTGCAGACCCTTGTCAAGAACTTCTCCGTGGTTTATCCAAACCTTTACGCCGATCTTTCCGTAGGTTGTGTCTGCTTCAGCAAATCCGTAGTCTATGTCTGCTCTTAAAGTATGAAGAGGAACATTACCTTCGCTGTATTTTTCGCTTCTTGCTATTTCAGCTCCGCCCAGTCTTCCGGATACGGCAACCTTGATTCCCTTGGCGCCGGCTTTCATGGTTCTTCCGATAACCTGTTTCATGGCTCTTCTGAAAGAAACACGTCTTTCCAGTGACTGTGCAACTGCTTCTGCAGTAAGCTGAGCATCCAGCTCTGATCTTCTGACTTCTTCTATAGAAATTTCAACTTCTTTTCCTGTGAGTTTTACCAGGCCCTTTTTAAGAGCTTCGATACCGTCTCCTGATCTTCCGATAACCATACCGGGTTTTGCAGTGAGAACGATGACTCTTATCTTCGTTTCGGAGGATCTTTCAATGAGAACCTTTGAAACTCCGGCCACATATAATTTTTTCTTTACATATTTTCTGATTTCGTTATCTTCTGCTAAAAAATCAGCAAAGTTTTTCTTATCTCCATACCATTTGGAGTTCCAGTCTTTGATAACGCCCACTCTCAAACCATGTGGACTAACTTTCTGACCCATTAATGAACCTCCTATCCTATTCTTTCTCTCTTAAAGTTACGCCCACGTGACTTGATCTCTTGAGGATGATTGATGCTCTTCCCTGAGAGCCTGCTCTCCATCTCTTCATCGTAGGTCCCTGGTTTGCGTATACTTCTGCAACGTACAGGTTATCCGGATTCATGTCAAAGTTGTTTTCGGCATTGGCTGCCGCTGATTTTACTACTTTTTCTACGATCTGGGAACCTTTTCCCGGAGTGAACTTCAAGATGTTCAATGCCTCGTTTAAGTCCTTACCTCTTACTAAGTCTGTAACAGGTTTCAGCTTGATAGGAGACATTCTT